>CAIYMF010000238.1 GCA_903927265.1 uncultured bacterium | reverse complement strand
CTACGTCTGAGCAGGTAAAAACCCCCGTGAAACCTGCGTGAACGTAGGAATCGCGCGGGGGTGGAGATGCCGGCGGGGCTGGGCTGGGCGGGGGGGGCGCGCCTAGGTAGACCTACTCAGGGTCGGCGGGGTGCGGCGCAAAGGCGCGCATGGCCGACATGTCGCCACTGCGCTTGCCGACACGTCGCGCCGCTTCGAGCGCTGACTCGCGGGCGAGGCAGTGCTCAACCAGCTCGGCGTACGCCTTCTTGCCCATGAGCGAAACCAGTGTCGCCTTCTCGGTGACGTATACCGGTTCGGGTGCATTGTGGGCTTCGGTGTTGCCCGAGCAGTACCAGTTGAGGTCATGGCCCCCGGCCCCCCAACCGCGTCGGTCATACTCGCCGATCGAGACCACAAGCTTCTTCGTGCCGTCGGTGTATTCGCGCCAGTCGTACTGTCGCCGCACCGGTAGTTGCCAGCACACCTCCGGCTTGGTGCGCTGGTAGTCCTTGCCGAGGCGGCCGGCCAGCAGGTGCAGAGCGCACCCTTCACCGCCTGCGAAACCGGGGCGGTTGAGGAAGATGCAGGCTCCTTCGACAACTCGAGTCTTTCGCTCGCCATCAGGATCCTTCGCGACGAAGCCCTTGCGCTGCGCGACTGAATGAAACTGCCAGTCGGCTGGCGTGAGTTGTTCAGCGAATTTGCTGGTGCGCTTCTCATCGTCCTTGTCGGCGAAGTGGGCGCCCAGTGAGCAGCAGCCGGCGTCGGGCATTTCGGCATCGATGCCACCGCAGCCGCGGCCGTAGATGCAGTTCCAGCGCGAGGTGAGCCAGGTGAGATCGCAGCGCAGGATCTGCTGGTCGTTGGCCGGATCGGGAAACTCGATCCAGGCGCGAGGGAAGTCCAGGGGAACCTCGGGCATGCGCCCACCCTAGGGCAACCGTTGTTCACCCGGTGCGGGTACCGTCGTGGTATGCGACTTGGTGTTGTCGACGTCGGTTCAAACACGGTGCATCTGTTGGTGGTCGATGCCCATCCTGGCGCTGCACCCATTCCGACTACCTCTCGGAAGATCGAATTGCGACTGGCCGAGCACCTTCGTGACGACAACACCATCAACGACGCCGGCATCAACGCTCTGGTCGGCTTTATGAATGAATCGCAAACCCTTGCTGAAGATCTCGGCGTCACCGAGATGATGGCTTTTGCCACTTCAGCGATTCGCGAAGCGAGTAACGGCGATGCGGTCATTGCTGCCGTCCGTGAACGCACGGGTATTGAACTTGAGGTGCTCACTGGTGACGACGAAGCGCGACTGACCTTCCTTGCCGTGCGTCGCTGGTTTGGCTGGTCGAGTGGACGTCTACTGGTCATCGATATCGGCGGCGGATCGCTGGAAGTTGCTGCAGGGGATGACGAGTACCCCGACACGGCGTTCTCGCTGCCGCTCGGCGCGGGTCGGCTCACTCGAGAACACCTGCTTGGGGACCCGCCGAAATCCAGTGATTTGCGCGAGTTACGCCGTAGCGTGCGTGCTCAGTTGGGAACGAGCGTCGGACGACTGACCCGATCGGGGCAGGTAGGTCATGCAGTTGCCACCAGCAAGACCCTGAGATCGCTGGCGCGTATCGCCGGTGCCGCGCCGTCGAGCGAGGGTCCGCATGTTCAGCGCATGCTGTCGCGCAGTGACCTCGCGTTGTGGCTACCCAAGTTGGCCGACATGAAATCATCGCAACGAGCTGAACTGCCCGGTGTCAGCGCATCGCGGGCTGGCCAACTGGTGGCCGGCGCTGTGGTGGCCGAAGCGGTGATGGACTTGCTCGACCTTGAGACTCTGCAGATCTGCCCATGGGCCTTGCGGGAAGGCATCATCCTTCGCCGACTCGATTGGCTTTCTGAGGAGGGCGCGTGACGGCTGGGGATGTCACACTTCCTGCGGTTGATCCCAAGGTCGGACTCACCTCGCCGGAGGTAGCCCAGCGGATTGCCGAGGGACGGACCAACAACGCACCAGACCCGCGCAGTCGCAGCCTGTCGAACATCATCCGGTCGAACACCCTGACGTCATTCAATTTGGTCATTGGCACGCTGTGGGCGCTCATGATCATTTCCCGGGCGCCGTTGCAAGATTCACTGTTTGGCTTGGTCATCGTGTTCAACTCGGCAATCGGAATCATCCAGGAGTATCGAGCCAAGCGAACCCTCGAGCGCTTGTCACTCGTGGGTGAAGCGCGGCCGATGGTTCGTCGCGACGGTGTCGATCAGGAAGTACGGCCTATCGACATCGTGCAAGACGACGTCATTGTGCTACGTCTGGGCGATCAACTCGTTGTTGATGGGCCGGTGCTGTCGGGGGAAGGACTGGAGTGCGACGAGTCGCTCTTGACCGGTGAGGCAGACCCCGTCTACAAGCATCCCGGTGATGAGGCGAAATCCGGTTCCTTCGTGGTGTCGGGTAGCGGTCTGATGCTGGCGTCGCACATCGGACTTGAGTCCTACGCAACGCAATTGACGGCCGAAGCCCGCAAGTTCTCAACCACGCACAGCGAACTCATGGGTTCGATCATGAAGTTCGTTCGCACCATTACGTGGGTTCTGATTCCGCTGGGAATCTTGTTGTTTGCCAGCCAGATGATGGCGAGCCCCGACTGGCAAGTCGCACTGTCAGGAACCGTTGCCGGCGTCGTGACGATGGTTCCTGAAGGTCTGGTCTTGCTGACGAGCATTGCCATGGCGGTGGCAGTGGTGCGCCTTGGTCAGAAGAAGGCGTTGGTGCAAGAGATGCCCGCCGTCGAGGTGCTCGCGCGCGTCGATGTCGTGTGCGTCGATAAGACCGGAACTCTCACGCAACCGGGTATGGCGGTTACCGACGTGGTAACACTCGATTCGTCGGTCGACGTCTCGACAGCGCTCGGGGCGCTGGGGGCCAGTGAAGACAGTCCTAATCCCACGCTGGGCGCAGTGGCGGCTGCGTACCCTGCACCCGACGGCTGGGCGACCGAAGAGCTCGTGCCTTTCTCGAGCGCGCGCAAGTGGTCGGCCGCTCGATTTGAAGGTCACGGTTGGTGGGTATTCGGTGCGCCGGAAATGCTGCTTGCCGATGGTGACCCGGTGCGCGCACGGGCTGAAGACAGTGCGCGCATGGGTTCGCGCGTGCTGCTATTTGCGCGCGCTGTCGAAGGAAGCGTTCCCGACAGCGCCCACGGTGCGGGAGAGCTCATCCCGGCGGCGCTTGTGGTGATTGACCAACGACTTCGTCCTGATGCGGCTGAAACGGTGGCGTACTTCCTCGATCAGGGAGTCAGCATCAAGGTGATCAGTGGAGACAACCCGCTGACAGTGGGGGCGATCGCAGCGCAGGCGGGGATTCCCGGCGGCGCCGACGCGTTCGATGCACGACACCTTCCAACCGATCAAGCCGAACTCGCTGATTTGCTTGAGACCCATTCGGTATTTGGCCGCGTTTCTCCCGCTCAAAAGCGTGCCATGGTGGGCGCCCTTCAATCCCGCGGACACACGGTGGCGATGACCGGCGACGGCGTCAATGACGTGCTGGCGCTCAAGGATGCTGACCTCGGCATTGCGATGGGTTCAGGAGCCGGCGCGACTCGAGCCGTGGCGCAGATCGTGTTGCTCGACGATCAGTTCTCGGTGATGCCCTCAGTGGTTGCCGAGGGACGTCGGGTTCTGGGCAACATCGAACGAGTCAGCGACCTGTTCCTCACCAAGTCGTTCTACGCGGCGATTCTGTCGTTCCTCACGGTGTTCTTCACCCTGACCAAGATCTACGAAGTCGAGTTCCTCTTCCTGCCTCGGCACCTCACCATCATTACCGCGCTCACCATCGGCATTCCCGCGTTTCTCCTCGCACTCATGCCGAACACGCAGAGATTCCGGCCGGGCTTCTTCCGACGAGTGCTGGCGTTCTCGGTGCCCGCAGGATTCGTGTGCGCGATCTTCTCGTTCACCTCGTACTGGTTGGCTCTGCGTGAAGGAAATCCTGTAGTGGGGGCGCGTGTGTCGGCCGCCATCACGTTGTTCCTCATCGGCTGGACTGTGTTGCTACTCGTGGCCAGACCACTCAATCCGTTGCGCTGGGCGATCGTTTTGTCGATGGGTGCACTCTTCCTTGCCGTGCTGTTCATTCCATTCACGGCCGCGTTCTTCGCGCTCACCCTGGGTACTGACTCGGGAAGCCTCACGGCGGTGGGCTTGGGTATCGCTGGTTCGCTGGTGCTGTTTATCGGAAGGCTGTTCGTTGAGAGACGCGGTCTCGTCGACTCTCACTGAAAGCGCCCGCGCGCTTAGGCTGACACTGTGACCGGGAAGCGTGGCCGTGCTGTGCGCGTGTCAGAGGCCAAAGTGGCCCTCTCTACCGTGTCGGTCTACCCCGAAGGTACGGAGGCGGCGTTCGAGATAGCCGCCCGATTGGGTTACGACGGCATCGAAGTCATGGTGATGGGTGATCCGGTGAGTCAGGATCCTGACGCATTGCGACGACTGTCGGATCTGCACGGAGTTCCGATCCTGGCGGTACATGCCCCCTGTCTGCTGATCACTCAGCGAGTGTGGGGAACGGATCCCTGGGCCAAGTTAGTGCGAGCTCAAGTGGCCGCCGAGAAGCTCGGTGCGTCGACGGTGGTAGTGCATCCGCCGTTCGCCTGGCAGCGTGACTACGCGCAGACGTTCGTGCGCGGATTGCGTCGGATGGGTAACGAGACCGACGTGCGATTCGCTGTTGAAAACCTGTACCCGTGGCGGGTGCGCGCACGACAAATTCCGGCCTACCTGCCTGGCTGGGATGTGCGCGAGGAAGATTATCCCCACACGACCCTCGACCTCTCGCACACGTCGGTCAGTGGAAGCGATGCGCTGGAAATGGCCCATGATCTCGGCGACTCGCTTGTGCACATCCACTTGGCCGATGGAACGGGTAGCGCGCGCGATGAGCACCTGATTCCGGGACGTGGACAGCAGCCGTGCGCAGAGTTACTCGAACGCTTGGCAGCGACCAGCTTCACCGGAACTGTCGTCATCGAGGTCAGTACCCGGCGAGCCTCCTCACGTGCCGAGCGCGAAGCCGAACTTGCTGAAGCGTTGCTGTTCGCCCGCCTCCACCTCGCGGCTCCAGGGGAGTGAGCGCAGTACCTGCCGCTGCCATCTCGCCCGCCGCGTAGAGTTGCGTATGTGGCCCAAGCCGATGATGTACGTACCGCGGTACTCGACGCTGCTAAGGCAGCATTTCGAGCCCGCGGTTACGTCGGAACCACCGTCAAGGGAGTGGCGGCGGCGGCAGGTGTCGCACCGGATGTTGTCAAGTCGTATTACGCCAACAAGGACTCACTGTTCGCGGCCGCAATGAAATTGCCGTTCGACCCCGCATCGGCCGTTCCGGCACTTCTGGCACCGGGGCTCGACGGTATGGGCGAGCGTTTGGTACGCGCCACCCTCGACATGTTGAGCGACGAAGAGTCGCGCGAGGATCTGTTGGCCCTGTTCACTGCTGGTCGTAGCGCGAGTAAGGCCGCCGGTTCGTTGACGGCCTTTCTTGAGCACAGCGTCATCGACAAGGTGGTCGGTTCGCTCGGTGTTCCCGATGCGCGAATGCGCGTGGCACTCGTGTCGAGTTACCTCGTCGGAATTGCCGCCACTCGCTACGTGCTGCGCACCGAGCCACTCGCCAGCGCGTCGGAGGAACAAGTGGTGCGCATGGTCGCGCCGATGATTCAAGACCTGCTCGACCCGTCCAAGCCGCTCAAGGGTTACAAGCCGCCGAAGAAGTCCTGACCACCACCCCGAGGAGACAGTGCGGTGACCTTCACCACCACCATGACGGTCGATGAATTGGCCGAGCACCTCACCAATCCGAACTGGGTCGTCCTGGATGCTCGATTCGGCCTTGACGACGAATCGCTGGGCGCGCAGTTGTACGCCGAGGGTCACCTACCTGGTGCACATCAGGCCGATCTTGGCCGCCACATGGCGGGGCCTATTGTTCCGGGAGTCACGGGTCGCCGACCTTTTCCTGAGGCGCGTGATTTCGCGCAGACGCTGACCGCGTGGGGCATCGATGACGACACACAGGTCGTGGTCTATGACGGTCAAAGCGGCATGATGGCCGGCGCTCGCCTGTGGTTGATGCTGCGATGGATGGGCCATGATGCTGTCGCCGTTCTTGACGGGGGTTACGCGGCGTGGACTCTGGCCGGCTTGCCGGTCACCACTGAGATCCCCGAGCCTGTGCAGCGGTCAACGCCCTTCACGGCACGAGTGCGTCCTGAACTCCTTGCTGACGTGGCCGAGGTCGACGTCATTCGTGCCGACCCGGCATACCGTTTACTCGATGCTCGTTCCGATCAGGCTTTCCACGGCGAGGGTCCTGCGCACGACCCGGTGGTGGGTCACATTCCCGGCGCCGTGTTGTGCGATCGGGCCCACAACACCGGTGCCGACGGACACTTCAAGTCGGTCGACCAATTGCGGCAGCAGTTCCTTGAGGTGATGGGCGAAGTGCCCATCGACAGGGTTGTTGTCTACTGCGGCTCGGGCGTGACGGCCGCTCAAAACGTTCTGGCCATGGAAATTGCCGGTCTGTCAGGCGCGCGCATGTATGTCGGGTCGTGGAGTGAATGGATCACCGATCCGGAGCGCGGTGTCGAACTCTGAAGCAACGTCCTAGGGTGGGCACGTGAGCGGGCAGACAAACGGCATGCGTCGGGCGCTTCGGCGTGCGACCGACGGGGTCACTCTCGACCGCGCGGAAGCAGCGGTGCTGCTCGCGGCTCGCGGTGACGATCTCGCAGCACTGATGGCGCATGCGGCGTCGGTGCGCGATGCCGGACTTGTCCAGGCTGGTCGTCCGAGCGTCATCACTTATTCGCCCAAGGTGTTCATTCCGGTCACGCGACTATGCCGCGACCGCTGTCACTACTGCACGTTCGTGACCACACCCGGAGGTTTACGTCGTGAGGGCGTCGAACCGTACCTGAGTGTCGACGAGGTATTGGCCATTGCTCGCGAAGGTGCCGCACTCGGCTGTACCGAGGCGCTGTTCACACTCGGCGACCGTCCGGAAGACCGCTGGCCCGAAGCACGTGAGTGGCTCGATGAGGCGGGCTACGACTCAACGCTGGCCTACGTGCGGGCACTGGCAATTGCCGTACTCGAAGAAACCGGCCTGTTGCCCCACCTCAACCCCGGGGTGATGTCGTGGGAAGAACTAGGCCGACTCAAGCCCGTGGCCCCGTCGATGGGCATGATGCTGGAGTCGTCGTCGACTCGCCTATTCACGGAGCAAGGGCAGGCGCACTACGGATCTCCCGATAAGGATCCGGCCGTGCGCATGCGCGTGCTTGAAGACGCAGGTCGACTATCAATTCCGTTCACGACCGGATTGCTCATCGGTATCGGCGAAACAATTGATGAGCGGGCCGATTCGATCTTCGCGCTGCGCGGAGTTGCTCGTGCGTTTGGCCACATTCAGGAAGTGATCATTCAGAACTTCCGTGCCAAGCCTGGAACAGCGATGCGCGATGTCCCCGATGCTGAGGTTGACGAGTACCTCGCGGCGATTGCAGTGACGCGACTCGTCATGGGACCTCGCATGCGAGTGCAGGCCCCGCCGAATCTGTCAGCGCTTGATGATCTTTCGCTACTGCTGGATGCCGGTGTCGATGACTGGGGCGGTGTCTCACCGCTGACTCCCGATCACGTCAATCCCGAAAGACCGTGGCCGCATCTTGATACCTTGCGCGACGCGACGGCTGCCTGCGGATTCGAACTCGCCGAGCGTCTCACGGTGCATCCCGAGTACGTGCGTACGGGCGAGCCATGGATCGATCCGCGGGTCATGCCGCACACCCTCGCCCTTGCTGACCCCGTCACCGGGCTGCGACGCCAGGGGGTGCTTGCCGAGGGTCAGCCGTGGCAAGAGCCCGATCCGGAATGGGCCTCCGCCGGACGCATCGACTTGGCAACAGCTATCGACAGTGAAGGCCGACTCACCGAAACGCGTTCAGACTTTGACAACGCATTCGGTGATTGGGACACGATCCGCTCGGACGCAGTGCGGATCGCCGGTGTTTCTACTCACATCGACGGTGATGTGGCAGCGGCTCTTCGCGCCGCCGAAGCTGATCCCGCATCCCTGACCGATGCGCAGGCGCTCACCCTCATGACGTGTGAGGGGGAGGCCTTGATCGCGCTCGCGGCCCTCGCTGATTCACTACGCCGCGAGGTCAATGGTGATGACGTCACGTACGTCGTCAACCGCAACATCAACTTCACCAATGTGTGTTACACCGGCTGTCGGTTCTGCGCGTTTGCGCAGCGACGCACCGACGACGATGCGTTCACGCTGTCGCTTGACGAGGTTGCCGAGCGAGTGGCCGAAGCATGGCGCGTGGGCACGACCGAGGTCTGCATGCAGGGCGGCATTCACCCCGATCTCCCCGGCACTGGCTACTTCGACATTGCACGCACGGTGAAGGCGACAGCTCCCGACATGCACATGCACGCATTCAGCCCGATGGAGGTCGTCAACGGCGCTTCTCGGTCGAATATGAGCATCGCCGAATGGCTTGCGGGTGCAAAAGAAGCGGGCCTCGACACCATTCCCGGAACTGCTGCTGAGATTCTCGACGACGATGTGCGCTGGGTACTCACCAAGGGCAAGTTGCCGACGGCATCATGGGTTGACGTCATCACGACGGCTCACCGACTCGGAATCCGCTCGTCGTCAACGATGATGTACGGCCACGTCGACGCCCCCGTGCACTGGGTTGCCCACCTTCGACTCCTTGCCCGCATTCAAGATGACACGGGCGGATTCACCGAGTTCGTGCCACTTCCGTTCGTGCACCAGAGTTCGCCGATCTATTTGGCAGGTGTTGCGCGTCCCGGACCCACCTTGCGCGACAACATTGCAGTTCACGCGATGGGGCGCATCATGCTGCACGGTCGCATTCCGAATATTCAGACCTCATGGGTCAAACTCGGAATCGGCGGAACACAAGCAATGTTGCGTTCGGGGGCCAACGATCTCGGCGGAACCCTCATGGAAGAGACCATCTCGCGCATGGCGGGAAGCGAAAACGGATCGTTCAAGCCGCCCGCTGAGATTGATGCGATTGCCCGCGACATTGGTCGTACACCGCGCCAGCGCACCACCACGTACGGAGTGCCGTCAGACGAACGCATCGCGACCGGCTATCGCGAACTGGCCACGTGGGGTGGAGTCGCTCTTCCGGTCGTCACGGCATAACGCGGCTCACCACGCACGGCGTACCCTGTGCGCATGGCTATCGCGAAACTGACGCTCACCGCAATCGACTGCCCCGACAACCGTGCTCTCGCGCAGTTCTACTCCGAGATCACGGGCTGGCCGGTATCGCCTGACAGCGATGACGAGTGGGTGTGGCTTGAGAGCGACACGGGCACGACGCTTGCGTTCCAGCTCGCACCCGATCATGTTGCGCCCACGTGGCCCGAGGGCGCACACCCACAGCAACTTCACCTTGACTTCGACGTGCCTGACCTCGACGAGGGCGAGGCGGCGGTGCTGGCCCTCGGCGCTCGCAAGTCCGACCATCAGCCGGGCGAGACCTTCCGGGTGTACCTCGATCCTGCGGGCCATCCGTTCTGCCTAGTGCTCAGGAGGCCCTTCGCATGAAGAAGATCGCCATCGTCGGAGGAGGCATGCTCGGCGGTACCTTGCTCGGTGGTCTCTTGCGGTCAGGTGTTCTGCACACCAACGTCAGCGTGGTGGAGAAGAACGCCGAACGTGCCGAGCACCTTCGTCACACCTTCGGCGTGAGCGTTGAATCGGTTGAGCATGCCGTAGGAGCGGCCGACGTGGTTTTTCTGGTCGTGAAGCCGCAAGACATGGAAGCCACGGTGAGTGAGGTAGCGCCGTCTCTCCGGCCGGAGGCGCTGGTGGTGTCTCTGGCGGCAGGAATCACCACCGCCTTCCTTGAGTCGCGATTGCCGTCGGGAACTCCTGTGGTGCGAGTGATGCCCAACACGCCGGCGCAAGTTGGCATGGGAATGGCGGCGGTCTCTCCAGGAACGTCGGTCGATACCGCGCACCTCGATCTCGTCGAAGGTTTACTCAGCCCGCTCGGACTGGTCGTGCGCGTTCCCGAAGACATGCAAGATGCCGTGACGGCGGTCAGTGGCAGTGGACCCGCATACGTTTTCTACGTCATCGAAGCCATGATCGATGCAGGAGTGCAGTTGGGGCTGCCTGCTGATGTCGCGCAGCAACTCACCGTGCAAACCGTTCTCGGTGCGGCCACGATGGTTCGAGAAACGGGAACCGACCCGGCCACCTTGCGTGAGCAAGTCACCTCACCCAACGGCACCACGGCTGCGGCACTGGCAACCCTTGGCGATCGCGGTGTACGCGATGCTTTCGTGGCAGCAATTGAAGCTGCGCGCGATCGCTCACGTGAGTTGGCGGCCGGAGGGTGAACTCTGTGGGGTCGTGGGTAGCGTGAGGTCATGAGCGATCGAGTGCGCGTGGTCTGGGATGAGGACATGCGCTTGTATGACTTCGGCCCCGGTCACCCGCTCGCTCCCATCCGCGTGGTGCTGGCCATGCGACTTGCCGAGTCCTTCGGATTGTTCGAGCCGCCACATGTGGTGCTTGGTCCCGCGGAGTCGCTGATCGACGAGAGCACGTTGCTGCGTGTACATGACGCCGACTACGTCGAGGCGGTCAAACGAGCAGGCCTGGATCCCAGCCAGGTTGACTACGCGCGCGGACTCGGAACTCCCGACGTTCCGGCCTTCCTGCAGATGCACGAAGCATCCATGGGTGTGTGTTCGGCGTCAGTGGCCGCGGCGCGTGCCGTTCATGAGGGTGGCTTCGACCACGCGGTGAATCTCGCTGGTGGGTTGCACCATGCAATGCCCGGACTCGCTAGTGGCTTCTGTGTCTACAACGACATCGGCGTGGCGATTGCGTGGCTCCTCGATCAGGGAGTTGAACGCATCGCCTACGTCGATGTCGACGTGCACCATGGTGATGGAGTGCAGGCGATGTTCTACGACGATCCGCGAGTGATGACCATCTCGCTGCACGAAACCGGCCGCACCCTCTTCCCCGGAACCGGCTACCCCACCGAAGTGGGGGGTCCTGGTGCTGAGGGAACGTCGGTCAACGTGGCGTTGCCGCCGGGAACCGGCGATAACGGGTGGCTTCGCGCTTTTCAAGCGGTCGTTCCGCAGGCGCTTGAGGCATTCAAGCCGCAGATTCTGTTCAGCCAGCAAGGGTGTGATTCGCATTTCGACGATCCGCTTGCTCACCTGACTCTCACCGTCGACGGTCAGCGACGCTCGTACCAGGCGCTGCACCGCCTCGCCCACCAACTCTGTGATGGCAAATGGATTGCGGTGGGAGGTGGGGGATACGAGTTAGTCGACGTGGTGCCCCGGGCCTGGACGCACCTGGTGGCTGAGGCCGTCGGTGCCCCGATCGATCCGGCCAGTGCCACCCCCGAGTCCTTCCACGCACTCGTCACTGAGCTTCTGGGTCGGCCAGCTCCCGGTCACATGACCGACGGAGCTGATCCGTGGGTGCGCTCGTTCGAGAGTGGCTATGACCCCGACGATTCAGTCGACCAGGCGATTTTGGCGACCCGTGAGGCCGTGTTCCCGCTGCTCGGGCTGCACGCCGATCCGTTCTCGCCCTTCTGATGGGTGACAATTGCGGCATTGATCGGCACTCTCAGTGATAATTCTCCACCGAATGGGGGGTTTCACCAGTTTATTTCCACCTCCCCCTCCCCATCAGTCACATGATCCACTACCGTCTCATCTAGAGCGCGGATCGTGCCGGTGGGGAAGCCGGAGGGGAACGAGGCCGCCGGAAGGCAGTGAGAGATGTCAGCGAACGATGACCGGGCCGTCGGCGGCGTGAACTTCTTGACCGTCGCGGAGGTTGCTTCCATGATGCGCGTGTCCAAGATGACCGTGTACCGACTCGTGCACGGCGGCGAGTTGCCAGCGGTACAGATCGGTCGCTCGTTCCGCGTGCCTCAGAAGGCTGTCGACGAGTACCTCAGCCACTCGATCGTTGACACCGCCGTTGACACCGCCTGACGCGCGCCAAGTCGCGTCGTCTAGCCTAGGAGCCTGTGCACCGGTGATCGAGCCGGAATCACCGAGTGAGAGAGGGCGACCCCTGTGGGATCGGTAGTCAAGAAGCGCCGCAAGCGGATGGCCAAGAAGAAGCACCGCAAACTGCTGCGCAAGACTCGCGTACAGCGTCGCAACAAGAAGTGATCTGACCGGGGGGCGTCATGGGGCGGGTTGTTCTGGTCACGGGCGCTTCGCGGCACCTTGGCGGAACCTTGGCTCGACGACTGGCCGAGTTGCCCGATGTCGACCGTGTGGTCGGCGTCGATGTCGTTCCTCCATCACATGACCTCGGGCTCGCCGACTTTGTGCGCGCCGACATTCGCAATCCTGTGATTGGGCACGTGTTGTCGAGTTCGGAAATCGACACCGTCGTGCACATGGGTGTCATCGCGACTCCACGGCAGGCAGGTGGGCGAACGGTGATGAAGGAAATCAACGTCATCGGAACAATGCAGTTACTTGCCGCCTGTCAGAAGTCGTCGACCATGCGCAAACTCGTGGTCAAGTCATCGACGTCGGTCTACGGATCAGGGCCTCGCGACCCCGCGATGTTCAGCGAGGGCATGGACCCACGCGATGCCCCGCGTAGTGGGTGGGCCAAAGACAATGTTGAAGTTGAGGGCTACGTTCGAGGATTCTCACGTCGCCGTCCCGATGTCACGGTCACGACACTTCGACTCGCCAACATTGTCGGGCCGCGCCTCACCACCGCAATGACCGACTACTTTTCGCTGCCCGTGGTGCCGACGGTCTTGGGTCATGATGCTCGACTGCAATTCGTGCATGAAGACGACAGCATCGACGCCATCATTCGTGCCACGGTCGACGACGTTCCCGGCACCTTCAACGTGTCAGGTGACGGAGTGCTCATGCTGTCGCAGGCCATTCGCCGTGCCGGTCGAGCCACCCTTCCGATCGCCGCGCCCTTCATGCCTGCGGTCGGAGGGATGATGCGCCGGATGGGCGTGGCCGACTTCTCCTCAGAGCAGGTCCGCTACCTCACCTGGGGACGCGTCGTCGACACCGCGCGGATGCGATCGACGTTGGGATTTGAACCTGAATACTCCACGCTCGAAGCTTTCGACGATTTTGTCGCGGCCCGAGGCCTGAATTCGATGTTGCCACCCGAACGGGCTGCCGCCATCGAGGCCACAGTCGTCGACCTGCTGGGTCGTGGTGGTGAGCGCAGTGCCTAAAGCGCGGGTCATTCCCATCGATTCGCGCAAGCGACTGGAAGAAGTGCCTCCTGCCGACATCGCAGAAGGCGGTCCCGCCTGGGATGAGCGGGTAGCTTCTGCGGTCGGATTCCTGCGACGGCGCATCACCGGCGACTACGAAGTTGATGAATTTGGATTCGACCCCGAACTCACTGACTCGGTTCTGATGGCGCCGTTGCGTCCCCTGTTTCATTCCTGGTTCCGAGTCGAAGTGCGAGGTCTAGAAAACGTGCCCGCCGACGGTGGGGCATTGGTGGTGGCAAACCACTCGGGCACCGTGGCACTTGATGCCTTGATGACGCAATTGGCACTGCTCGACGAGCATCCGGCGCACCGTCATTTGCGCATGCTCGGCGCAGACTTGGTGTTTCGCACGCCATTCGTCGGCGAGATCTCACGCAAGGCCGGACACACCTTGGCGTGCAACCCCGACGCCGAGCGACTGTTGCGTCGCGGTGAATTGGTGGGGGTCTGGCCCGAAGGGTTTAAAGGCATCGGAAAACCATTCAGCGAGCGGTACAAGTTGCAGCGTTTTGGCCGCGGTGGATTTGTTGCCGCTGCACTGCGCACCTCGTCGCCGATCATTCCGACCGCGATCGTCGGTGCCGAAGAGACGTACCCCATGCTCGCAAACGCGTCGTGGGTCGCACGTGTGCTCGGACTTCCCTACTTCCCGCTGACTCCGACCTTCCCCTGGCTTGGTCCCTTGGGCATGGTGCCGCTGCCAAGTAAGTGGATTATCGAGTTCGGCGAGCCCATTCGCACCGATGCACTCGATCCGGCCATCGCCGACGATCCGATGACGGTCTTCGATCTCACCGACCAAGTGCGCGAAACAATTCAGCAGAGCCTGTATCAGTTGCTGGTCTCACGTCGCAGCGTGTTCGGAGACTGAACGGTCGAAATTCGTTCGTCCGACCCTGCAAGATCGACTCCTCGCGCGACACACTCAGGGTGGCAGGAGGTTGTGATGTCCCAGCGCGATGACGCGTGGTTCGAGGCGATGTTTCGCGCCCATGTTCAGGACGTCTCTCGCTACGCTCGCCGCCGTGTTGCGGTGTCCGACGCCGACGACCTGACTGCCGAGACCTTTGCCACGGCGTGGCGTCGGCGGCTCGACATCGCCGACGGCACCGAATTGCCCTGGCTTTATCGCACCTGCGGTTTTCTGATCGCCAACTATCGGCGCAAAGGAGTTCCTACGCCGATCGAATTTGTTCCCGAACTGCCTGATGACACCGACCCCGAGTCTCTGGCCATCGCCGATGATGAGTTGCGGCG
Organism: uncultured bacterium; assembly: GCA_903927265.1. GTDB lineage: Bacteria > Actinomycetota > Actinomycetes > S36-B12 > CAIYMF01 > CAIYMF01. Next base: position 970 of record CAIYMF010000238.1, on the reverse strand, counting down.
TGTGCTGGCCGAGCTTTCACCGCGCGACCGGCAAGTGCTCTTGCTCAATGCGTGGGAAGGCCTGCAGGGCGAAGAGCTGGCCACTGTTCTCGGTATTTCACGCGGTGGGGCCGATGCTGCACTCTCGCGTGCGAGGGCGCGGCTGCGTGACGTGTGGGCGCAGGTGCAAGATCCGCTCGACGTATGACACCTAACAAGTAGAGGGCCACGTGGCCCTGCAGCGAACGCCGCGGAGGACACCATGAACCAGACACCACTCACCCCTGATCCCGCTGACGAAGTCGTCGCTCGGCTGAGCGCTGCTGATCCGGCGGGTGATATCACCGTCGATACCGAGTCGATCCGACTGTCCGTCGGTGAGCGACTCTCGTCGGGCGATGAACTTGCGGCTCGGCGTGAGAGGCATTCAGGCGGTCATCGCGGTTGGTGGATGGGTGCTGCGGCGGCGGTGTGCGCCTTGGCGCTCGCGGCCGGTACTGGATTTGTGGTGGGGCGCTCGGGTGGAAGTGCCGACACAACGACGGCGACTCCCGCCTTCCGGCTCAATGCACCCACAGGGCAAACCGCTGATAGCGCGGGGGCCGGCCCGGCGCTCGGCGCACCTTCAACCGGTGGTGCCGCGACTCTCGACAGCAAGATGATGCCGTGGTTCGGTGGCCGAACGATTTTCACCGCAGGAGAGGGACTTTCGACCACCGGCGGCAAGGGCGGTGCCTTCGTTTACGACGCGCGGGCGGTTGACGGAGAGTCAGCGGCCCAGCAACTGGCCAAGGCATTCGGAATCGAAGGCTCGCCCGTCGATTCCGGTTTCGCGTGGGTCGTGGGACCTGCTGACGGAAGTGGCCCTTCAGTCTCGGTGACACCTGATGGAATGCGGTCCTTCTATTCCTTCGATCCCAGTTTCCAGCCCTACCCCTGTGCGAAGAGCGAGATTGGTACGCCGGTTCCGACCGAGTCTGGTAGCTCCGGT
>CAIYMF010000237.1 GCA_903927265.1 uncultured bacterium | reverse complement strand
GACGGACTTCCCGTCGTAGTTCCGATCAGCGAGATCATCGGAACCGGTCGCGCGGTGCTATTCGCAGTGCCCGGAGCATTCACGCCCACCTGTCACCGTCAGCATCTTCCGGGTTTCGTTGACCAGGCCGCAGCGCTTGCGGGCAAGGGCGTCGACACCGTGGCGTGCCTCGGCGTCAACGATGTGTTCGTGATGGACAGTTGGGGCGAAGTGAGCGGCGTGGGCGATGCGATCGTCATGGTGGCCGACCCCGATGCTGAATTCACCAAGGCCGTCGGCATGGACGTTGACGTGTCCAAGGGTGGGCTGGGTATTCGCTCGAAGCGCTACGCCATGGTGCTTGAAGACGGTGTGGTGACGTCATTCTTGCCCGAGCCTGATGGCTTTGGACTGGCCGACAGTAGTGCGCAGTGCGTGCTTGACGTGCTCTGACGTTAACTGCTGAGTTCGAGCGTGCCAGCGAGGGCGCGCATTTGGTGATCGAAGTATGCGCGTCGTAGGCGCGCGCCGTCAGCGACCACGTTGTGAGTCTGCCCGAAGAGTTCGAGCGACACCGAACCAAAGAGTCCTGCCCAGGCATTGAGTCCCCGAAGTAGCAAGTCGTCGGGAACAGAGGGGCCTGAGAAGGTGCGAAGGGGCGCCAGTGCTCCGTGCACTGCTGCCGAGAGCGCAGGTGTATTCGGGGGGTGAGGCGGAACATCAGCGAGAATCGCGAGCAGTAGATTCGGCACTCGTGCCGCCGGCTCGATGGTGTCGCTAGGTGCGGCATACCCGGGTACTGGTGAGCCGTAGACCAGGGCGTATTCATGGGGGTTTTTGATACCCCACGTGCGCACAGCGTGGCATACGGCGAGGAACCGGTCAGTGAGTTTCGGGCGGGCGACTGCAGATTCTGCGCTCTCCGCTTCGGCACCTAGGCAGTTGTAGGCGTCGATGATCAGCAGAGTCAAAAGGGCGTCTCGGTTGGGGACGTAGCGGTATACCGCAGACGACACCATGCCCAGATCGCGTGCGACTGCCCTGAGTGAGAGTGCGGCTGCTCCGTCGCGAGCGAGGTGTTCTCTTCCTACTCACACAATCTCCGTGGTGATCTCGAGTCGGGCGCGCTCGCGCGCCGTGCGCGGTACCGACTCGGTCATGCGGTGATCCTTCCGTGAATCCAGAGCATTGACAAGAACTGAGAGCATCAGTCTATACTAAGAGCAGTGCTCTCGAATTGAGGAGAAATGATGTCGAACCTGATGAGCGGTATTCACGTGGTGGCGGGAGCCGGTGCGGTGGGGTCAGCTCTGGCCACTCACTTAGCCGATTCCGGTGCTGAGGTCGTGGTCGTGACCCGCAGTGGGGCAGGACCGAATCGCCCAGAGGTCACGCGACTGGCCCTTGATGTGTCGAACTCCGACGCGTTGCTTGCGGCCGTCCCTTCGGCCGCCGTGATCTATAACTGCGTTAATCCGCCGTACCACCGTTGGGTGCAGGACTGGCCGCCCATGGCCGAGGCCTTCCTGACGTACGCCGAAACCACAGGTGCCGTGCTCGCCACGTGTTCGAACCTCTACGGCTACGGGCCGGTCACGGTGCCCATGACTGAAGACCTGCCGCTCGCCGCCACCGGCACCAAAGCTCAGGTTCGGGTCGCGATGTGGAATGAGGCGCTGCGGCGCAGCAACGACGGACGCGTTCGCGTCACCGAAGTTCGCGGATCGGACTACATCTGCCCGGGGGCGCAAAGTCAGATGGGAGATCGGGTCATGCCGCGCCTGCTGGCAGGCAAAGGCGTGAAGCTTCTCGGTGATGTCGATCAACCGCACACGTGGACTTCGCCGACTGATGTCGCGCGGCTTCTTGCACTGGTCGGTTCCGATGAACGTGCGTGGGGTCACCCCTGGCACGTTCCGAGCAATGCGCCGCGTACACAGCGGCAGGTCATTGACGATCTGGCCGACGCTGCCGGAGTCGCACACGTGAATGTGGGGGTGATGCCAGGCGCCATGCTCACCGTGGCGGGCTGGTTCAGTCCGATGGTGCGCGAGCTCAGTGAAACCGACTATCAACGCACTCGGCCCTACGTTCTTGACGATTCGGATGCCCGAACGATATTCGGTCTCGAGCCCACGGCGTGGGACACGCTGCTCGCTGAGCAGGTTGCCGCCTACCGGACATAACGGGGTCATTGGTGCTTTTGGGTGGTTACCCCTAGTGTTCCAATCGGCCGGTAGGCCAAGTACCACCAGAACCGGCCCTGTGGTCGCACGGTGGCCATCACCAAGGAGCGCTATGAGCGAGAACGAGTTTGAAGTTGTTGAAGTTGTTACCGAGGCTTCCGATGATGAAGGCAACATCGTGGTTGACGACTTGGTTGCCCTCGTCGATTCTGACGGCACTGTCGTCGCCACCGACGAGACCTTGATCATCGAAGATGCCGACGGCGACGTGCTCATTGACGAGGTTGTCTCGGTGATTGATGAAGACGGCGAACTTCAGGCTGTGGCCGAAGAAGTGACCGTCATCGTCAACGAAGACTGATCTCAACAACTGTTGAGTGCCACTGCTCGGCGTCGGGCGGCCCGAGTGTGTAGCGCATCGTGACCACGTCGTTGATCTCGACGACGATGGCCCCGAATGTGAACCACTCGTGGTCGTCGCGCCGGGTCAGGCACAGGGGACTGACGCTGAGTAGTTCGGCCAGATCGTCGGCTGTGGTCACTTCCGAGCCGGCAACATCGAGCACCGACTGACGAAGTTCACTTCGACTTTCCGCGGGGATCATCGCGGGGTCGACGTCAGCAGTGGCCAACGGATGATTGGCGTGACCAAATCGACTTCCGGGTTCGGCCGATGCGATTGTTCCGAACGCTGAGCACTCCACACTCGAGGTCACAGTGTTTCCGGAACGACCGCGCCCGACGATGGCGTAATGCTGGCCCGAGGCGTGCGGTACGGAGCGAATGAACTCGGCCGCCGCGTCGGCGTTGGGTTGGGCGAGGGCACCGCGAATGACGAACGCGACGGGAAGGCCACTGCCGCTGTGTTCCAACGTCGTCAGTGCGTTGACGCAGAGTCCGAATCCGGCGCTTGATGCCCCGCAGAGTCCGACCAAGCCCGCTGACGTGAGCACCGTGACGCTGCTGCCGGTGGTGGAGTGGGTGATGGCGCGCTGACTTCCGTCGAGAAGCCGATCGAGATCCATGGTCTGTCCGACGAGGGCGGGCGGGCCGGGAGTTGCCAAGGTGCTGCACGCTTCGCGATTGCCTTGCGTCTCTGACCACCACCAGTGCTCATCCATCAAGTTGTGCGCGAGCAGGTGGTTGGTGGGGACGCCCGCTCCAGCCGCGATTCCGTCGAACTCGGCGAGCAGGTCGGGAGTGTGGGTCGCGATGGCCTCACGAAAGCGGGTGTTCTCGAGGAAGGCCTCAACCTGCGCTGGGCCGCCCATCGAGTCGATCACCCGCTCGAGGACTTCATGAATCGCTTCGCGCAGGTGTTCGCCTTGGGCCAGACCTCGGGCTCGACCATCACCGGTAACAACAAGTGGCTCGGACATGTCGGCCAGCGTACGCGCTCAGTCGTCAAGGTTGCGGCGCTGAGCCTTTGTGCGACTGCGCTGCTTCTTTTCGAGCAGGCGTCGTTCGACCGCGCCGCGGCTCGGGCGGGTGGGTCGACGCTTGGCCGGTGGTGGCGCGAGTGCACGAGCGAGAGTGTCTGCGAGGCGTTGCGCTGCCGCTCGCCGGTTCTGGTACTGCGAGCGCTGCTCGGACGAAGTGGCTGACAGCACGCCGTCGACGAGGTTGGCTGAGAGTCGATCGAGAAGTCGTGCGCGTTGCGACTCGCTCAGAATTGGGGAGCGGGCGACGTCGAACAGAACTTCGGCCCGACTATCGGTGGTGTTCACCGATTGTCCGCCCGGCCCTGACGACCGGCTGAACCGCCAGGTCAGTTCGCCACGCGGAATCACCAGAATTGGCGTTACGCGAAGGTCATCGTTCATAACGTCATTGTCGCGCAGATTTGCTAGCGACCGGCACGCTGCAGCAGGTCGAGTAGTTCTTCGTACTGGCCGATGAGATAGGCGCTGTCACCGGCGTGCAAGAGAGTGTCGCCTCGAGGCGGGTGTTCGAGCAGGCCGGCGCTGTCGGCGCGACGAATCGCGATGACCCGAGTTTTTGCATCAATGTCGCGCATCGCAAGGCCGTCGAGTCCACTTCCTGAGCGCACGGTGATGCGCGCAGCAAGAAGTGCAGTTCCGCCGACGTAGAAGGTCGACACGATACTCAGGCCCAGTGCCGCACCGACGAACCACGGGGCTGCGAGTTCGGCGGTGGAGCGCGTCGTTCCGAGCGCGAGGTCGCGGCCGAGGACGCGGCCGAGATCACGTTCGAAAACGCGCAATGCGACGGGAATGTGCCGATCGCCTACGGCGTCTCGAATGGCGAGGCCGACTTCGATGTTCACCATGTCGTCGCTGGTGAGAACGGCGGCGCCGCGTGCCTGCTCAATTCCCGCATTGACCAGAGTCTCGTGCAGGGTGGCATCGCCGAAGAGCACCGAGATGCCGGCATCGCGCGCTTGCGGCACGTAGCGGTTGTTCTCGTCCCTATCGACAACGGCGACTTCGTAGCCCGATGACCGCAATTCGCTGGCGACGGCCAGACCGACTGAACCCAAGCCCACGATGACGATGTGATCACGCAAACCCGTCAAACGCTGCCGGCCCAGAGATTGGGCGAGGCGACGCGTGACCAGAGTGTTGGTGAGCAAGGCGGTGACTACAGCGACGAGCAGAATTCCGAAGAGGATGAGGAACACTGACCACAGGCGCAGCCACGTGGACTGATCGCGGAAGTAGAAGTCGCCAAACCCGACTTGACCGATGGTCTCGGCGGTGAAGTAGACCGCGTCGAGAGGATCCATGCGTGAGCCGTCGGGTTCGCGATAGCCGATGAGCAGCAGGACCACTGAGACCAGACCGAGCAGTGCCAGGATGCCGAATGCGATGCGGAAGGGCCGATCGACGGCATCGGACAGCGCGTTGAAGCTCGCCCGGATCGAGTTGAGGAGTGAACGGCGGTGCCGCTGAACCTGCGGAGGAGATGCGTTGATCCCCTGAGCCGCGAAGTCGCCTTCGCGTCCGATGAGGGTGACCATGTCTCCTCGGCTGACCTGCAGACTTCGTCCGGGGCCAACGATGAGTGGTGAACCATCGGCCCGTTCGACGGCCAGGGGTGCCAGCGAGCCCCATTGCGTTCGCAAGTCGCCGTCTTCGGCGGGCACAGCGACGATCGTGAATGGCTCGCCGTCAAGATCAAGCACGCGCGTGTGAGCTTCAACGACTGCCTCGACGATCGACCGTGACGACAGGGCGGCGACATCGAGAACTGTTCCGGGTCGCGCGATGGGTTCTAGTGCGCGGTTGACCGATGAGTTCGAGGTGTAGACGACGATGCGAACCGAGCGCGACATCTCACGAACAAGCAGTGCCATTTCCACGTTGCGCAAGTCGTCTTCATCGATGCACAGCACGGCGGCTGCGTTGTCGAGATCGGCCGCACCGAGTGTGTACTGACGATGGTCGGAACTCTCGACGTACGTGGCACCCCAGCGAAGTAGGTCTTCGCGGTCTTGGCGGGTGGCTTCGCGGTCGATGACGAGCACCTCACGGCCTGCTTGTACGAGGTGCCGGATCACGCGGCGCGCGACTCCGTGGCACCCGAAGACCACGATGTGACCGTCCACCCTGTGATCTTCCCCTATGAGCGTGCCAACGTCTGCAGCACGTCTAGCGTGCGGTCGGCGTCGCGGGCTGGAACGAAGAGATGATCGTGGGTGAACGCCGCCACGATGTTGCAGGCAATGCCGTGATCGGCGAGCGCTGAACTGACGGCTGCGGTGAGCCCCACGCCTTCCAGCGAACTGTTGACGCGCAGGGTGAGCCACCTAGTGACGAGGTCGTACCTGAGGTCGTGGGTGTCGGCAGTGTCGCGGCTCAAGATTGCGGTGAGGCCCTCGTCCTCACGGAATGTCATCAGCGGTTGGATCCCTTGAGGGAGAGGGGTATTCGTTCGAATGAACACCCACTCGCCGGGATTGAGCGCAGGGTCCATCTGTCGCACCATGTCGTCGCGATCGCTGATTGGGCTCATGAAGTGAGTGTGAGGCATGGCTGCGGTTGATGTCTGCCCGCTACAGTCGCATCGTGGTGGAGGTGACTCGTTCGTTGGCCGATGGCCGATTGGTCGTGCTCACCGACGATCCGGAGCGAATCGATCACGAGGCGGTCTGGAACTTCCTGTCAACGAAGGCGTACTGGGGTTCCTGGCGCTCGCGCGAGGTCGTTGAAGCGCAGATCGCGGTGTCGTGGCGCGTGGCCTCAGCGTTCATCGACGGACAGTGTGTGGCATTTGGCCGTGCAATCTCGGATGGTTACTCCATCGCGTACTTGTCGGATGTGTTCGTCGTGGAATCGGTGCGGGGTGGTGGCGTCGGGGAAGCGCTGGTGCGGTTCATCGTCGATGACGGACCAGGGGCCGCATTCCGATGGATGCTGCACACCGAAGACGCTCACACGATCTACGAGAAGCTTGGCTTCGCACTTCCCGACGGTCGATTCATGGAACGACTGCCGACTGTAGGTCGACCTAGCTGAATGCCTCGGTTGTGGTGGTGAGAGTGCAACTGCGTCCAGGTAGGGCGTAGTTCATGCTTGAGGCGTTCTGTTCGTCAATGATGCGGGCCGCGCTGATCATGCCGGTGTCCCACTGGAAGTCGGACGTGGTGTGAGCATCCTCGACAAGTGTGACGTCGTAACCGAAATCAAGAGCTGAGTGCAGGGTGTGCCGCACGCAGTTGTTCGTTTGTGCTCCGCAGATCACCAGAGTGCCGACACCGAGTTCGGCGAGAGTCGCTTCGAGATCGGTGTCAACAAACGAACTTCGGTACTGCTTGTTGATGCGTGCATCGCCTGGCTGCGGGGTGAGTTCCGGAACTAACTGCCACACCTCGCTGCCGAGCGGCATACCTTCATCGTTGTGTTGAATCCAGACCACCGGCTCGCCCGCTGCTCGTGCCTTGTCGACCAGCGTTGCCACGTTCGCGATTACTTCCTCGCGTTGGTAGGCGTCCTGAACGACGTCGACTTGCACGTCAATGACGAGAAGGGCTCGATTCGGGCGGTCGGTGAAGGTGGTCATGGGCGGCAGTCTGCCAGAAATGAGGGGCGGCGCTAAAGTTTGACTATGCCAATTACAGGAAACTACGAGCCGAGCACGTCCGACTGGGTTGCCGATCAGGTTGCCGAATACGAAGCGTCCGGCGGCACGCGCGCCAACACGCTGATGGAAACGGGCCTGCCGGTAGTGATCATCACCATGCGAGGCGGTAAGTCGGGCAACGTGCGCAAGATCGCCCTCATGCGCGTTGAGCATGATGGTGAGTACGCGCTGATCGCCAGCAAGGGCGGGCACTCCGAGCACCCTGACTGGTACCACAACATGATGGCCTACCCCGCAGTGACGATTCAGGACGGGCCCGAGCCGATCGATTACTTCGTGCGTCAGGTGCGTGGCGATGAGCGGGCGGCGTGGTGGGATCGCGCGGTCGCTGATTTCCCGCAGTACGCCGAATACCAGAAGAACACCGAGCGCTCGATTCCCGTGTTGGTCGCGTCGAAGGTATAGGGGGCATGCGTTCAGATGCGCACCCAACGCCTGAGCCTCGACGAACTTCAGGTCGACGATGCTGCGGAGTTGTTCGCTGCCACTGACTCGCTTGAAGTGGGTGAGTTCATTGGCGGCGCCTACTCGCCGTCGGTGCAGGCGCTTCGAGATCGCATTGCGCGCATGCGTGCGGGATCTGGTCGTGACGACGAGTTGTGGCTGAATTACTCCGTTCGTGTGACAGACACGGGTGATCTCATCGGGCACCTTCAGGCCAGTGTGCATCCGGAGTGGGCCGAAGTCGCCTGGGTGTTCGGGCGCCCTTGGTGGGGTTGCGGCTACGCCACTGAGGCAGTGACGTGGCTGATCGAGTCGCTCCCCTCGGTCGAACTCTGGGCGACCGTCGACCCTGGGAATGCGCGTTCGCTGCGACTGCTTGCGCGATTGGGATTCACCGCGACGACAGTTCCGCCCGCCCGAGATGTGCAGTCGTTTGACGACGGTGATCGGGTGTTTGTTCGGATGCCGGTCTAGTTCACGGCGTGTACTTCGAGCCCCTCGATCATGTCGAAGTCCTTCGGATTGCACGTGAAGAGCGGCAGTTCATAGCGGACCGCAGTGGCGGCGATCAGTGCGTCGTACGCGCGGGCCTTGCGTTTGCGTCCTTGCCTTCGCAGGCGCGCAGCGAGGCGTCCGAACACCCGAGCTGCTTCTGCGTCGAAGGGGAGCGGGTTGAACTGTGCTTCGGTTTGCTGAAGGACGGCCTGTCGTGCGATGCGGTCGTCGTCGGATTGAGCGATGAGCGGGCCGACCGTGAGCTCAGCCAGCGTGATGGCGGAGATGAAACTGGTTGCAGGAAGATCGGCCGCGGACAGGTGCGCCAAGTTGATAACGACGCTGGTGTCGAGCAGCCCCTGGCCAACGACGTCGGTCACAGGGATCCGTCTAAGACCGAGTCGAGATCGGACCGAAGGACTCGCAAGTCGAAGGTGGGAGTTCCCTTCCACGCAGCCAACAGTTCCGTGGTGTCGCGTCCCTGATGGGCGAGCGGAATGAGCTCAGCGATAGGGCGCCCCTGTCGAGTGACGGTGACTCGCGCGCCGCGCATCACTGAGTCGAGGACCTCGCCTCCGTGGTTACGCAGATCGCGAATGCTCACTTCCTCCACCTTGAGATAGTCTCACGCGTGAGACATTTGGGCAATGACTGCGTTTCCAATGCTCGCGGGTCTGAGGTGCTCACGGGCTGACTGACGCAGAGGTGTGGACGGTGGCCGGCACGAGCACCTGTGGGTGATCGGCAAGGATGGTGTCGCTGGCGTGTGAGCTGGCGGAACGGCCACCGACAAGGGAGCGGTTGATGACTCAGCGCTTCCCGGCGTGGTCGCTCGCCGTGATGTCGATGGTGATCGTCCAACTCGGGGCCGCCCTTTCGACTCATATGTTCGATTCGGTTGGCGCAGGGGGAACCGCCTGGCTGCGGCTGAGCGCCGGTGGCGTGATCTTCCTCGTCATCGCGCGCCCGAAACTGCGTAGCTACACGCGCAAGCAGTTGCGCGTTCCGCTGGTTCTCGGCCTGGTGACCGCAGTAATGACAGTGGCATTCCTTTACGCGATGCAACTGCTTCCTCTGGGCACGGTGGTAGCAATCGAATTCCTCGGACCGCTTGGTGTCGCAGTGTTTCGTGCGCACAGCCGGTTGGGACTTGTATGGCCGGCGATCGCGCTGATCGGAGTGCTGTTGCTGACCGAGCCCTGGACGGGACACACGAGCGCGCTCGGCGTTCTGTGTGCGCTGATCGCTGCATCGGGGTGGGCCGCGTACATCCTGATGACGCAGACGGTGGGTGATGAATTCGAAGGACTCGAGGGTCTCGCGATCACGATTCCGGTCGCTGCTGTTGCAGCCGCCCTGATCGGAGTTCCGCAGGCATGGGGCCACATCACGCCGTCTGTCATCGTGGAGGCCTTCGGGCTCGCACTGCTCTTCCCGGTGATTCCCGTGGCACTGGAACTCATTGCGTTGCGGCGATTAACTGCAGCCGCGTTCGGAACCCTGATGGCGTTGGAGCCAGCGTTCGCAACGGTGTGGGGTGCGGTGTTGCTCGGGCAGATTCCCCAAGCGTTGCAGGTGGTGGGGATCGTGCTGGTGGTCATCGCGGGCATCGGGGCCGAGCGGATGGGACGACGTGAACCGCCGCCTCCGCTGACGCCGCTCGCGTAAGGGTTCGCGACTAGCATCTTGATGCGCATCAAGATGCTAGTCTTCTTCTATGCGCACCACTGTCACTATCGACGACGCCCTTTACCGTCGGGTAAAGGCGCATGCTGCACTTTCTGGCCTGAGCGTGGGATCGGTAATGGAGGAAGCGCTGCGATCCTTGCTGCTTGAGAAGTCGGCGCCTGTCGCTACTCCGGGCGCACTTCCAGTCTTCGAGTGTGGAGACTTCCTGCTTCCTGTCGATCCCAGTGACAGCTCAGCGTTGCTCGACCCGTTACTTGTGCCTGCCGACCTAGTCGAACGAGGTAGTGATGCAGTCCGTTGACGTCAACGTTCTGCTGTATGCGGTCAACTCGTCTTCGGAACATCACGATGCCGCGAGTCGACTTCTCACAACGCTCGTTTCCAACCCTGAGCGGGTGGCAATTCTTCCGATGGTGGCTCTGGGGTTTCTGAGAATCGCCACCGATCGCAGAATCCTTCAGCGACCACTCACTTCCGACGACGCACTCGGGTTTCTTCATTCGGTTACCGCATATCCACACGTGGCGATCACGCAGCCAGCGCCTTCGCATATCAATGTGTTTGAACAGTTGTTCACGCGGCACAGGCCCGTTGGCCCTGACATCACCGATGTCTATTTGGCCGCGTGCGCAATCGATATGGGTGCATCGTGGTTGTCGTTTGATCGCGGCTTCGAGCGCTTTGTCGACCTCGACTGGAAACTGCCCACATAGGTCGTTGTCTAGGGGGTGCTCGGTGCCCGGCTATTCCTGCCGGATGGTGCTCCAGCCGCCAGGAGTGACATCGACGAAGAGTTGTGCGGGAATCGATTCCTTCATGGCTTCGACGTGGCTGATCAAACCGATGGTTCGGCCGCCCTCTTTGAGGTTGTCGAGTGTTGCCATGGTGGTTTCGAGGGTGTCGGGATCGAGTGACCCGAACCCCTCATCGATGAAGAGTGTGTCGAGTCGCAGGCCGCCGGCGCGCGAGGTAACGACTTCGGCGAGGCCGAGTGCGAGCGCGAGCGAGGCTTGGAACTTCTCGCCGCCCGACAACGACTGTGGCGAGCGGGTGTCTCCGGTGTGTGCGTCGAGGATGTTGAGCGCGAGTCCGGACTGCGCCCCATGTCCGGCGAGTGCGTCGGAGTGCTCGAACTCGTAGCGTCCGCCAGTCATCGTGCGTAGCCGCACGTTGGCGGCCTTGATGATTTCTTCGAGTTCGGCCGCGAGGGCGAAGGCTTCGAGGGCCATCTTCATTGTGTTGGGGTTCTGACCTTTGACGGTGTTGGACAGGCGGTGGACGGAGTCGGACTCACGTCGCAACTCAGCGGCAGACACCACATCGTTGGTGATGGCGGTGACGAGTTCGTCGACGGCCTGGTGCGTGGTTTTGGCTGCACCGCATGCGGCGATCGCTTCGCGTTGCGAAGTCGCCGTTTCGTTGAGGGTCGTGGTGACTGGTTCGATATCGACCGGTTCGTCGGGGACGTCTCGGAGTTCATCGGACGTGAGTAGTTGTTCGATGGCGGTTGACGCTGCCTCATGTGTACGGATTCGCTCATCGAGTTGGTTCTGAGCGTCAGTGGTGAGGGTTGCTGCTGTGACCGCGTCGGCGTCAGCGAACCCGTGCGTGGCGAGCGTGTCATTGAGGGTGAGTATTGCCTTCTCGAGTGCGTTGGTGCTCCGATGCAGGGACTCGTGAGCGTCCTTCAATTCGATAGTGGCCCGCAGTTCATTCTCAACCGACTCGCGACGGGCGCTGACGGTCGGAAACTCGGCGCGGGCGTGTGCCACCTCTTCGTTCATGGAGAGCACCGCTTGTCCGGCAAGCACCTCCGTTTGCGCCAACGTTGTTCTGCCGGCGTGAGCGGAATTGATGCGGGTCTGAAGTGCGCTGACGGACTCAATAAGTTCGTCACGCTTCTTGGTGAACCCATCCAGACTCTGCTTGGCGGTCTCGGCCTTCGTGGCAGCTGCAGCAGCCGTTTCGACCTTGGCCTCAAGTGCCGTGACTTCGAGATCACCGGCAGCCTTGAGTTGAGTGGTCAGCAAGGTCTCAAGTCGAGTGACTTCAGCGCTCGCTTTCTGTGCCCGCTCTTCAGCCGCCTCGAGTTCAACGCGAATACTTTCACGTTGGTCGTCGTCGACATGGTCGACTGCAAGCGTTGCTTTGAGTGGATGCTGTGTTGAGCCGCACACCTGACACGCTTGACCTTCTGTGAGGTCAGAGGCGAGGACGCCAGCGAATTCGCTGAGCTGGCGCGCATGGAGTTGGTCGCGCCTGCGGGAGACTGCGGTCACCTCGGTGCCGGCCTTGAGGCGCGTGGCCATCGCATCTTTAAGGAGTGTGCTGGTGTTTTCAGCGCTGCGTGCAGCATCTCGCTGCGCGGTGATCTCGGCTAGGTGAGTCTGAGCGGCCGCGAGCGCGGTTGCCTCAGGTTCTAAGCCGCTGATCTGCTTGCCGGTGCTCTCGAGTTCTGACTGTGTGTTGCCGAGGGTGAGGCGGTCTTTCTCGAGCCGCTCGTCGAATTCTTTCAGGGCCTTAGCGGTCGCGTCATGGGCTGCTATCAGCTGATCGAGGGTTGCCTCGCGGCCTTCGGCCTGTCTCAGACTGCCCACCAATTCGGTGAGGCGCGTGATCATTGCGCTCAGAGAATCGAGGTCGAGGGCGGCGTCAGGAACCAGAGACTGAAGAGCGACAACGGCGGCGGCATGCGTAGCCTCGGTTGTGGCCTGAGTTGTGGAGGCTGTGGCATAACCGGTGACGGTGTGCGCCACCAAGTCGGCGCGCCTGGCGGCACCGAGGGCTGACCGATCGACCGCAACAGACTCGGTCTGCAATTCGAGTTCAGCCTGTCGGGCCAGTGCCGTGGTGAGGCGACCTTGGCGCTCGGCGACCGCCTTGGCCGCGTCGTGCGCGGCCTTGGCCTGTGCGTGGGCTTGCTCAGCGACCTTCTGTTCAGCCTGAGCCTTGTCGTACCGCGCTTTGACGTCGGTGGAGACCAGTGCCGTGAATTCGCTGACCCCGCTTCCGCTGGTCGAATCGAGGCCTTCGGGGAGTTCGTGGCCAGACTGAACTGCGAGCGTGCGCACGTTGGTGTCGATGGCTGTCGAGGAGTGAGTGAGTGCGCTGCGAAGGGCGCGAGACCGCTCTTCGAGTGTCTGGCTGTAGTCGGAGAAACGCTTGCTGCCAAAGAGTTGGCGCAGTAGGTCGCGTCGCTTATCGCTGTCGGCGACGAGGAACTCCTGAAACTGTCCTTGTGCCAACAGGATGACTTGCTGGAACTGCTTGGCATTGAGCTTGACGATCTCGAATACAGATTTCTCGGCGTTGCCCAACTTGGTTTCGATGACCTGCCAGGTGCCCTGCACGAGTTCGGCGAGTTCGAAGGTGGCAGTTACCGGTGTCGTTCCCTCGCCCCTGAGCCGGGGCCTTTCGTATGCCGGGCTTCGGGTGACGCGGTAGTGGCCATCGGAGGTGCTGAAGACGAGGGTCACTCGGCACAACTCGGTGGGTGAGAGGAAGTCACTGCGCACTGCTTCGCCTGGAGCGTTGTCATAGCGCGGAATTCGTCCGTAGAGCGCGAATGTGACGGCGTCGAGGATGGACGTCTTTCCGGCTCCGGTCTTACCAGCGATCAGGAAAATGCCGTCGTCGTCGAACGCCGTGAAGTCAACCTCTTCGTTGTCTCGGAAGGGTCCGAAACCTACGAGTGAGATGTTGTGAATCTTCATGAGGCGGCCTCGGGTGAACCGTGCGAGGCAATGACTTCGCGAATCAGTGAAGTCTCTTCATCGGAAGGTCCGTCGCCGTTTCGGACGCGCTGGAGGAAGCCGGCGATAAGTTGTTCGTCGGTCTTGCCGTGCACAAGCTCGCCGTAACTAGTGGCGCCATCGTCGAAGACGTCGGTCGGGTTGAAGGACAGATGTGCGCAGTGGGGGAAGCGGGCCTGCAGTTTGCGCATCGCGTCAAGCGGTCGAGTGTTGTCGGTGATATCGGCGCTGATCCAGTGGTCTTCGATCGGGGTGTAGGCGGAATCGGTGAGAAGTGAGTCGAGAGTGCCGGTGATCTGGCTGAGGTTTCGTGGCACCGGAAAATCGACCCAGGTGGTGGACGAGACTGCGGATGCGTCAAGCTCAACAATCCAGCCCCCGCGCGGCTTGCCGGCCTCGGAGAACGAATAGTGAAGTGGCGCGCCGCTGTAACGGACGTTCTCGGCGAGTGTGGATCGTCCGTGGATGTGGCCAAGGGCGGCGTAGGTGACGCCATCGAACATGGCGACCGGCACCTTGTCGATGCCGCCGGCCGTGATACTGACGATGTCACGTTCGGACTCGCAAGATTCGGCTTCGGCCCCCTGGGCGAAGGTATGCGCCACGACAATCGATCGGCCACCGCGTTCAGCACTGTCGGCACGAACAGCGTTCATGGCGTGCTCGAGAACGTCTCGTTGGGTGCGCATCTCGGTGTCTGGCCAGATGTGCCGGAATCGCGCAGGTTCTAGGAATGGGATTCCGTAGAAGTTGACGGGGCCAAATGCGTCGTCAATCGACACTGGATTAGTGATCTGTTCGTGGGAGGTGATGATGTGAACACCAGCTTCGGCAGCGAACACCTTCATGGTTCCGAGTCGGGCGGGGGAGTCGTGGTTGCCGCTGATGAGAACGACAGCGGCGCCGGCGGAACGGATACCGGCCAGAATGCGGTTGAGCACGTTGACGGCATCGGCGGAGGGAGTTGATGAGTCGTAGATGTCGCCAGCGACGACGACGACATCGATGCTCTGGGTGCTAACGATTTCGTAGACCCTGGTGAAGACCTGCTCAAGGGCGTCGAGCGTCGCGTGCTGATGGAAGGTACGCCCAACGTGCCAGTCGGAAGTATGCAGGATCTTCATGTTTGCCACCCTAGGGGTGGTCTATGACAGTTCGGTGGGTCTATTCCACTCGGTAGTGTGCAGCGATTCAACATGACTCAAAACAGTCGATCTTGACGCCAGCCGTTGTCGGGTTCTGGTTCCTCGACCTCGAGATCGGCTCGTCGGATGACGGCTAACGCTTCTCCTCCTTCGTCGTCCTCGTAGTCCTCGTAGTCCTCGTCGTCATCGGCAATTAACACGCTCCGTTTTCCAGTTCGCAGGTACTGGCCCATGTCGCTTTCGAGCGCGACTTGAGCGGTCTCCCGAACTTCACTCGACGGGTCGTTCGTTACGTGCCATTGAACCTGCTCGTCAGTGAGTGCAGGAGAGAACATGATGTGGGCACGAACATCGTCGTCAGGGTCAGATAGCGCAAGTAGCGCAATGGTGGAATCGCCGGCGGGGTTGAATGCCACGCTTGATCTCTGCTCGGGATTTCCGTTGAGCATCCAGTAGTGCAGGACGGGCAGGCGTGTCGTTGAAGTGATGCATCGCCTGAAGGTGATTTCGTCGCCAGCGTGCATTAACTCGATGAGCTCTTCATCGGAGATGCTCTCGTGATCGACCGCGAGTTCGCGCACTTCGGGATCAAGCCCGGAAGTGGCGATGACTTCGGCGAGGAGAGGCAGCCCTGGATCGGGCAAACCCAACCGAAACCACGCTTCTTCGTCGTCCATCGGCTACCCCCCGAGTGGTACCGCTCGTTGTATCAGCGCCATGTCCATCACACAAGAATCATGTCCATCACACAAGCGCCCTGTTCATCACACAAGAATCATGTCCGTCACTTCTCCGTCTATCTTCAATGCTGCCGCCCAGGTGTGACAACCTATGCCGCCAGTACCCGGCGTGCGCACACCACGTACTCCCGGCAGACTTGGGTCACAGCCACGTTCGAACGCCCCACCCCACCACGAGGAGTCCTCAGTGCCGAATCGGCTAGCCGAGTCGACGAGTCCGTACCTGTTGCAGCACAAGGATAATCCGGTGGACTGGTGGCCCTGGGGTGATGACGCCTTCGAGGAAGCGCGTCGGCGTGAGGTACCTGTCTTCCTCAGCGTCGGTTACTCGGCGTGCCACTGGTGTCACGTGATGGCCCATGAATCGTTCGACAACGACGCTATCGCCGCGTACCTCAATGACAACTTCATCAGTATCAAGGTCGATCGCGAAGAGCGCCCCGATGTCGACTCGGTCTATATGGAAGCCACCCAAGCCCTCACCGGACGCGGCGGATGGCCGATGTCGGTGTTCCTCGACCACGACGGTCGGCCCTTCTATGCCGGAACGTACTTTCCGCCCGAACCGCGACACGGAATGGGTGGCTTCCCTCAGCTCCTTGGCTCAATCACCGAGGCGTGGACCTCGCAACGAGAACAACTCACTGCCGCCGCGGCGCGCATCACCGATTCGCTCAACGAACGCGCTGGTCAATTCGCGAAGGCTGCGATCGACGCCGAGACTCTCGACTCTGCTGTTGAGATTCTCGTCGGACAGTTCGATGCCGACGACGGCGGATTCGGCGGCGCTCCGAAATTCCCACCGTCGATGACTCTGGAATTTCTACTGCGCAACGATGCACGTCATCGTCTTGCGGGTCGCTTCGATCCGCGCATGCTCACGATGGTCGAGGTCACCTGCGAAGCGATGGCCCGCGGCGGAATGTATGACCAACTCGGTGGCGGATTTGCGCGCTATTCGGTTGATGGTCAATGGGTCGTACCGCATTTCGAGAAGATGCTCTACGACAATGCGCTGCTGATTCGCGTCTACCTGCACTGGTGGCGTTCCACTGGTTCGCCTCTTGCCGAGCGTGTGGTGCGCGAGTCGGTCGAATGGCTGCTGCGTGAACTGCGTACCGACGAAGGCGGATTCGCCGCCGCACTCGATGCCGACAGTCCGTTCGAACCGGGCGGCCACGCACACGAAGGCGCCTTCTATGCGTTCACTCCAGCGCAATTGAACGCGGCACTCAACGCAGACGACGTGGCATGGGCGGCCGAACTGCTGCAGGTCACACAGGCGGGGACCTTCGAAAATGGCGCATCAGTGCTGCAACTTCGGCGCGACCCCGATGACATCGAACGCTGGAACCGCGTACGTTCCGAACTCGTTACTTATCGCGAGCGGCGACCGCGACCGTCGCGCGACGACAAGATCGTCGCTGCATGGAATGGACTCGCAATCGCAGCCCTCGCGGAAGCAGGCGCACTTCTCGACGAGCCGACCTGGGTTGAGGCAGCGATGACCGCCGCCGACTTACTCATCAGCGTGCACCTCGGGGGAGGCGACACCGGCGATGGCGAACTCGGTGATCGACTCGTGCGAGTGTCGCGCGATGGTGTCGCCGGAGGCCACGCGCCCGGCACCCTTGAGGACTACGGCGATGTCGCCGAGGGATTCCTCGCGCTCTACTCGGTCACCGGCGACGACGAGTGGCTGGCATTCGCGGGCATCCTGCTCGACGTGGTGCTCGAGCATTTCCGCGAGTCAGACACTGGTGGCTTCTTCGACACCGCCGACGACTCGCCCGCGGTGAGTTCAGCGCTGCGTCGACCGCAAGACCCGACCGACAACGCAGCCCCTTCAGGCTGGTCGGCCGCAACCGGGGCATTGCTGTCGTACGCGGCGCTCACCGGTTCCGAGCCCCACCGTCAGGCAGCCGAAGCGGCCCTCGAGGTCTTCGGAGGCCTCGCCGCCCGGGCGCCACGCTTCGCCAGTTGGGGGCTCGCAGTGGCTGAGGCGTTGCTCGACGGTCCGCGCGAGATCGCCGTGGTCGGCTCGTTCGACGATCCTGGTACACGGGAATTGCGCCGAATCGCGCTGAGGGCGACTGCCCCAGGAGCGGTGGTCGCGGTAGGCGATGGCAGCGAGTCGGCGGTCGCGCTGCTTCAGGACCGACCGATGCGCGACGGATTGCCCACGGCCTACGTGTGCCGGGCCTTCACCTGCTCGGCGCCCACTGTCGATCCGGCCGAACTCGCGCGCGAGGTGGCAGCGCGGGCTTAGCCAGCCACCCCCATTTCCTCGCGATTCCTACGTCCACGCACGCCAAATGGGGGTCGAAGCATGCACACGTGTAGGAATCGCGCGAAGAACGGGGGTCGCGGAGGGGGGTGGAGGCGATAGCCTGCCCCTCATGGGAGTGCGTGATCTGGTCTACCGCGTCTACTCCCGTCAGGTGGCCCGTGAGATTCCGATCGAGCGCGTTCCGCGGCACGTCGGGGTCATTCTCGACGGAAACCGGCGCTGGGCAGCCGAGCAGGCGGGCCCCTCGAGCACTGGGCACCGCGTCGGCGCGGAGAAGATCAGCGAATTCCTCGGTTGGTGCGATGAGGCCGGGGTCGAAGTTGTCACGCTGTGGCTGCTGTCGACCGACAATCTCGATCGACCGCCGAGCGAGACGATTCCGCTGCTGCGCATTATCGAAAACACCGTCGAGCAGTTGTCTGGCGATGGCCGTTGGAAGATCCACCCCGTGGGTTCACTCGATCTGCTGCCCGAGACCACGTCGCAAGCCCTCAAGCGGGCCGAAGACGTCACGTCAACCAACGAAGGCATCCTCGTCAATGTCGCTGTCGGATATGGCGGACGCCGCGAGGTGGTCGACGCTGTTCGTTCGTTGCTCGCCGAGCATGCGGCGAAGGGCACCAGCCTTGATGAACTCGCGGCCGTGGTCGATGTCGAGCACATCGCCGAGCACCTCTACACGCGCGGTCAGCCCGATCCCGACCTAGTCATTCGTACGTCGGGTGAGCAGCGACTCTCGGGCTTCCTGCTGTGGCAGAGCGCGCACTCAGAGTTCTACTTCTGCGAGGCCTACTGGCCCGACTTCCGGCAGGTCGACTTCCTGCGTGCCCTGCGCTCGTACGCCGCTCGCGCTCGCCGCTACGGCAACTGAACGCTCCCGCGAGTTCACCCACTGGTAACACTTCTCGCCCGGCGTGGCGGCGGTGGCTGGCGTGATCGTCGGACTAGCGTCGGGCTCAGGCCCGGGGAAGCCGGGCGCGACCTTCAAGGAGGCGATCGGTGCCGGCTGTGAGGCGTAACGCGAGCGGAATTCCAGCGGCTGAAGGTAAGCCGGAAGTCATTCCCGACAACGAATCTGAACGCCGAACATTCGTGCTCGACACCAGCGTCTTACTCTCAGACCCAGCCGCCCTGCTGCGCTTCGACGAACATGAAGTCGTCATTCCGGTGGTGGTCATCACCGAACTCGAAGCCAAGCGCGCGCACCCCGAACTCGGGTACTTCGCTAGGTCAGCACTGCGGCACCTCGACGACCTGCGTGTCAGTCACGGCCGACTCGATGAGCCGGTTCCCGTCGGCGATTCCGGCGGAACAGTGCGGGTCGAACTCAACCACTCGAATCCGTCGGTGCTTCCTGGCGGATTTCAGACCGGCGACAACGACACCCGCATTCTCGCGGTGGCCTGCAACCTCGCGGCCGACGGATTCCGAGTCACGCTTGTCAGTAAAGATTTGCCGATGCGCGTCAAGGCGTCATCAGTTGGTCTTGACGCTGAGGAATACCGCGCTGAGATGGCCGTCGAAAGTGGCTGGACCGGCATGGGTGAACTTGATGTGCGCGCTGACGAAATCGACGATCTGTACACCGAGGGCGTCATTGACATCGATGCGGCGCGCGACCTCCCCTGCCACACCGGCCTCGTACTGATTTCCGATCGCGGTCACGCACTCGCTCGGGTCACGCCCGACAAGCGGGTGCGTCACGTGCGCGGTGATCGTGAAGCATTTGGATTGCACGGGCGCAGCGCCGAACAGCGCATCGCCCTCGACATCCTGCTCGATCCTGAGATCGGCATCGTGTCGCTGGGTGGTCGGGCAGGCACGGGTAAGAGCGCACTCGCGTTGTGTGCCGGCCTTGAAGCGGTCATGGAACGTCGGCAGCACCGCAAGGTCATCGTCTTCCGTCCGCTGTACGCGGTGGGTGGCCAAGATCTTGGATATCTACCCGGCAGCGAGCACGAAAAGATGTCTCCCTGGGGTCAGGCGGTGTTCGACACCCTCGGTGCCGTGGCGACCAGCGAGGTCGTCGACGAGATCGTTGACCGCGGCATGCTCGAAGTGCTCCCGCTCACGCACATTCGAGGTCGTTCGCTTCATGATGCGTTCGTCATCGTCGACGAGGCGCAATCGCTGGAACGCAATGTGCTGCTCACGGTGCTTTCGCGCATCGGCCGCGATTCGCGCGTGGTGCTCACGCACGACGTCGCGCAGCGCGACAATCTGAGGGTAGGCCGTCACGACGGCGTGGTGGCGGTGGTCGAGCGGCTCAAGGGGCATCCGCTGTTCGCTCACGTCACCCTCACGCGCAGCGAACGATCACCGATTGCGGCTCTCGTCACCGAGATGCTTGAGGATTCCTCGCTCGGCCTGTAACCACCCATCCCCGCCAGGTGGGAATGCGGGGAAGCCCAGTGAGTGTGACGGGGGTCACGCGGGTGACCTATTTCCCGACTAAACCGGCCACTAGGTGTGGTGCGGGTCACAGGCAACTTGCCGCCCCGGGTCGGTGGCCCGCGTCATCGTAGAAGAGATCGACCACGCAGCGCCCGTCCCCTCGGGCGCTGTTGCCATGTTCAGGAGGTTTCACATGCTCGGCACTCGCACTCGCATCCGTCTCTTCGCTGCCACAGGCGGAGCGGTCATCGCAACCCTCGCTGCCGTCTACGGGCCAGCGAGCGCTGCGCAAGCGAGCCCGGCCCCGGATGAGGGTGTCACGCGCGCCATGGTTGTGCCCTCGGCCCCGGTGAAGGTTGCGCCTGCCGTGCCTGCTCCGAAAATGAACACCCCTGAATACGCTCGGTGGTACGCCGAAGGGCAGATGGCGCACTACGGCTGGAAGACCAGTGAAATGAAGTGCCTCGTTCCGATGTGGATCGGTGAATCGCACTGGGACATTCACGAAGAGACCGGCCCCTACATCGGTATTCCGCAGACCACCCCTGGTGTGGTGAACGACTACGGCTTTAGCGAGTCGGAGTACCGCGAGAGCGCTGATGTGCAGGTGACGGTCGGGCTGCGCTACATCAACGAGCGCTACGGCAGTCCGTGTGCTGCGTGGCAGTTCTGGAAGGCGCAGGGTGCGTGGCAAGACTCCGCTGACCCGAACCAGTGGTGGGGCGGCTGGTACTAAGCCGTCGTCAGGCCATCGGTTTGACGACAAGCACCGTCGCGTCGTCGAGTTGCTTTCCGTATCGAATGAGCAATTCGCGCGCAGCCGCGGTCGCAGGCAACGTGGCAACGGCGCGCAGACCTTCGTCATCCCAGTGACTCGCCACGCCATCGGAATGCAGCACCAAGATTGCTGACACGGGCCAGTCGAACTCGGCGACCTTCGGCGGCGGAGCGTTCACTCCGATAATGCCGCGTCGAATGATGAAACTCACGGGCGATGGAGTGTCGATGACACGTGATTCGATGTTGCCCACCGAGGCAAATTCGAGTCGCTCACTGTGCCAGTCGATGCGTCCGATCGCCATCACCACACCGCGCGTTCCGCGACACGCGATGGCTGTTCCCCGGAAGAGGGATTCAAGTGGCAGCGCGGCGTGCGATTCGATGTAGTTGCGTGCTGCAGTGGCAGCCAACTTCGCGGGTGTTCCGTGACCGACGCCGTCGATGACTGCCACCAGAGCTGTGGTGCCGGCAGTCAGAACGATGTACGAGTCGCCGTTCTCGGTGTAGCCGGGCTTGGGCATCGTGGCCACGCCGATGTCGAGCGGACAGGGCAGCGATGGCAACTTCTCGCGGTGCGAACGATGGGCCCGCACCAACGTGCCTTTGCCCAGTGTCGAACTAATCGTCACTTCATCCATGACGCGGTTGACGGTGCCCAGGCCGTAGCCCAGACTTCCTGCGGTCGAGTAGCCGTCAGTGAGAGCTTCGTTAACGTCAGGAATCCCGGGACCTTCGTCGGACGCTTCAATCGTGACGCGTGGTTCGAACGCCGTGACCGTGATCGTTCCGCCACCCGCGTGTCTGATCAGGTTGGTTGCGAGTTCGCGCACGGCAAGTCGAAGTTCGGCCCGCTCATGGTCGGTGAAACCAATCCGCGCGGCGAGCAGGTCAGCGTCGTTGCTGGCAATGAGTACGTCAGCGGACACTTCCACTGGAATTGTTCGCGAGTCAGCCCTCTGATCAGGCATAACTTTGCTGCAGCCACTTTCGAACGACGATGGTGGTGCCGACGCCGGGAGTGGAGTGCACCTCCATCTCATCCATGAGACGTTTCGCTCCTGGCAGGCCCATGCCCATGCCGCGTCCGGATGTGTAGCCAGGCTGCATGGCCTTGTCGAGATCGTCGATGCCGGGACCTTCGTCGGTGAAGGTGATCTCAATTCCGACGCGCGAGCCCGACAGCAATCGCCACGTCAC
Source organism: uncultured bacterium (assembly GCA_903927265.1). Taxonomy (GTDB): domain Bacteria; phylum Actinomycetota; class Actinomycetes; order S36-B12; family CAIYMF01; genus CAIYMF01. The sequence goes on along the minus strand of CAIYMF010000237.1, from coordinate 3,735 downwards.
CAGTCCGGTTCCTGCGTACAGGAAGATATTCCGAGAAAGTTCGGAAGCGGCGGTGACGATGCGAGTGACGTCGGTTAAGCCGAAGCCACATTCAACGGCAGCTTCCCGGATTCCCTGACGACTCAGCGCGATATCTCGCTCGGTCAGGATCGGCAGTTGAGCTACTTCCATCGTCGACATCAGATTCGTCGCCCGTCGAGCAATGTTCCGAGCATCACCATCGCTCGGTCGATATCGAGTGCCGTCGGAATCGTTCCGAGCGTGAGCCCGAGTTGAGTGGTGGTCACGGCGACACTTGCCTGCATGCCCGACAACACGGTGATTCCGCCCATCAGCGCGACCATCTGCACTGTCTCGGTGATGGTGCGTGCAAAGAACGAGTCGACGGTCTGCACCGTAGAAATGTCGAGGACGAGACCTAATGCAGGGCTTCCCTCCATGGCTTGGAGCACCCGAACTTGAAGGTCGGAAATGGTGTCATCGTCGGGGTCTGAGGGAACCGTCACGATGAGCACACCACCGAGGCGCAAGACCGAAATGCTGCTGCTCATCATGAGCGAGGTTCACCTGTCTCTCGATCGACCACTCTTAACGAGAGCGATTCGAGGGCGACCTTCAGCCCGGCGGAAAGAGACGATCGGGTAGTGATTCCGGACCAGTCAACACCGAGATGCACCAGCGTTTGGGCGATGGCCGGCTTTACACCGGTGAGTACGACCTGAGCGCCGAGAAGGCGTACCGCGGTGATCGTTTCGACTAGGTGCTGAGCAGTTTGGGTGTCGATGGTGGGTACGCCCATGATGTCGACGATCGCCAACGGCGAGTTCGTTTCAACAATGCGTTCGAGAAGTCGCTCCATGAACATCTGGGTACGTTGACTGTCGAGGTTTCCGATCAGCGGAACGGCGACGATGCCTTCCCAGAGTTGCATAATGGGCGTCGACAACTCGAGGATCTCTTGGCTCTGCTGCCGGATGCGGCGTTCGGCCAGTCTTTGGGCAGAGACATCGCGGGCAGCTGCGAAGATTCCGATGACCTCGCCGCTCGAGTCGCGGTAGACGGCCGCGTTGTAGAGCACGGGGGTTACCGAGCCATCGGAATGACGCAATTCAAGTGGGTAGTCGACCACCTGACCTTCGAGAAAGACTCGCTCGTATCCCGCGCGCGCTTCGGCCGGCGAGGTGAAGTACTCGCTGAAGTCACTTCCGACGAGGGTCTCGCGAGGGAGGCCGGTGATCTGTTCAGTCGCCCCGTTGACGTCGGTGATGGCGCCTTCGGGTGAAATCGTCACGAGCGGGTCGAGGCTGGCCTCGATCAGGCTGCGCGAGTAATCGGCAACCTCTTGTACCGCCTGCTCGGCTCGGCGCTGCGCCGTGAGGTCGCGGAAGACCATCGATATGCCTTGGGTGACGCCGGATTCGTTGTCGATTGCCGACAGGGCGTAACTTGCCCAGAACTCTGAGCCGTCGGCACGTAGGAGCCGAGATTCGCCTGTGAAGCGCCCGCCGGCGGCCACTTCAGAAAGTGCCTCGGCCGGGGCACCGCTTTCGCGAACGTCAAAGGGGAACAACGACGCGAAGTCGCTTCCTGCGAGATCGGATGCGGCGATGCCGGTCAGGGTGCCCACACCGGGGTTGCCGGTGCGCAGCGTGCCATCGGTATCGAGCATCAGGATGCCCACGTCGTTCACACTGTCGACGAGTCGCTGGTAACTCTCCGCTTGATCCCACCAAGCCTTCGATCCGTTGCCTGACATGCCTCTCCTTAAGCGGTGTGGTGTGGAAGTGGCCGGCAATAGCCGGTCACCAGATGATTCTCGATCTCGTCTGCCGGTAGCGGGCGAGCAAACAGGTAACCCTGACCCAACGTGCACCCGAGCGCGCGCAGCATCTGGGCTTCCTCAGGTGTTTCAACCCCCTCAGCGATCGTGTCGACCCCGAGTGCAGACGCCATTTGAATGGCCGCCCGCACGATGGCCTCGTGTTCATCGCGCAGATGAATCCCGCTGACGAATGATCGGTCGATCTTCAAGTGGGTGGCGTTGAATTGTCGAATGTACGAAAAGTTCGAATAGCCCGTCAGGAAGTCGTCGATGCTCAGGCCCACGCCGCTTTCGCGCAGGTTAGCGATGATGGTCTGAGTGCGCATCGTGTCATCGACGAGCCCGCCCTCGGTGATTTCAATGGCGAGCAGTTCGGGAGGGATGCCGGCCTCCTCCACGATCTCGAGAATGTGGGTATCGACTTCTCCCCGAGCAATTTCGACCGGGGAAAGGTTGACGGAGACGGGTACTGCGATACCAGCGTCGTTCCAGAGTCGAGCTTGTTGACAGACGATGCGGTAGATGGCTTGACCGAGTTCAACGATCAGGCCCGATTCCTCGGCGATGGGGATGAAGTCATTGGGGGGGACGAGGCCGAATCCGGGACGCGACCAGCGGACGAGGGCTTCGAGTCCGAAAATGCGACCCGATTCCATGTCGACTTGTGGTTGGTAGCACATGAAAATCTCGTCGCGCGCGATCGCACCGCGAAGGTCGCGTTCTATGAGACGGCGATGATGGCGATCTTGATTCATCTGCTCGGTATGGAAGAGCACCGCATTCGTGCCGCCGCGACGCGCGTGATCCATTGCTCGATCTGCCTTGTGCACGAGGTCGTCGAACTCGTGGCCGTCATCGGGGAAGAGGGAGACGCCGACGCTGACTGTGCAACTGACTGGTTCGCCATTGATCAGGTGAGGCGTGTTGAACGCAGTACGAATTCTGTCGATGACCTGGCTTACCTCTGCCACCGATTCAATGCCGCTGATGATGGCAATGAACTCATCACCACCGATTCGTGCAAGCGCATCACTTTCGCGGATAGCTTCACCGATGACTTCCGCTGCATGGCGAAGAAACTCGTCGCCTGCACTGCGACCGAACGTGTCGTTGATCGACTTGAACCGGTCGATATTGATGAAGAGCAGAGCGAGTCGGCGGTCACGAGTGGAAGCTGCCGCGCGAACCACCGCAAAGTGGTCTTTAAGCATGACTTTCGTGGGCAGTTCGGAGAGAGGGTCGTCGTGTTCGAGGAAGCGTGTGCGCTCGGCGAGCAGCGCAGTGCGGGTTGCATCGGTCAGGATGAGCACGCGGTGGTTCGTTCCGGACGCGTCATCGTGAACGGCGATCTCCCGCACCTGAACCCACATGCGTTGGCCATAGGCGGTGACGAGCGTGCGCGCTGTACTGCCTGCGTGGTCGAACAGGGTCTGTTCGGTGAGCGTCGTGAGGGCGTCAGCTGCGTAGCCGGTGAGCATCAGCGCTGCTCCGTTTGCCCCGACAATCGCTCCGGAGTGGTCGATGACGAAAATGGCGTCGTGTGCGAGGGTGAGCGCGGCATTGGCGAGGGCAAGTCGGTGCTCGGTCGACTGGGTCGACAGGTTGAGGGCCTTGAGCGGATGGGCCGACTCAGGGAGGGCCGCAGCCCGGCTGGGCAGATCGCCTCCCACGCTGTCGCCTCCTCGTTAGGCCCGTTGCGGGCGTTCCGGAGTTGAGCGCCAGCACCCCTCCGAGTGGTTTCCCCACACGAGGATAACCGGGGAATCCGTCAAATGGGACCCCGATTCCGAGATCGGCAGTGAGATTTGATGAGTTCCCCAACTCCACTCCCGCATGAGGGGGCAGTAAGCTCGCATAGAGGCAGTTTTCTTACCCCAGCAGCGCTAATCGCGGGGAGGACCGACCGGAATACT
>CAIYMF010000236.1 GCA_903927265.1 uncultured bacterium | reverse complement strand
GCTCCGGTGCTATCGGCAAGCAGCGCACCAAGGAAGCGTTTGCGCGATGCCCCAATTAACAGCGGCAGTCCCAAGGAGTCGAGCGCATCACAGTGGGCAAGCAGCGGCCAGTTGTGCCTGACTTGCTTGGCGAAACCCAGCCCCGGATCGATCACGATGCGGTCGATCGCAACTCCGGCGGCAACGGCCTCATCGACTCGCGCGCGTAACTCGTCACCCACCTCGCGCACCACATCGTCGTAGTGCGCGAGTTCATCCATGTTCGCGCTATGCCCTCGCCAATGCATGATCACGTAGGGAACGGCCAGACCTGCGACGGTCGCCAACATGTCGGGGTCGGCCAAACCGCCCGACACATCGTTGATGATCGATGCCCCCGCCGCGATCGACTGAGCTGCAACCTCGGCTCTCATCGTGTCGACGCTCACGACGACGCCGCCCGCAACCAGAGCCGCCACCACGGGAAGAACTCGCTGCAGCTCCGTGGACACAGGAATGCGAGGAGCCCCGGGCCGAGTTGATTCACCGCCCACATCAATGACGTCCGCGCCATCTGCGGCCATCCGCAGACCGTGCTCTATCGCGTCTCGTTCGACTTCCCACTCACCCCCATCGCTGAACGAGTCGGGAGTGACGTTGAGAACCCCCCAGACGAGGGTGCGATCGAGATCGGCCAATTGTTCAGGCAGGCCGACGGGGTGCTTCACCGGCCCAGGATCAGCGACATCGCCTCGGCCCGAGTGGCCGGGTCGCGTAGCTGCCCGCGAACCGCTGACGTCGTGGTACGTGCGCCAGGTTTACGCACACCTCGCATCGACATACACAGGTGCTCGCACTCGATCACCACAATGGCGCCACGCGGTTCGAGGATTTCCATCAACGAATCGGCGATCTGGCTAGTGAGTCGCTCTTGCACCTGCGGCCTCTTGGCATAGACCTCAACGAGCCGTGCCAATTTCGACAGGCCCGTGATGCGGCCGTCGGTACCCGGGATGTACCCGACGTGAGCGACGCCATGGAATGGCACGAGGTGATGCTCGCAGGTGGAGTACACCTCGATGTCCTTCACCAACACCATCTCGTCATGCCCCGCATCGAACGTTGTTGTCAGCACATCTTTGGCTGTCATCCGAAGCCCGCCGAAAATTTCGGTATACGCACGCGCTACTCGCGCCGGCGTTTCTACCAAGCCTTCACGATCGGGATCCTCACCAACAGCGATGAGCAATTCTCGAACCGCAGCCTCGGCCCTCGCCAAGTCGAAGGGGCCAACTTCGGACAGGTTGACATGCACCGGCTCGATTTGGTTCATGTCTGGCTTTCCCCGGGTGTGGGTTCATCCGTAGCCGGGACGTCGACGACAGCATCGTGAGACACGCCGTTGGTCGACCCGTTGGCCGACCCGTTGGCCGAACCGTTAGCGGCAGCAAGCGCATTCTTGATGTCGTTCAGGCTCGGGACAAACGGAACCGGACCACGGTCACTCGGTGCTCGACGTGCTGAGCCCGTCCAGGCCGGGCGGTGTGGATGCAGTGACAATGGTTCGAAAATCCGCTGCACTTCTTCCTTGTCGAGCGTCTCCTTTTCGAGCAGTTCAACAACAAGTGCGTCGAGTACGTCGCGGTTCTCAACCAGGATTTCGTAGGCCTCCTGATGCGCTGTCTCGATGAGCTTGCGCACCTCTTCGTCGATGGCAGCTGCCACTTCCTCGGAATAGTCACGCTGGTGGCCGTAGTCACGGCCGAGGAACACCTGCGAATCGCCCTGGCCATAGCGCACCGCGCCGAGGCGCTCAGTCATGCCAAACTGCGTCACCATGGCGCGCGCTACCGACGTGGCCTTCTCAATGTCATTGCTGGCGCCGGTGGTGGGGTCGTGGAACACCATTTCCTCAGCGGCACGGCCACCCAGCATGTACGCCAACTGACCGAGCATTTCGTTGCGCGTAGTGGAGTACTTGTCTTGGTCGGGAAGCACCATCGTGTAACCGAGTGCGCGACCACGCGGCAGGATGGTGATCTTGTGCACGGGGTCGTTATTGGGAAGCGCCGCGGCCACCAACGCATGGCCGCCCTCGTGGTACGCCGTGATGAGTTTCTCGTGCTCATTCATCAAGCGAGTGCGCTTTTGCGGACCAGCAATCACCCGGTCGATCGCCTCATCGATGGCGAATTTGTCGATGAGTTTGGCGCCGGTGCGGGCGGTCAACAAAGCAGACTCATTGAGCACATTGGCCAAGTCAGCTCCGGTGAAACCCGGCGTGCGACGGGCCACGGCCACCAGATCGACGTCGTCGGCGAGGGGTTTGCCCTTCGCATGCACGGCCAGAATCTCGGCGCGACCAGCGAGGTCGGGCGATTCGACAGCGATTTGACGGTCAAACCGGCCCGGACGCAACAGTGCGGGATCGAGGATGTCGGGTCGGTTCGTCGCGGCGATGAGTATGACTCCACCGGTGACGTCGAAGCCGTCCATTTCAACGAGCATCTGGTTGAGCGTCTGCTCGCGCTCATCGTGGCCACCACCCAGACCCGCACCGCGGTGACGGCCCACGGCGTCAATCTCGTCGATGAAGATGATGGCGGGAGCATTCTGCTTGGCCTGATCGAACAGATCGCGCACCCGGCTAGCACCCACGCCCACGAACATTTCGACGAAGTCTGAGCCTGAGATCGCGAAGAATGGAACGCCAGCCTCACCGGCGACAGCGCGAGCGAGGAGCGTCTTACCCGTTCCAGGCGGTCCGTAGAGCAAGACGCCCTTGGGAATCTTGGCGCCGACTGCGTGGAACTTAGCGGGATCCTCAAGGAATTCTTTGATCTCCTCGAGTTCCTCGACCGCCTCATGAGCGCCGGCCACGTCAGCGAAGGTGGTTTTGGGCATGTCCTTGCTGACAGCCTTGGCCTTGGACTTGCCGAAATTCATGATGCGCGAGCCACCGCCCTGCATCTGGTTCATGAAGAAGAAGAGCAGACCGAGAACAAGTGCCACCGGAATGATCGACAGCAGAATCGACATCAGCACGTTGTCTTGCGGCGCCTCGACGTTGTAGCCATCTTTGAGTTGCCCGGCGTCGACCTTTGACTGCAGCAGCTGCTGCAGGGTGAGTCCCTGCCCGTAGACGTACTGAGCCTTCTGCTTACTACCGTCAGCGAGCGTCAGAGTGATGGTCTGGTCGTTGTCGACGAGCAGCGCCGAGGTCGCTTGGTTCTTGTTGATGGTGTCGATGACCACGGAGGTATCGACCGATTTGGTGCTGGAGGCACCGGTCAACAGGCTCATGCCGAGCAGCACGAGAGCGACGGCTGTCACGATCCAGAAGATCGGGCCGCGGAAGAACTTGGCAGCGTTCATGATGAGGGGTTAGTAACCCCTGTCCTCCTCGACGTTCGGGTAGTACCACGACGGTACACCGGCAGGGACGGAAGCGCCCCGTGCGGCTTCCTGTGCAACGTCGCAGGCGGGTGAGGTTGTTCCCTCAGCCCCCGTACACGTGCGGGGCCAGAGTAGCCACCACCTTGAGGTTGCGGTACCGCTGACTGTAATCGAGGCCGTACCCCACGACGAATTTGTTCGGAATGTCGAAACCCACATATTTGACCGGAACCTCGACCTTGACTGCGTCAGGCTTGCGAAGCAGGGTCAGCACCTCGATCGAGGCAGGCTGGCGCGACCTGAGGTTGGCCAGCAGCCACGACAGTGTCAGCCCCGAGTCGAGAACGTCTTCGACGATGAGCAGGTGCCGGCCCTGAACATCGGTGTCGAGATCTTTAAGGATCCGCACGACCCCCGAACTCTTGGTGCCCGATCCGTACGACGACACAGCCATCCAGTCGTGGTCGATGTGCGAGTGCATGGCGCGCATCAGATCCGACATCAGCACGGTGGCGCCCTTGAGCACACCCACCATCAAGACGTTGCGCTCGGCGTAGTCACGATCAATCTGAGCCGCCAATTCCTGAACGCGGGCGTTGAGGGTCGGCTCGTCAATGAGGACTTCCTCAAGATCGCCTTCGACGTCCGAAACGTCCATCAAGACTCCTTCGTGCGGGGTCGTGTCGCCGACCTATCGATGATGAGCCTGCCACAGTCACGCCGGGCGAGATACCCCGCGGGCAGGTGCACCGGGCCACGTACTCGGGGACTCATCACCATTCGCTCAATGGCACGCACATGGTCACGGGTGAGATCGCCTACAGGGCAACCACTCTCGGCGGCAATCAGACGCAACACGCGCGAGCGAAGTGCTGCAGGCAGCTCGGCAAGACGAGCCATCGTCGGATCGTCACGTACCTCAGCGAGCGCATCGAGTGCCAACACATCAAGCAGGTCGGCGTCGTCGCGCAGCAGTTCCGCCGATCGGGCGAGGGCCGCCGCGATTCCTGGTCCGAGTTGTTCTTCGAGCACCGGAAGGACCGTGCTGCGTACTCGCACTCGCGCGAAAGCGGGGTCGAGGTTCTGCGGATCGTCGTATGCCATGAGCCCGAGGTCGACAACCGATTGACGGACCGTCGCGCGGCTGATCCCCAGCATCGGCCGCCGGAACAGTCCGTTGATCGCGCGCATTCCGGCCAGTGATCGAGCTCCCGAACCGCGCGCCAGCCCCAGCAGCACCGTTTCGGCCTGATCATCGCGGGTGTGTCCCAAGAGCACCGCTGACGACGCCACTTGGGCCGCAACCTCGGTCAGCGCCGCCCTGCGTGCGTCACGCGCCGCTGCCTCAGGCCCTGCCCCTCCCGGTGAAACAACGACCGACACGGCCTTGACTATCACCGGGGCGAGACCCAATTGCACGCACTGTGCCGCCGTGGCACGAGCAACATCGGCCGATCCCTCCACGAGGCCGTGATCGACCACCACGGCCGCAACCGAACGTGAGGTCCGTTCGCCAACCCACGCCGTGGCAGCTGCCAATGCCACTGAGTCAGCCCCGCCTGAGCACCCCACGACCACCGGTTCGCCGCGGGGAAGGTCAGCGAGGGCCTCCCGTACGGCACCGCGCACGGCGGTGGCCGCGGCAGTCATTCACCACTCACAACGAAGCCGGTGCTGTGTGCACGCTCAACCCACGTGAGCGGTTCACGGATTTCAGAGAGGGACGGCAACGTCTGGGTCGACGTCCAGATCGCGTTGAACCCGTCCATGCCCACCTGGTCAACCACGGTGCGCACAAACGTGGCTCCCTCGGTGTACTGACGCAGTTTGGCGTCGAGCCCGAGCAGACGACGGATCAGCCCTTCGATGGCACCGGGAGAGGTGCGGCGCGCATCAAAACGCGCCCGAATGGTCGGCAACGTCGGAATCAACGCCGGGGCCGCCACATCCATCACATGGTCGGCATGGCCTTCAAGAAGTGACATCAGAGCGGTAAGCCGATCGACAACCACCTGCTGCTCGGGACCCTGCAACGCCTCAACGAGCGATCCACCGGACCCCACCGATCGAATCGCCGAGGAGAGTCGGGCAATGACTTCATCACCGCCGAGATCCGAGATCGACAGGAGGGACCCCACCTCGTTCAGGAGGTGGTCGGCCAGCCACGGGACCGACCCGAACTGAACACGGTGCGTCTCTTCGTGCAAGGCAACCCAGAGCCGGAAATCGCGCGGTTCAAGTTCAAGCGTGTGCTCGACCGAACGAATATTGGGGGCCACAAGCAGTAGCCGAGGCCGCTCATGAGGTGCATGGAAGGCCTCGTACTGGCCCAGCACCTTCGATGACATCCACGCCAGGATTGCGCCAAGTTGCATCCCGCTCACGCGAGAGCCGACCGCGGCAACGGTTCCCGAGCTCTTCGAACTCATCTGGTCTAGGGATGGCGCCAGCGCCCACCGGAAACCTTCAGCAGCGCTGCGAATCCACGCCGGTCGGTCAACGACCACCGTCTCGGCGCTGTCGGGAGGGCACTGAAGGCCCGTCACACGCGCGACCGGATCAACCGCGGCCTCCGCGGCCCAGCGAAGGTCAGCCACCACCGAGCGCGCTTCCTCCGGCGTGACGGCCGGTCCAGGAGATGCGAAGCGCACGGCCGTACTGACAGCCAGATCCCAATCGACGAGTTCGCCCACGCGGTTGACCTTACGCGTGCTCCCTGTGCAACTAGACGACCCGCCACTGACGTGTGAACACCGTGGGCTTGAGTTTGGAATGTGCGGGCGGCTTCGAGGTGATCGTGACTCGCACCAGAAGGTTGGCGTACCCGAGTGTGGTGACCGTGACGCTGTTGCCAGCGCCCACGGTGGCACGGCAGTAGCGCAGGTCGCCTGCAACGCCCAGACCGGTCGGGCGACAACGCACACCGTTTCCTACCAACCGCGAGCCCCCTGTGCCCATGACCGTGATGCAGCCATTACCCGACTTTGCCGACGTGACCAGTCGGGTCGCTCCTTGTCGACTGATCGTCTTTCCGGCCGGAAGGGCGGCCACGTTCAACGTGCAGGCCGTCGGGAAGGCATTGGTGATCGCGACACTGGCATTCTTCGACGTCGCGACAAGCACCTTGCCATCCGTTCCGTGATCAGAATCGGCGTACTTCACCGAGGTCGCGCCCCGTCGATTGGTCTCGCGCACGGTGCACGTTGAGCCACCCGGAACCGCGATCTTCTGACTGCTTCCCGCCTTGAGGTTAATCGTGCGAGTTGCGAGGGTGAGTGCTGGCGAGGGTCCCGTGGTGCAGGAGACCGTGACCGGGTACGTGACGCCAGCAGGAGCGACACCGGTGATCTTCTTCGACACGGTGAGATAACCAGGATCAAACCGGTTGGCGATAGTCACCGTCGTGCCACCCTCATCGCTCGACAACACCGTGACGTCGATGGCGGTGCCCGACACGGTTCCCGAGTCAGTACCGCTCACCGTGGTACTCGACGCTCCGTTGGTTGCCGTTTCGGCCACCGAGCACACACTGCCCGCAGGAAGGGGCGTTCCATTCGCCACGTCAATCGTCACCGCAGTTCCGGGCGTGAGAGATCGAGTCAGGGGGAATCCCGGCAACGGTTGCCCGGAATCGGCCGGGTACACACATTCGACCTCGACCGGATACGTGCGCGTAGCCAGTGTTCCGCCTCCGGACACCGCGGTACCCGCTGCTGAACCCGCGACTGATTTGAGCAGGATCAATTGACCGGATTCAAAACTGTTGGTGATGTCGACAACCGGAATCGTGTCGCCCTCAGCGCCGATGTCTGGCACCTCCACCGTGACCGCATTGGCCTCGCCTTGGTTCGCACTCGACCCTCCGTCGGTGGTGTTCTCCCACACGTTGCAGATCGCGCCCACCGGAACAAACGGAAGACTCGCGGACCCGTCAACATCGACACTGACCGTTCCGCTCGCCACCGTTGTTGAACCACTCACACACGAATAGCCCATCTCGTAGGTCGTCGTGACACCAGCAGGCGGAGTTCCATCAACTGCCTTAGTGACATCAACGGTGTTGAACCGCATGGCGGCACCCGCCTTCGGCGGTTCGGTGGCCGGCAGTTCAACGGGGGTGTGCCCATCGGATGCGATGAACGTGGGCTTGTAAGCGAAGGAGTTCCACGCAAGTTCAGTGACGTCGTTGGCGGTCAGGGCGATTGGCGATGCCATTGTCCACCCCAGCGTCACGCTCTCACCGGGCTGCAGCAGTCCGTCCGCGGTGAAGTCCATGGTGGTGCGGAAACCGGTAGTCGATGCCGACTCGGGATCGGTGAACGGATCAGGTGAACACGTATCACCCGGCGCGGGCTGCAAGTTCTGCGTACAGAACCCCGGGAACGCCGCATCGGTGTAGCCGGTCGTGACGCCCGAATAGCCCTCGAGCTCGGTAACGGGGGTCAGCATCGTAGGTGGCGAACTCCACTGGGTACCGCGCTGAGTTCCGGAGAGAAGCACTCCGGTGTCTCCCTGAACCGGAAGCCCATCGACCAGCACGATGTCGCGCAATGCGTTGGTTCCGGAGTTCACCAGAACTGCCAAGAATTCGATCGATCCACCGGGGGCCACGACCGGCGCGCACGGGTAGCGCGTGTAGCGCAATCCCGCACTGATCAGCGACGGACAACGCGAGTCGCTTTGACCAACGACTTCACCGGTCGTACTCAAGAACAGGTCACCACCATCTGGTCCCGCGCTCCACTTGGTGGCCGACATGTCGTTGCCTTCAAGTGAGGTGACATCGGCCGAAGCCAGGCAGAAGGTTCCGTCGCCGTACGGCGCGCCCGAGGCAGTCGCCGATCCCGGCGCACACGTGAGCACATTATTCGATCCCTTGGCACCGGCCGTGTTCGTGATGGTCGTGTCGGCCAGTGTTCCGGGGGTCAACTTCACATAGATACGAATCGACACCTTGCCACCCGGCGGCAACGTCCACCCCGTGAACGTCCACGTCACCTGCGCGATGCGGTTGGGGTCGACTCCG
>CAIYMF010000235.1 GCA_903927265.1 uncultured bacterium | reverse complement strand
CCTCACCTACCTCAACAACCGCTACTACGACCCCACCGTGGGTGTATTCACGTCGGTTGATCCCCTGGTGGGTCGTACCGGCACCCCCTACCTCTACGCCAACGGCAACCCCAGCACGTTTAGCGACCCGAGCGGGCTTTGCTGGGTCAACAACGGTCGGCAGGCGCGTGACGACGGCAGTGGCATCTGTGCTGTAGACCAGTTCACGGGCAACTTCGAGTCGGCGATTGATCAGGCGCTCGATCCTGTCCCGACAGCTCCTGTCGACCGATTCATCTGGCAGATGGAACACCAAGGCGCGAATGGTGACTACTCCGGGGTCGCTCCAGCAGGGTTCCTGAAGGGCTTCATCGGTTCAGCGATCGGAGCCGTGAAGGGAGCCGCCTGTACGGCCGATCCCGTGTGCGCCAGCCGCGCGCTGATTACAGCCGCCCAGAACCCAGGTGCTGTCATCGAGGGTGCGGTCCATTGGGACAAGTGCGGCTCGGGCAAGGTGTCCGAATGCGTCGGGTCCTTCGCTTTCGACTTCACAGCGTTGTTTGCGTCCTTGAGCAAGGGCAGGGCTGCAAACACGGTCGACGACCTTACGGGAGGGGTCAGGCGTCCTCCGGGAGTCGGGGATGACTTCGTATCGGAGGCCGCGTACAACGGCAAGGGAACCGTCTGGCGGCCGCAGGGCACCACCGGGAACGCTGGAACCGTCCGCGTCATGGGGCCGACTGAGCAGTACCCGAATGGCTACGTGAGGTTCTACAACGATGGTGGGCAACCAATCGGGCTGAACGGCAACCCAGGGCCGAACTCGGCGACCCATATCCCCCGGAATCCCGATGGCTCATACGCCATCCCGAAGGGTTGGGGCACGGACTGATGGAGTATTCGTTAGAGGGCCAGGAGATTTCCCGAATCTGCCTCGACTATGCGGTCACCCTTGAGACAACCGATGGCACCGAACTGCGTATCGAAACGGTGTTCCGCTTGATGTCAGCGGACGGGTCGCGATCAGTCGAGATCGATCCCAGTAATCTCGGCGACACAGGCGAACCGGTTCTGCACTTGCTGCATCAACAGGTCGTGCTGGCCACCGTGGCGGAGTCGGGGACGCTGACGCTCACTTGCATGCGCGGGGAACGAATGGAGTGTGAGCCGGACCAGGAGTTCGAGGCATGGACGTTGGTGACAGCAGCTGGCGAGCGAATGGTCTGCCTCCCCGGCGGTGGAATCGCTCATTGGCCGGGTTCGGCGCCGTGACCCACTGGGTTCCGTCTGTGGGTACGGTGGCACTACTTCTCCACGAGCCAGACATCGAGCTTGATGACGACATCCTCTGGCATGAGTACGTGCGAGCTGCGGGCCTACGTATTGGGTTTCAACTCAGGCTGATCCCGATTGCCTTTGCCCCAGGCGACAACTAGGGTTGTCGCGTGGAGATCTTGCCGAGTGCTCGCAAGCATGGGGTCTCCGATGATGACATTCGGCATGCGGTGTTGAACGCGGTGGGTGCGGTGCGCTCGCAGGCTCAGCCGGAGCGTCACGGCGATGACGGCGGCGG
>CAIYMF010000234.1 GCA_903927265.1 uncultured bacterium | reverse complement strand
GGGGTTAGTCGTTGGCGGCGAGGAAGGCGTTGAGTACCTCGGCGAAACGCTCGGGCTCCTCGACGTGCGGCATGTGACTGCTTTCTTCGAAGATGACCCACTCGTTGTTCGGAATGCGGTCGGCGATCTCGCCGACGATCGTGGGTGTCGCTTCGTCGTAGCGGCCGCTGACGAGAAGTGTCGGAACACCGATGCGGTGCAAGTCGTCAGTGATGTTCCACGTGCGCAGTGAACCGATGCAGTGGAATTCACTCGGTCCATTCATCGTGTAATACACGGTCGGGTCCTCGGCCAGCTTGGCGAACGAGCGCGTGACGAAGTCGGGGTTAGGAACCACGCGGCACACGTGCTTGTCGTAGAACACCTGCATCGCCTCTTGATACTCGGGCGAGTCAGTGGTGCCAGCGTCTTCATGTCTCTGTAAAGTCTCGTCGACTCCGGGTGGAAGCTCAGCACGCAGACGATTTGCCTCGGAAACCCACAAGTCCATGCGTGCCGGCGAATCGCAGACACCCAGCGCATTGAGGCCAGCTGGCTGATCGATGGCGTAGTCCATGCCGAGCATGCCGCCCCACGACTGCCCGACAAGGTTGTAGCGTCCCGCAATGCCCAGGTGCTGCAACAACTCAGTGAGTTCGGTCTTGAACAGATCGACCGTCCAGAAGTCGGCCGGCTTGTCGGGCATGTGCGACGACAATCCGCACCCGATCTGGTCGTACAGCACAGCCGCGCGACCTGTGCGGTTGGCAAGTTCAGCAATCGGAATCGTGTAGTCGTGGCACGCACCCGGTCCGCCGTGAAGCACCACCATCGGAACCTGCTCAGCCGCGGGATCAAGATCGCCGACGATTCGGTACCAGGTGTCGCCCTGCTCCCACGTCATCACTGATTCGGTCATCGCGACGCCAACTCCTTGAATGGTGTGGGGCAAGCAGCAATCTTTGGAACACTGCAGCGCGCGATCACACTTCCAGGGCAGGGGTGACACGACTGCGCGATGCCGACGTCACCTGCCACTGACAGGAAGATGAACGCGTCTTCCATCGTGAAGCCCCACTGGTCGACGAGAAGTCGTGCGGCCTCCTCACACGCCAAGCGAATGGCTTCCTGAAGATCGCCGGTAGTGACACCATGGGTGAACCACGAGTCGGCCAATTGCGTTACGGGCCAACGGGTTTGCTGCTTCTTCAGCACATTCACGCGAATCAGAACATCGCCACCGATTTCAACCCCGGTGCCGGAAATCTCGCCATCACCCATCGACGCGTGCATGTCGCCGATCGCGAGCATCGCGCCCGACTGACGTACCGGCAGCATCACCGTTGCACCGGGGCCGTGCAAACTGTTATCGAGGTTGCCACCGTGCATGCCAGCGTGGAAGTTGGCAAGCGTCTCACTTTCAGTGGCGACGCCAATGACGCCGACCATGGGACGCGTCGGAAACGACACCCGATCGTTCATGTGCACGACGCCATCTTCAACGCGGAAGATGCGCGTGACCGGTGCCTTCACCTGATCGATGAGTTGACCCCAGCCCTCAATGATCATGGCGGCTCCCTGAGTACCGGGATTGATCTCAATCAACTCCACGAGTAGCGAGTCGCCAGGCTCGGCTCCCTCAACGGCAATCGGACCGGTCGCAGCGTTCACCATCGACAAATCGATGATGTCGGCGGTGATGGCCTCGCTCGTCACCTGACCGTGAAAGCAGTCGTTGGTCTCGACTCGAATGACCGCACCGGGTTGCACCGTGGCCACCGGTGTCATGTTGGGGGAAAACTCCCACACGAACTGGTCGCGGCTGATCTCAAGCTCGGGTGTGGGGGAGGGCATGAAGGCTCCTTCATCGGGTGGGCTCAGTCTGCTAGTGCCTCGCGCAGGTCGCAACCTCGGCCGTACTGTAGCGATGTGATGTCGAGCCCGGTGGCCATGCTGGTGGTGTTCGCCGTGTGCGCAGCCATCTCACTCGCAGCCAGCGCCGTGCTCATCGTGCGCATCGAACGTCTCGGCCACCGTTTCGGTGTGACGGAAGCGGTGCTGGGGCTAGCCGCTGCGGTCGCCGCCGACGCCCCCGAAATCACCTCCGCTGTCACTGCGCTCGTGCGTGGTCAGCGCGATGTCGGAGTCGGCGTCATTCTCGGCGCCAACGTCTTCCAACTTGCTGCA
Source organism: uncultured bacterium (assembly GCA_903927265.1). Lineage (GTDB taxonomy): Bacteria > Actinomycetota > Actinomycetes > S36-B12 > CAIYMF01 > CAIYMF01. Next base: position 168 of record CAIYMF010000234.1, on the reverse strand, counting down.
CTCCTGGGGCTGGGAGCTCTGGTCGCCGGAGGCATTGCCCTCGATCGACGCGTCGTCGCATTCGAAGGGGCAGCTGCGCTCTGGATCGCCCTCGTGGCGTTGGCCGTCGTCGGCGGGGGAGTGGCGCCCTCGCTCGGGCTGGTCGCAGCGCTACTCGTCTTCGTGCCC
>CAIYMF010000233.1 GCA_903927265.1 uncultured bacterium | reverse complement strand
AGATATTCCTGGCCACGCTGCCGGCTGAACTCGCGGATGAGATTCGGCGCTCGCCCATGGGTTATGCCTGGCCCCTCGACAGGGTGATGAGCACCTACGACGATCTTGTGGCCAGATGGGATGGTCGTGACGGGCTCGTGCGAATCGTGTTGGCTCCAGACTGGACTCCCGCGTGTTCAGATGAGCTCTATCAACTGTGTCGCAGGAAAGCAGACGAGGACGGCACTGGAATTGTCTCGCACGTTCTCGAAACTCGTTCTGAGATGGTGTGGAATCTGCAGACGTACGGCATGCCCGCCCTTCGGCGACTCAAGAAGCTTGGTGTCTTAGGCCCGGATATGACCTGCACACACTTTGTGTGGGTGACTGATGAGGAACTTGGAATATTCGCGGACAGTGGTGCGGTGGCTTCCAACAACCCAGGGTCAAACCTGAGACTCTCGAGCGGAATCTGTCGTACCCGCGACATCATGGCAACGGGTGGACGAATCGCTTTTGGAACCGATGGCATCTCCTTCTCAGATTCAGAGGACATGTTCACCGAACTGCGGCTCGCTAGTTATCTTCAGCGCTTTCCTCGCGAGTTCGATGTGGTGCGACTCGACTCTGAGAAATTGCTCAAGGCGGCTATGACCAATGGCGCTCAGGCTATTCGCCAAGAAGGTCGGCTTGGCGCTCTGGCGCCCGGCATGACAGCCGACCTACTTGTGCTCGATTCGGAACGACTGTTGTTTCCTCGAGGGCGCTACTCGGAGGCCGAGTTCCTCGACGTGCTCATTGATCGAACTCAGGCGGTTGATGTTCGCAGTTCAATGATCAACGGCAACGTCGTGATGCGTGATGGCGAGATCACCATGATCGACGAAAGTGCCCTCCGCGACCGACTCCAAGAGGCAGTGGAGCGAAGGGTTTACCGTCTCGGTCCTGAGGTTCACCGATGGCTCGAACTCGGGCGACTGATTACACCTCAGGTGGTCGACTTCTATGGCCCGTCGTATTCCACTCCGGTTGTTCCCGCTCATACCTATAACGCGGCCCGAGTTCTCTAGGAGACCCATGCTGATCGACGCGCATACGCACATCCTGAGTTTGGCTGAGGATCCTGAGTTCACGGCTGAATACGGGCGTGAGGGTTCTTTGTGCATCTATCGAAGTCTCGGTCTGCTTCCGTCGCATCGAGATCCCACGGAAGAAGAGTGGGAGAGCAGTGGATTCTCCCGCAAAGGGTTCCCGGTCATCGGTCCGGTGGAGAGTATTCGAGACCATCCGGGTTTCGACAAGATCGTGATCCTGGCGGTGTCACCGCAATTCCTTGATGGTGAACTAATCGGAACCGTCGACTCCTATGGCATCACCGATGTCCCTGGGCCATCGACACCTGAGAAGTGCAACGATTACATCGCGGCCATCGTCCGCTCGAATCCTGACGTATTCATCGGATTCGGATCAGTCAACCCGAACTATCGCGGCCCGAAAGCCGCGGTTGCGGAGCTCGAGCGGATGGTCAACGAACTCGGGCTGACCGGCCTGAAGTTGTACCCCATGTATCAAGACTGGTCGCCTGCCGATCCGGTGATGGCTTTCCCCATCTTCGCGAAGGCAGAGGAGTTAGGTATTCCCGTCCTTGTACATCAGGCCGGCTCCACTCGCGTTGATGCGCGCATGGAGTATGCGAATCCTGCGCTGCTCGACGCTGCTGGTCGCCACTTCCCATCGATGAAACTGATCATCGCGCACTGTGGGATTCCTTGGATCGACGAGGCGCTCTTCATGCTAACCAAGCATCCGAACTTCTATACGGAGGTGAGTTACCACATCGCCACGGTGACTCGAGAAGAGTTGTACAGGTTCCTGATCCATGCGAAGCAGTTCTTTGTTCCGCTGGAGAAGATCTTCTTCGGTACCGACTACCCCGGTTTTCTCTACGACCCAGTCGAATTGATGACCAAATTGCGCGGGGTCAACGAAGAAGCTGATCGCCTCGGTACGGCGCGGATTGCTGACGAAGAGATCGATGGGATTCTCGGCAACAATTTCGCGCGACTGATGGGGCTGCTTTAGACCCCGATTGGCCTCCCTAGTGACGTCATGGCACGTGTGAGTTGAGGGTCACCTGTCAGCGAGTCGAGGTGCGACTCGTAGGGTGAAGGCGAGCACGTTAACCCACCAAAGGAGTACCTCATGACCATGTCACGGCAACGTAAGACTGTGACTGTGGTGGGTTGTGTCATCGCAAGTGTCGCGCTCGTGACCGGATGCTCGAGTTCCTCGTCGACATCCGATGCCTCACCCACGAGCGCCAGTGCCAGTGCCAGCGCAAGTGCCAGTGCCAGTGCCAGCGCGAGTGCGAGCGCCACCAAAACGCTGACGGCTGAGGAAACCGCGTACTGCGCGGCTGTGAGCACGTGGGGCAACTCGCAAACCGCAGCGAAGGTGAAAGCGGCGGTCGAAAGTAAAGACCCGGGAAAGGTCAAGGCAGCGATGACCGCCTATGTTCCCGAAACGCAGGCGATGCTCGACGCAGTGCCAGCTGATGCGTCAGCCTCGGTCAAGAAGGCCTATCAGGATGTGCTCGCGGCTGTCACGGCAAGCGGCAATGGAACGCTCACGGCGCTGCAATCGACTGCGCTGTCACTCGCCGACCCAATCATTGCTGACTATTACGGCTCAGTCTGCAACTAGCTGTTTCGCCGGCGACCGCGTCGAGGTTCTGCGCCAGACGACGGTGTCGGAGCCGGTGTCGGTGGCAGTTTCGGAAGAGCGATCGTTGCGGCAAGGCCGAGTCCGATGATGATCGCGGCGACTCCAGTCGTGATCTTGCTTGCGCGAATCATTCCTGCTGCTGCGGCATCACCAGCGGCCTGAGTTTCCGGCTTGGCCTGCAGTGAGGGAATGGCAGCTCCCGCAGACTGAGTCACCACCTGCGTCACTGAATCTTGGGTGGCAGGAGGCAATCCCGTATCAGCCAGGTTGGCACTCGTGGATTTTCCGAGCGAGGTGATCAGCAGGGTTCCGAGAATCGCGACTCCCAGCGCTGAACCAAGTTGGCGGAAGGTGCTTTGCAGACCAGAGGCTTGACCCGACTCGGCTACCGGAATCTCGGCCAGGATGACGCTGGTCAGTTGTGCCGTTGCCATTCCGACGCCGAGGCCGTAGCAGAACAGCCAGAATGCGATCAACCATCCGCTGATACTGCTCGACAAAGTGATAGCCAGTCCCGCGACGGCGATGGCTTCAGTTGCGAGTCCGAGTCTCACGACAGTGCGGCCGCCGAACTTGGCAGTGAGTTTCGGCGTCATTCCTGAGATGAGGAAGGTGCCGACGGCGAGCGACACGATCAGCCAGCCGGTGCCGAGAGGCGAGAACCCCAAGGCGTTCTGCAGGAGCAAGGGAAGTGTGAAGAGCAAACCGAATTCGCCGAGAGCGACGATGAGGGCTGCAATCGATCCGTAGCGGAAGCTGCGCACCCCGAGCAGCCCAAGATCGACGAGCACGGGCTTACCCGCAACCAGCCTCGTACGTTGTGACCACGCGAAGATGGCCATCAACACGATTCCGAGTGCCAGCGCGATTGGTACCGGAGAGATAGCGCCTGAGTCTTGACGCCACCATCCGTAGTTCTGTCCCTCGATGAGGGCGAAGACGATGGCGCCGAGACCGAGAGCCGATAGTGCGACTCCGCTGATGTCGAGACCTCGTTGCGTGGTGTCATCGCGGGTTTCAGGTACGTACAAGATGATTCCGGCGATCACAATCAGTCCGACGGGCACGTTGATCCAGAAAGCCCACTGCCATGACACATAGGTGGTCAGCCAGCCGCCCACGAGCGGTCCGACGGCAGCCATTCCGCCGATGGTCGAGCCCCAAACGGCGAAGGCGATGGCACGCTCGCGCCCAGTGAAGATTGCGTTCACGGTCGAGAGCGTTGCGGGAAGAATCATCGCTGCGCCGATACCTTGCACCAGGCGTGCGGCAATCAGTTCGTTGCCGGTCTGCGAGAAACCGGCGGCGACGCTGGCGAGAACGAAGATGATGATGCCGATGAGAAACAGTCGACGTCGCCCGTGCAGGTCACCGAGTTTGCCCAAGGTCAGCAGGAAGGCTGCGAACATCAGCGAATAGACCGCATTCATCCATTCGGCCTGAGTGGCGTCAAGGTGAAGATCTTCGATGATCACCGGAAGTGCGACGTTGACTACCGTCGCGTCCATGATGATGATCGAGACACCTAGTGCCACGGCGGCGAGGGCGAACCAACGTCCCTTGCCGGCGCGCTGCTCGTTGGCGGAATCGGCTGTATCGTTTTTATCGACGCTCATGTCGGTATCTTACCGACAGTAGTGTCGGTAAAGTGCAGGGACTGCTCCATCGAGATCTGGAAATGAGGGTTGGCGTGCCGAGAATCAATGCTGCGACGGTGGCTGAACATCACAGTCAACGCCGTGCTGCTCTGATTCAGGCCGGCAGCGACCTCTTGGCCAGCGACGGTCTCGACGCAGTCACTCTCGGGGCAGTGGGGGCTGCCACCGGTTTGGCCCGCACGAGCGTCTATCAATACTTCGACTCAACTCCAGCGCTTGTTGCGGCGATTGTCGAAGATGCCTTCCCGCGGGCCACCGAGCAGTTAGAGAAGGCCGTGGCGCGGGCTACGACGCCGCAGGGTCAGATTGATCGGTTCGTGGCAACGGCCTTAGACCTGGCCACCGATCCCACGCATCGCTCGCTGTATGCGCTGTCAAGCGCCGATCTGCCAAGTCATTGCCGCGCTCGCGTCGCAGAACTCCATGCCTCCCAGTACGCGCCGCTGCTTCGAGCGGTAGCCGAAATTGGCGTTTCTGACGCTGAACTCACCACGCGACTCATCGGGGGGCTAGTTCAGGCAGCTGCCCAGGCGATCGCAAGCGGCAGTGCAAGAAGTCGCGTTCAGGCCCGAACGTTGGCGCTCATTCACTCGGGGCTTGCAGCGCCCGAGTAAGCGCGATTCGATTACGCCGACGTCTTCTTCTTGCGACCACCGAAGAGGCGCTCGACGAGCGATTCCTTCGGCGGGCACTGGCAGCGCTTGGACTTCGGAACGCCAGCCATGACCTGATTAACGTGTTGGCCACATCCGGCCCAGGTGGGCTTGCCACAGCGGCGGCACTGAACCTGTCGGCACACGGTGAGTTCCTCTCATTGACGGTGGTTTCAGTATACCCCCCGGGGTATAGTATCAAGCAACCGGATCCCCTCCACGTGTGTGGAACTCGCCATCGATTGTGGTGCCGGCAACGAAAGGTAATCGCTGATGGACGCTGCTGACTGGGATGCGAAATACGCCGGAACTGAACTGATGTGGTCGTTGACGCCCAATCAGTGGGTTGAAGAGGTTGTGGCCGATCTGACTCCCGGGCGCGCACTCGATCTCGCCGCGGGGGAGGGGCGTAACGCGTTATGGCTCGCAGAGCGAGGTTGGCAGGCGACAGCCGTTGACTTCTCACGAGTCGCTCTCGAACGCGGCGCCGAACTTGCTGCACAGCGCCTCGGGCCTGAGGCAAGCAGATTCACCATTGAGGAAGCTGACTTGCTCACTCATCGTCCCGAGGCGCGGGCTTATGACCTCGTCATGGTCGTATATCTCCAAGTCAACCCACAGTTCCGCGCCATCGCCATGCGAGCTGCCGCCGATGCAGTGGCCCCTGGCGGCATGCTCCTCGTCACCGCTCATGATTCCGACAATCTCGTCGACGGTTTCGGAGGACCGCCGAATGCGGCGGTGCTCTATGCGGCGCACGATGTGGTGGCCGATATCGAGGGATCGGGTCTGGACGTTGTTCGGGCGGAACGAGTCACGCGCATCGTGGCAACCGACGCCGGCGAGCGACGGGCGTTGGACTGCCTTGTCGTGGCAACTCGGCCTCGCGACTGAGGGAAAATCCGCCCACGGGAATATACCCCGGGGGGTATTGTTGGTATTCTGGAAAAGCGCCAGTGTGTCGAAAAGGAGTACGTCGTGTCGATGATGGAACTGACGATGAGCAACTTCGAAGCGACGGTTGCCTGCGAAGGCATCGTCCTCGTTGACTTCTGGGCGGCCTGGTGTGGCCCGTGCCGCAGTTTCGCACCGGTCTTCGACGGCGCGGCTGAGAGTCATCCCGACATTGTGTTCGGCAAGGTCGATACCGACGCAGAGCAGGCGCTCGCCGGTTCAGCGGGAATCGCCTCAATTCCCACGCTCATGGCCTTCCGTGACGGCTACTTGGTCTACCGACAGTCAGGCGCGCTTCCCGCGAAGTCTCTGGAGAAGCTCATTGAACAGGTGCAAGCGCTCGACATGGATGAGATCAAAGCGCAGTTCGCAGCGCAGTAGTTGACTGGGGAGTTAACTGTGTCCCTTCTTGATCATTTTCATCATCCGCAGGTTGATGGCCGAAAAGCGCCATGCCTGAATGACAAGGTTCGTGCGCTTACGCACGGTGGCTTCGGTTGGAAGTGGTGCGTTGGCGATGTCTTTGTCTGCGTTGTCCATGACGGTTCCTTAGTGGTGAGTGAGGGCGACTATTCGGGGATGAGGAACCAGCCAGGCTTGGCTTTGGCTTTGTATATAAACATGTAGTGCAGCATTGCTTTGATCCAGTGCGCTGCGAGTCCGATCTCGCCGTATGTATCCTTCGTGCTGCGTCCCGTTTGAGGGTAGGTCTCGTAGTCCGGGACGATCGGGTACATCGTCATGGCGGCTGCCGTTCCCTTGCGCAAGCCAGCACCCGCACTCGCAACGCACGCGGCTCCCATTGAGGCCATGGAAGCCCGGTGCGCAGGGGCATTCGAACCCTGGTTGATGCGGTCGGTGATGGTCTCGGCGACCACTTTGCCCATGACGCCCGACGGCATACCGGTGCGTGGGGGAGCGGGGGCAATCAGTGTTCCGTTGGTACTCGTTCGAGGCTCAGATATCTGGTGCGGTGGTGCGAACGCGATACCAATTCCGAATACCGTGGGATGAGTGGGAGTTTGGTACGTGCTGGGCCAGTCGGCGGCGCGCCATTCTGAATAAGTCTTGGGTGTGTAGTCGGCGTCGACCTTCATGAATCCACTGGGCGCGAACATGACCGAAGTGATGTCGTTTCCGCCCGCGTCGTACGCGGCCAAGTCTGCGCCGCGGAATGGAGGCAGCAGCATGGCGAAGTCGAACTCCAGTGTGTGACGCGTGCCGTCGAGTTGTTCGTAGTGAATGACTCCCGGTTCGACTTTCTCCACATGTGCCTGCACAATCGCCCGTACCTCACGCTCTCGGAAGAGTGACTCGGTCCACGTGGCGCTGGTGGTCTGAAAACCCTGTTGGGTGAACGTCATTCCGCCGACTCCGAAGTCGCCGAGGGTGAACTCGTTCGTGAGGTAGACGAGGTCGGCAAACTCACGCACGCCTGCCTCGCGCAGTTCATGCTCAACGTTGAACGCATACTCAAACGCTGCTCCCTCGCACGTACACGTGCCGTGTCCGACGCCAATCACCAGTGTCTGGCGCTGGCCCTGCTTCATCTTTTCGATGACGTCGGAAAGGCGTGAGGCGGCCTCAATGGCATGCCCAGGAGTACACACCGACACGGTGTGCCCGTCGGGTCCGAGACCCGGAGTCGCGGCAAAGTTGAGTTTAGGTCCGGTGGCATTGATGAGGTAGTCGTACGTAAGTGTCGCCTTCTCGCCGGCGCGGGCAGGTTCGGTATAGGCGATATCGACAAACGGGCCATTGGTGGCGTCGCCGTCGGGGTGAATTGCGACTCCGAGTGCCTGATGAAAGACGATTCCCTTCTTTTGGTAGATCGGCGCCAACGCAAACGTGACCTGATCGGTGGTCATCTTGCCGACTCCGACCCAAATATTGGAAGGGATCCAGTTCCACTTGGAATTGGGAGAGACCACGACTACCTCGTGCTCCTTGCCCAGTTTGCGCCTCAAATGGAGCGCCGCGGTGTGTCCGGAGATGCCCGCTCCGAGAATGACGATTCGTGCCATGAGGTGCTCCTTGTAGTGGGTCGAGTGTGACTAGTCAGACGTTGTGGGGAGTGGTGCGGAATGTGGGTGTCGGCGAGGCCGCAGCGTTGCCCATGTCACGCGCGCCCACACGACGAATAGGGCTGCGGTGGCGATGAGTCCGCCAATGTTGATGGCGGCAATGTCGGTGGCGGCCCCGAGTGTGGTGAGTGAGAGGGCCATCGCGCCAACGGGGAAGACGAATCCCCACCAGCCCGGATTCGCGGGGGTTACTCCTGCAGTTGAGATGCGGCGCATCTCAAGTGCGGCGAAGACACTCCACCACAGGCCAAAGCCGATGCCCATCGCAGTAATGATGAGGCCCGCCGTGACGCTGGTGACACCGTCGACTCCTGCCTGTTGTGCTGATTGCAGGAGTCGGTAGGTGGCAAGGCCGATGAGTCCGGCGGGAGCCAGCGGAATCCACAGGGAAGGCGCGAGCACGCCCGGCGTTGGAGGTCGCAGTGCGAGGCGTGCAAAGAGCAGAGAGAAGATGGCGAGAAACAGCACCACGCCGATGCCCAGAAATGCACCGCCCACGTAGACCAGAAGTGGAGCGGAGGACGGGTTGGCGGCAATGAGGGGTGCAAGCGCTAGGGGAACCAACATGTTGATGAGGGGAGGGATCAACCACCCGCCGTTGACCGACTCAAGTTCGGGCTGCAATCGGGTGAGTGCGCTCGTCCACGCGAGGCTCAGGGCGAGTGCGACTGGGGTGCCGATCATAAGAAGTGCGCTGGCTACCCAGAGGGCCGTTGCGTTGGTCATGAAATCTGGACCGACCCTGCCCCAACTCACTGACAGGATCAGCAGGCCGGCCGGAAGGGTTGCCAGCATGGGGCCCCGGCTGACATCGCCCAACTCGTCGGCGAGTGAACGGCGCGACTTCAATCGCACCAGATAGCGGGGGAGTAGTGCGACCGCAAGTATCGATGCGACGATCAAGAGCACATCGGCGATGCGACTCATCCACGTCCACGACCAGGTACCGGCTTGGGCGTCGAGGGTGAGTGCCAGAACACCGGTCCCCATGACGGCGCCGTACCATGCGGGGTGCATGCGCTGAGACGGTGGAGGTGGCGTTGACGTCGACATCACGCCTCCTCGTCATTAATCGAAGTTGGAGCAACAAGCCAACGCAGCCATTCGTTGTTGCCGAGCAGTTCAAGGCGTCGCCACAGGGGGCTTCCCGACACCGCCTGACTGGGATGGCAGTGCGCGGCCTTGACCTGGAGGTCACGGTTCACAGTGAGCCGGATGTCGAGCTGGTCGTCGGAACGCCCGACGAAGACCGTGCCGAATTCCGATGACAGTGTGAGTGCAATCTGCTGAGGCAGCGTCCACGCAAGGGTGGGAATGCCAAGTGCGCGTGATGCCGCGGTCGCCGCGGCGGTGGCGGCGATGTGATCAGGGTGACCGGTCAGTCCACCCTCGTCGAAGGTAAGGAGCATCTGGGTTGATTCGTCGGTGGCGATGGCGCGAATCAGTGAAACCAGTGTGCTGGTGGGGACACTCGCGAGGTTGCCGTCTTGAAAGTCAAGTAATTCGACCCGCTCGATGCCCAACACCCGTGCTGCATCGGCAAGCTCGGACGTACGCTGTGCACCAAGATCGTCAGTTGAGCCGCGAAGAGTGGAGGCGTCGCCTCGTGTGAAACACACCACGCTCACACGGGCTCCTGATTCGCCTAGTGCGCTGATCACGGCGCCGAGCCCGAAGGATTCGTCATCGGGGTGTGCGACGACGGCGAGCACGGACGTGCCGGGGGAGATCGATAGCGATGAGTAGGCCTCGGTTTCGTTCACAACACGCCTTTCGTTCGATAACTCGCCTTGACTCACACTATACCCCCGGGGGTATAGTGTGAGTAGAAAATTACACCACTGGAGGAATGATGTGCAGTCCGGCAATGTGCAATCAGTGTGGCAAGATCACGTGGTCAGGTTGTGGCGAGCATGTCGATCAGGTGATGGCCTCGATTCCGGTCGAGCGTCGCTGCACTTGTCGCTGACCCCACTGTTGATGACTCAGACCCCGTTGCGTCGAGGGTTGAGTAATCGGAGGTTCCTGTGAGCCCGAACATTCCCCTCACGGTCGTCGACGTTGATGTCGCCACTGCGCGGCAGATGATCGACGACGGTGCCCTTCTGCTCGACATTCGCGAACCGCACGAATGGGAGGCCGGACACTCACCCGAAGCGGTCTACCTACCGCTTGCGTGGGTAAGTGACGCGAAGGCCTCCATCCCAGCCGGAAGCCGGGTTGTTGTCACCTGTCGCAGTGGTAATCGTTCGCGGGTGGGCACCGAGGTATTGCTCGCTCACGGATATGAGGCGTTCAACCTCGCCGGCGGAATGCAGGCGTGGGTTGACGCGGGCGAGACACTGGTCGACATGCACGGAAACCAAGGCGCGGTCGTCTAGCACTCCATGACAGATCCCGTTCTCGTTCTCCTCGCCGGCGCCGTACTGGGGCTTGTGCTCGGACTGCTCGGCGGAGGCGGCGGCATTCTTGCCGTTCCGATGCTTGTCGCGCTCGGTGAGCCTGTTCTGGTCGCTTCAACCATGTCGCTGGTCATCGTCGGGGTCGGCGCCGCAGCCGCACTTGTTCCGCACCATCGCGCCGGACGAGTCGATTGGCGAATCGGGCTGATCTTCGGGGCATTAGGCGCAGTGGGGGCAGTGGTCGGTTCACGGATCGCTCCGATGCTGTCGGCATCGGTCCTTCTTGCTGGGCTTGTCGTGCTGTTGGTTATTGGCGCGTGGCTGATGCTGCGCGGTGCCTACCGAGCCTGGAAGCGCCATGTTGATGCGATGGCCGGTACCGAAACTGTGGCGGGAATCGTCACTCCAGGTGTCAGCGTGCTTGATGCGTCCCGCGCTCCTGAAGCGGTGAAGATTTCGTGGCCGAAGACGATTGTCTTGGCTACCGCAGTCGGATTGGTGACCGGCGTGTTCGGTGTAGGGGCAGGCTTTGTCGTGGTTCCGGCGCTCACGGCCGCGATGCACGTGCCGGTTCGTCGCGCCACAGCTACAGCACTCGTGGTGATCGTGATCAACTCGGCAGTCGCACTTGTTGCTCGTCACGAACACATGGGGCCGGCGACGATGACAGTCACGCTTGCTGTGGCGACCGCGGCCTTCTCAACCGTTGGGGCGATGCTGTCACCCCGGATCCCCACGTGGCTGCTCTCTGCCGCATTTGGCACGCTCATGGTCGTCGTGGCCATCTACACACTCGGAAAGGTTGTGACGTCGTGAGCGCACGCGAAGAGCACTGGCAGGGGATTTACCAAACCCGAGACACTCGTGAGGTCAGTTGGTTTCAAGAAGAACCGTCGGTCTCATTGCGGCTGATCGAGTCGGTCGCCGACTCGTCAGCTTCGGTCGTCGACGTCGGTGGCGGCGCATCTTTCCTCGTTGACGCGCTCGCTGCTCGTGGCTTCACCGATCTCACGGTCGTTGATCTCTCGCAACGCGCACTCGATGTGGTCGGCGAGCGGCTGGCCGAGCGCGGAGTATCGGCGGCGCTCGTTGCCTCGGACGTAACGACGTGGCGCCCCGCACGCACGTTTGACGTGTGGCATGACCGGGCCGCATTTCACTTCTTGAACGAGACGAACTTGCGTGAACGCTATGTCGAATTGGCCGCGGACTCGGTTGCCGTCGGCGGCGCACTGATCATCGCGACGTTTGCCGTTGATGGCCCGACGCACTGCTCGGGTATCGAAGTGGCACGATACGACGCGCCTGAACTAGCGGAGGTATTCGCACCCCATTTCGTCGCTGTTCGCGACGAACGCGAAGAACATGTCACGCCATCCGGCGCTGTGCAGTCGTTCACGTGGGTGGTCCTGCAGCGAGTGTGAAGGGCTACGAACGGATTCGTGGAACGAAGCGACCGGTACGTGAGGCGTAGTCCGGGTAGTCCGCGAATCGCTCACCCAAGCGCTGTTCCTCCCAGCGTGCCTTGAATGTCAGCAGGATCGCCAGCAGTGCGAAGAATGCCAGTACGAGCACACCTCCGGAGACCAGCGTTCGGCAGAGTGCGAACAGGAGAAGTCCGGAGTAGATGGGGTGGCGCACCCATCGATATAGCCCACCGGTTCGTAGTTGGGCATGCTCGTTCGGAATCGGCATTGCCGTCAGTCCGCGTCCAAGTCCCAGCCCCGCCACCGCCATCAGAACAAGGGCGGCTATTGCGAGTGCGTTAAGTAGCCACACGAGCAATTCGGGGAGTGACCACGCTGATGACGATGGAACGAAGATGATGAGCGCGAGAAGTGCGAACTGACCGATCACGAAGAGCAGGCCGGTGCGTTGCTCGTGTCTCCCCGCGTCATGGTCGCTCATGTCATCAGTATCAGGCGCTGCCGGTGACGAGTTGCCCACCGTTGTTCGACCATGAGCCAATTCCGCCGTCGAGGTCGTAAATGTTCGTGAAGCCGGCGTTGGCCATGTCGTTGAGGGCGAGGCCCGAACGCCTGCCGCTGTGGCAGTACACGGCGTAGGTGCCGGCCTTGTCGAGCGCGAGAATCTGGGTGGCGAAGTCAGCGCCCTCAATGTTGATGTTCTTTGCACCCTCAATGTGTCCGGAAGCAAACTCGGCCGGAGTACGCACGTCAATCACAGTGACGCCGGGCTTGGCAATCGCGGCTTGAAAATCAGCTGCGGAGACGTGGGAGCCGCTAGCCGCAGCTGCCGTTGCAGCACCTGTGGCGCTGGACGACGTAGTGCCTGATGAACAGGCTGTCGCGCCGCCAATGACGGCTAGCGCGGCCAACGCGATAGCGGCTGTGCGGGTCAGGCCGCGGGTCTGGAGGGCGAACACGGTGTGCTCCTTGTAGTCGGGTGGTGAAGGTAGATCAGGAGGAGACGGGTTCGTGCATGACTTCCCAGGCCGCGAAACCGCCTGTGAGGTCGGACGTGTCGGTGAGGCCGCGGTGGCGAAGGAAACTCGACGCGACACTTGAGCGCCATCCGCCCTGGCAGTAGGCGACAACTGGGCGATCGGTGGGGACCTCTTCGATGCGGCGTGCCAGTTCGGCGAGTGGGATGTTCGCAGCGCCCGGAATCATGCCAGCCTCAAGTTCGCCGACGTTGCGTACGTCGACAACCCACGGTGCGCCGTTGGATTGCATCAGTTCCGCCAAGGCTGCGGGAGACAGACGACTTGCCTGCGTGACGGAGTTGGGCAACTCCATCATTGTGCGCTCGGCGTCGGCGACGTATCCGGCAACTTCGTCAAAGCCAATGCGCGACAGGCGAGTGGCGACCTCATCTTCACCGCCAGTTGCGGCGATGATCACGACGCGGTCGGTAGGCGCGAGAACCATTCCGGCCGTCTCTGCGAAGCGCCCGTCTGCGGGAATGTTGATGGCACCCACCAGGTGACCGGCGGCAAACTCAAGATTCTCGCGAGTGTCGATGACGACGGCGCCATCTGAGAGAAGGGCGCGCACGGCATCGGTGTCGAGAGCAGTGAGAGTGCGCTCGGAGTCGAGAACATCGCGGTTCTTGCGATTGAGAATCGCGTCATAGACGAAGTACTCGGGTGCTGCGGGCTGACCGGCGGTGACAACAGCGAGGAACGCGCCTTCGCTCATGGGCTGGCAGGCGTAGTTAAAGGCACGTTGTTCACCGATGGTGGATTGCTTCTCAGTGGAGAGATTCTTGCCGCAGGCCGAACCGGCGCCGTGAGCGGGAAAGACCCGCACTGGGTCGGGCAGTCCCATCAACTTGCGTTGGATGGAGTCGAAAAGCATGCGTCCGAGTTGATCGGCGGTGAAGCCAATCGAGGCGAGCAGATCAGGGCGACCAACATCACCAATAAACAGTGCATCGCCGGTAAGTACGCCGTATGCAACATCGTCGTCTGCGTGCTCGAATACCATCACGCTGATTGATTCGGGAGTGTGGCCAGGAGTCGTAATTATTTCTAGCACCGCGTCGCCGAGCACGATGCGCTCACCATCGGCGAGGGAGCGGCTGTCGTATTCGGTTTGTGCGACGTCGCCGTATCCGATCCAGGCACCTGTCGCTGCGGCCATTTCAAGATGACCGGCGAGGAAGTCGGCGTGAAAGTGCGTATTGATCACACCCACGATCGTCAGACCGTTCTCGGCGGCTTCCCTCAAGTATTCGTCGACGTCACGCTGGGGGTCGATCACGACCGCTTGCCCGGTTGACGTGTCGCCAACGAGGTAGGAGGCGTGCGAAAGGCAGTCGAGGTAGTGCTGAGAGAAAAACACAGATCGGTCCTCGCATTGTGAGTCGGGGTATTCAGGAGTGGGCTTTTAGGAGAGTGAGAGGAAGAGCTTCTCCAGAGCGGCGACATCAACGCTCTCGTTGGAGGTGGGGTTAGTCAGGCAGTCGCGCATTCCGCTGGCCACCATGGCAAATCCGGCGCGATCAAGTGCCTTGGAGACGGCGGACAACTGCGTGACGATGTCTTTGCAGTCGCGGCCCTCATCGATCATTCGAATCACGGCTGCTAACTGGCCTTCGGCGCGCCGAAGGCGGTTGAGGATGGGTGTCACGTCGTCGGCATTGAGCTCCATGGTTCCTCCCTCCCTGGTGGTCGTTTCGATTGCTCTCAACTGAAGACAGTATATACCCCCGGGGGTATCTAAACAACTCGTCCACACGGGGCACGCGCGGCAAGGGGAGGGCTCCTGTGTGGAAGCCCTCCCCAATTGATGGAGCGCGCTGACTAGCCGCCGAAAGCGGCGAGATGGTGCTCAGAACCAGTCCGCAGATGGGTGAAGACACTCACGACATCAGGTGCAGTGATGCCCTTGAGATCGGCCGTGAGGTCGGCGATGTCGGTCTGTTCGACGGTGACTCCCGCGGCGAGAGCCTTTTCTTGTGTCGTGGCTCCGGCCAGCAGGCTGTCGTACAGCGACTGGAACCTGCTACTGGCAAACTCGCCCTCAGCAAGTCCTGCGGGGGGGTCGGCGATGTCGTAACGAGTCAGCAATGCCCGTACGGCGTCAAGATGATGGGTCTCAGCGCGAGAGATCCGACTGAATTGCTGAACATCGGGAAATTTCGTTGCGAGGGCAACGTAGAGATCGTGTGCCAACTTCTCCTCTTCGGCCATCGAGGCCAAGTTAGCCTTTTGGTCGACGGTGAGAGTGCCGGAGGCTAGTGAATCAATGTTCAAGCCCGTGCCCTTGCCTCCGCCCCCCATACGCATGCCATTGCCTTGTCCGTCGCTGCTATTCATCATGCCGCGGTCGGTGTCCTGCATCATTCCGACGCCGTATCCATTACCCGCGCGTCCGTTGCCGTTTCCTGATCCGCCCTGGGCGATCGCGGGTCCGGCGATTAATGCGATGGCGGTCACGCCTGCGGCGATTCCTCCGACGATTGCAATGTTGCGCTTCATGGTGTCCTCCTGAGTCAGTGCCGGCGGGGGCCGGCGTGTGGCTGTTACTTCACCTTCACTCTCGGACCTCGGTGAGGAGGTGCCGTGCGCTCGGTGTGGAGATCGTGTGGAGATTCGTCGCTGAGGTTGCTGTGAGAACCCGAAGGCGTGCCGCGCGGAGCACAATGGAGTTATGGCGACAGTTCTGGTGGTGGAAGACGAGCGCGATATTCGCGACATCGTGCGTCGCTACCTTGAGCGCGAGGGATACTCGGTTCTCACGGCGGCAACCGGGGCAGAGGGATTACGGCTCCTCTCTGACGGCGCGCCAGATCTACTGCTGCTGGACCTTGGGCTTCCTGACATTGACGGTCTGGATGTGCTGCAGGAAGCCACTCGCATTGGTGTGCCTGTCATTGCGTTGACCGCGCGCAGTTCTGTGGACGATCGAATTCGCGGATTGGAACGCGGCGCCGATGACTACGTGACGAAGCCATTCAGTCCTCAGGAAGTGGTGCTGCGCGTTGCTGCGGTTCTCGGTCGTGCGTCACGCACGTCCTCAGATCAAGCGGCAACTTTCGGACACGGACGGCTGGTCATCGATACCGCGCGGCACCGTGCTGAGTTTGATTCCGTGGAGCTTGACCTGACGCCCACCGAATGGGGTTTGCTCACGACCGTGGCGGGGACGCCTGGTCGCGTATTTTCACGAAGTGAACTGGTGAACCGGGTGCGCGGCTATGAGTTCGCGGGCTACGAACGCACCGTCGACTCCCACGTGAAAAACCTGCGCCACAAGCTCGGGCTGGATGGTGCAGAAGTCGTCGAAACCGTTCTCGGCGTGGGGTACCGACTGGGGTTGTCTCGTGACCAGTGACAGTCGACGTGGATTCGGGCCCCTAGGTAACCGACTTCTGTTCGCCTTCATGGTGGTTGCGTTCACGTCTGTGGCGGTGTTGACCGTGGCTGCGTTGATCGGAACGTCACGGGGACTCTCGGCCGGTCAGCAAGCTGATCGTGCGGC
Source organism: uncultured bacterium (assembly GCA_903927265.1). Lineage (GTDB taxonomy): Bacteria > Actinomycetota > Actinomycetes > S36-B12 > CAIYMF01 > CAIYMF01. The sequence goes on along the minus strand of CAIYMF010000233.1, from coordinate 2,373 downwards.
GGCATCAACTGCGGTGGCGTCAGCGGCGGCTCAGGCTTACGCGCAGCAAGGCGGTTGGGCTGGCGCTGACCTCACGGCCGCCGACGCGGCAGCGGCCCAAGCCGGTGCTCGACTTATCGTCCGTGACGCACAAGGAACGGTTGTTCTTTCACCCAATGGCTCAACGCCTAATGGTTTGGGCACGGGCATGGGCATGGGCATGGGTAATAGTGCGGCCTCGACCGAGACTCCCGTAGTCGTGAACGGGACAACGGTTGGAACGGTCCGTCTTGCGTTCGGAGCGGGATCGTCGGGTCAGGCGCAACAGATTGCATGGACATGGATTCTGGTAGCGGCAGTCGCCGCACTTCTCGCCGCACTCGCGGTCTCGTGGTACGTCACGCGAAGACTGACCACGCCACTTGTGCAGATCTCGGCTGCCGCACGAGCCTTTGCAGCGGGCGATCGATCGGCCCGGGCAGCCATTGACGCTGCTGCCGCACCCGGTGAGTTAGGTGACCTTGCGCGTGCGTTCGACGCCTCTGCCGACGCCGTGGAACGTTCGGAATTGACCCGTCGTCGAATGGCCGCCGATCTCGCGCATGAATTGCGCACGCCGCTCGCAATCCTGCAAGCAGGCCTTGAGGAATTGCGCGATGGATATGTCGAGGCAGATTCGGCGCGACTAGCTGCACTGCACGATCAGAGTGTGCGCATGGGACGTGTAGTGGGTGACCTCTCGGAGTTGTCGGAAGCGGAGGCGTTCACACTCACGATTCGTCCCGAACTGCTTGATCTCAGTGAACTGGCCGCTGATGCGCTCGGCGCCGCGATGCCGAGCCTTGCGGCGGCAGGGTTGAACGTCACGACAGCGTGTGACAACGGGGTGATGGTGTGGGGTGATGGCGATCGTTTGCATCAGGTCGTTGGGAATCTCCTCGCGAATACGGCTCGGCATTGTCGGGTGGGTGACAGCGTGACTGTGACGGTGTGTGAGACGGATGATTCCGCGATGTTGACCGTTGCCGATACGGGGCCGGGAATTGCTCCGGAGAATTTGGACTCAGTGTTTGATCGGCTGTGGCGGGGGCGGGCCGATGTCGACTCCGCCGGCTCAGGTATCGGGCTTGCGGTAGTACGTGAGTTGGTGACCGCTCATGGGGGACGCGTTGTGGCAACATCCGACGGGATTCATGGGAGCACATTTACCGTCACCCTGCCTCGGGCGGATTCATAGAATTTGCGTCAACATTGGGCATGCCCCATGTGGCTCGCGAAGGGCCGGGCAGTCGCGGTGAGGTATGGCCTTTCATGCGATGAACTCTTTTGGCTTACACGGCGAACGCTGACGCTATCGACACGGGCGTAGCGTGAAGTCATCAGCAAGTTCACTTGCGGATAGGGGTTCGTGATGCGATCTGTCTGTCGTCAACTGGGCAGCGTGACCGCCGCCCTTCTTTCGCTCACCATTGCGGCCACGATGTCTGCCGCAATTCCTGCAGCCGCGCAGCCCGACATTCGGTCAACGGCGCTCACCCCCGCGGTCAGCGCAGGTCAATGCTGGAAGGCGAATCTCAAGGCAATGGACGCGTGGTCGTGGTCGTGGGCCGCGGTGCCATGTACCTCAACACACAACTTGATCACCTTTGCAGTCATTCCGGTTCCGCAGGTATGGGGTGATGCGTACGTGACCCAGGCATCGACCGCGGACCCTCCAGCCTTGATGGTGACGCGAATGCGTAACACGTGCTTCTCAAGATTGCGCTCGACCTTGAAGCCGTACTCGGTGAAGCCGTCTCATCTGTCGATCGTGGGAAGCGTCTTCTGGCTGGACTACTCGAGAGTCAATGGAACGTTCTACTCTCCGACTCGCGCTCAGTGGACCGCCGGACAACATTGGGTTCGGTGCGACATTGGGGTGGATGCGTTCGGCGCGGCTGCGGCACCTGGTTTGGTAAATCTTCCTCGTACTCTGAGTTTGCTGCTCAACCACATCAAGGCCAACCCCACGTTTTACGCTGAATGCGAAGACGTCGACTGGAACTTCGCTGACTGCCGTCGTTCGCCCAAGCACGTGGTCAATCGACTCTTTGACCTGCGTCTGAGGTCCGGCGAGCCATATCCGGGAACAAGCGTGGTGAAGGCACGCGCCAAGAAGGCGTGCGCAGCTCGAGGGCGTCAGTGCGACTGGTTCGATTGGCCGAGCGCGCTGGGGTGGGCGAGGGGTTACGTTGCGTCGAGGCAGTGGAAGAGTCGCTAGTGGTGGTGGCTGTTCTGCACTCTCGCCAGACCTGGCGCCCTGCGGTGGGGTCGATAGCGCGTGGGTGCGTGCCAGTGGGACGCTTACTTTATGCGTATCTCACTCACGAGTCGTCCATCCGCTGATGTTGTCGT
>CAIYMF010000232.1 GCA_903927265.1 uncultured bacterium | reverse complement strand
GCACTCATCGCCATCTTCGGCGTCAACGCGTCGATGATTCTCTTCGGTTGGCTGCAAGAGAAGTACGAGACTCCGGGAAGTGGCGGGTGGGTTCCGTTCATCTTCGGCTGCATCGCCGGCGTCGTTCCCTGGCTTGCAGTGCTGCTGTATGTGGTCGCACCCGGAGCGGCAACCGATGTCGAGCCGCCCGCGTTCGTGTACGGCATCATCATCTCGCTATTCCTCTTCTTTAACTGCTTCGCCGTTGTGCAAGTGCTGCAGTACAAGCGAGTGGGTAAGTGGTCGAACTACCTCAATGGTGAGCGCACGTACATCACGCTCAGTTTGATCGCGAAGTCGCTACTCGCGTGGCAGATCTTCGCCGGAACGTTGGCACCGGGTTCGTAGGCCCAACCTCAAGACTGAGATACGGCGAAGGAGATACCCACCACCGCAAGCGACGCGATGCACAGCAAGTTCAGCAGCAGTACGACTGCAGGTGAGCGGGGCGAGTCGGCGGATGAGTTGTACGCGAGTTGCGACTCGAGCACGGTTGCCAAGGCGAACCCCACGCAGACGAGTGCCGCCACGATTGCGCTGATGCTGCCCTGGGTGATTGCCAGATGTAGTGCCACCAACGCAGCGCCCACGAGGGCGAGTGAGGTTCGTCGCCAGGCCAACAGGGTGCGTTCCTGTTGCCCGACGGGCGGCGGGGTTATGCCAGCCTCCACAGCTCAATCACTACTGCGACTGCAACGACAACGATCAGCGCTGCGATGAAGAACACGGTCGACGGAGCGGGAAGTGGGGCCCGCATTCGCACCGCTCGTTCGACGCGCGCCCAGCGCACGATTCCCGCAACGGCGAGTAAGGCACCGGAGAGGCAAATGACGACCGGTAGCCACGTGACCGCTCGCCACTCCGGCAGCGCACCTTCGAGCAGTACGAGCGCGATGCCGCCGGCAACGACCGCGAGTGCAGTGCGCATCCAAGCCAGAGCAGTGCGCTCATTGGCCAAGGTCACGCGCGGGTCGGGCTCATTGCCTACGCCGTACACACTGCGCGGCCTGCGGCGGTCGGTTGCGTCGTCGGGCTCTTCCATGGGCGCCATCATGACACTGAACGGGTGTGAGAAGTCGAGCCCGCTGCTCATCGCCTTGGATGGAGGCCTTGCTTTGGTCTCGCACGACTTCACGCTTGCGGCGCTGCGGCGGGCAGCGCAGCGGGGCAGACTCCAAGCGATTCAGGCGCCCGACGATGTCCCGTTGCGTTTATGTGCGAGTGCGCACCACAAAACGCCGTACTCGCCCCGTTTTCCGGTGCTAGCGTGAGGTGACACGCCGTCTTGGAGGAACCATGGCAACCATTCACCGCGGTCACGTCTTTCATATCGCAGGTTCGCCGCTGGTGACTCAGGCGGCAGAGCACCTCGTGGCTTTTCCCGATGGCGCACTGGTTGTCGATGACGCTGGCATCATCCTGTGGTGCGGTGACTGGAAGGACGTGCCAGTCGAACACGCCGACGTGAAGGTCGTAGACCATCACGGGGCCTTCATTTTGCCGGGATTTATCGATACTCATATGCACTTTCCGCAGGTCTGGTGCGGAGACTCATATGGTGGCGGACAACTGCTGGAGTGGCTTAACAGTTGCATCTTCCCGTCGGAATCGAAGTTTGAAGATCCCGACTACGCACACAATGCTGCCGTTGAATGGATTGACCGCCTCGTCACGGCGGGGACTACCAATGCGTTGGTCTTCGGTTCGGCATTTCCACACGCTCAGGATTTTCTATTCGAGGAAGCGCGCAATCGGGGAATCCGCTTGGTCTCAGGTACAGGCATTCAGACGGTTGGTCCAGAGTCCGCGAGCCGGCTGATCGTCAGCGAAGAGACCGCAGTAGAGCGGGTGCGTGCCGAGATTGAGAAATGGCATCCGCTTGACCCCGAAGTCCGGCGGCAGTCGTTGCAGTCGGTTGCGGTCGTTCCCCGTTTCAGCCTGTCGGTTACCCGAACAACCTTGGCGGCGCTGGGCGAGGTCTACGACCACTATCGCGATGCTGGTGTCTACTTCACCTCGCATCTCAATGAGAATGCGCGTACCGGCACCGGTGAGATCGACAGTGTCAAGGCCGAGTATCAAGTCACTGACTACCTCGACACCTACGACGGACGATTCATGCCAGGTTCACAGGTTGGTGGCAAGAGCTTCCTCGGGCCGCGAAGCGTGATGGCGCATGCGGTGCACTGCTCCGACGCCGAATTGGCGCGAATGGCCGAGACGAAGACCTCCATCGCGCACTGCCCCGTCTCGCAACTCTTCCTCGGTTCGGGCACGATGCCCTGGAAGCGAACGGTCGCCGCCGGAGTCAACATCGCCATCGGCAGCGACTTCGGCGGAGGGGACGAGTGGTTCGTTCCTCAAATGTTGAACGCCTGTTTCAAAGTACACATCTCCGAGCGCACGCCGGTGGGTATCGACCCCTACCCAGTCGACGATGAGTCACTGTCGCTGCATCCGGCCGAACTGCTGTTCACCGGCACCCTCGCTGGTGCCCGAGCACTCGACCTCGAAGACCGCACCGGCAACTTCGACGTTGGTAAGGAAGCAGATTTCGTCATCATTGACCCCACTAAGTGGGAGATGTTCGACAAGACCCTCAAAGGTCGCCACGTGCCCGAAGACCCGATCAAGGCGAGAGATGAATGCCTGTTCACTGTGATCATGCTTGCGCGTGAGAAGGCTCTGACCGGCACGTATGTCAGGGGGCGCAAGCTCGAGACTTCGACGGGCGCCTCACGGATAGGAGCCTGAGATCGGTCACGACGCGTCAGCCATCGCCATCTTCTCAGCTGACCCTTCTAGGCACGAGGAAGTTGCAGCGTGGCAGGCGCGAATCGATGCCGCGGCTGCAACTTTTCCGCGATTCGTCGACTCACAAGTGACCCCTCCTGTGTCCACCGGAAGCGACTGGGCCGGCGTCATCATCTTCGAGTCACCAGAAGATCTTCAAACGTGGCTCGATTCCGACGTGCGGCGGTCACTCCTGGCCGAGGGAGAACAGTTCGGCGTGATGACAACGGTTCCGACGATTGTGTTGGTTGCGGGGCAATCGCCTCCTCCGGGAATCGCGGTCATCATGCATCGAGTAGCCCCTCAACATGAGGCTGCTTTCACCGCGGCGCAGACTGACCTGCTCACCGCCTCGAAGGCTTTCCCGGGATTCACGTCGGCGGTCTTGGTTCGCCCCACGAGTAGTGATGGTGAGTGGGTGTCGGCGACCATCTTTGACTCGGAGTCACACCTCCAGAAATGGATGAATTCCCCAGAGCGTGCGGCACTGCTCCCGGAATTGCGCGAGCAGTTGTCGACCGAATTCGTGACCTACACCCGCCACACTCCATTTGGTTCGATCGTGCGGTTCGACGGGGAGTCTGCCAAGGTCACGCCGGACTGGAAGACGGCCATGATCGTCCTGCTCGTGTTGTTTCCCATTGTGATGCTGTTGACGCGCTTCTTCGGCCCCGCTGTCGAGGCGCTGGGATTGAATCCTGGTCTGGCTACCTGGCTGAGCAATGGGGTGAGCGTCGTGCTGCTGACCTGGGTAGTGATGCCGTGGGCCACCAAGGTGTTTGCGTGGTGGCTTGATCCCGTGGAAGGCGCCGCGGTGAGGCCGACCATCAAGGGTGTTGTCATCATCGTGATTCTGTACGCAATCACCCTGGCAGTTTTCCTCGCTTTCAGATCCCTGCAGTTCTGGGACTACAGCAGCTGAGCACGTCGTGGGCTAGTGCGACGGTCACTCCCGTGCGGCCCTGGCCAGAAAGTTCGAGGGGCCCGGGTTCGTTTCTCCCGCTTGCATCCACAATGGAGCAGTGACCGCATCCGACTCCCATAGCCCGCGCGCGAAACGCGAAGGTGAGCAGCGCTGGCCGATGGCGGTCGCGGTCATTGCAACAGGCGTCCTGCATGAACTGCTGCCGACAGACTTCGCGCTGACCTCACGCTGGATTTACCTGGTATTTCTCGGCCTGTTCCTCGTTGTGCTTATTGTCGGTGATCCCGGTCGCATTGATCGGCAGCGTCGATGGTTGCGACTGACGACGGGAGGGATGCTCGGACTCATCACCTTGGTCACCGCGATCTCGGCAGTGCGCTTGGTTCTTGGAATCCTGACGAGTCAGGACTTCACTGATGCCAGCCAACTGCTCACTATTGGCGCCATCATTTGGATGACCAACGTGCTCGCATTCGCGCTGTGGTTCTGGGACCTTGACGCTGGTGGCGCGGCCGCGCGCGCTGTGAGATCTCGGACTGTGGCTCCTGCGTTTGTATTTCCCGAGATGAACCTGACGAACTACGTGCCGGCCGATTGGTATCCCAAGTTCGTGGATTACTTGGTGCTGTCCTTCAACACCGCGCTGGCGTTCAGCCCAACAGATGTCATCGCCGTAAGGCCGTGGGCCAAGTTGATGATGGTGTGCGAGTCGATCATTTCACTGGCGCTCGCCGCTCTGGTGATCGCTCGCGCTATCAACATTCTGTAGCGCTGCGCCGGGTCGAAGCCCCGCCGCCACTGGGTCAGGCGCGCAGGAATTGGCACAGAGTCGCGCGAGAATCGTGGCTCGGGCCTATCGTCGGGTCATGCACACTGCGTCTTACCGTCGCGGGCTCGACAACGTCCCGGCGCTCGTTGGATGCCACGCCCACTCGCAGAGTGGCGGCTCCCATGGCTGAGCTCCTCGCTCTCATGAGCAGTCTGATCTACGGGACCAGTGACTTCGTGTCCGGTCTGATGAGCCGTCGCGCGTCGGCCTACGCGATCACCGGCATTGCTGCTGCGGTCAGCGGTGTGCTTTTCCTACTCAACGCACTACACAACGGCAACGTCGCGTTCGACCAAAAGTCGGTCGCCGCAGGAATCTTCACCGGCATCTTCCTGCTCGGGGGGAACCTCACCTTTCTCTGGGCGATCAAGGGTGCCCCCATGGGCGTGGTGGGAGGTATTACCACCCTCAGCACACTGGTGCCAGTGGCATTCGCCAGCGCGAATGGCGAGGCACTCTCGGCGTCAAGCATGGTGGGTGTGGTCGTCGTCATCGTTGGCGTGATCATGCTGGGAGTGCCAGACATGCGTGGGCGGGCTTCGCTCGCTTCTCTCGGCCTGGCACTGATTAGCGCCGTGCTCTTCGGGTTGAGGAGTGTCTCGCTCAACAACGGAAGTCAGGACAGCAGCTTCGCGGTGCTGTTCATCGCCGAGTTGGTGGCCGTCGTTGTTCTCGGAACCGGTGCGCTCGTCACCCGGTCGTGGGGCGGTGTCGGCCGCCGTGACCTGCTCCCCATCGCTGGCATTGGCGTGCTGAATGCGCTGGCATTCGCCGCGTACTCAGTGGCCACCCGGGAAGGCAACCTCGCCGTGGTGTCGGTGCTGGCCGGACTCTCACCCCTCGCGCTCGCCCTGCTGGCGTGGCTGATAGCCAAGGAAAAATTGGCCAGAGTTCAGGTACTGGCGCTCGTCGTGGTCGTAGTCGGCAGCATGCTCGTCGCTCGGGGCTGAGCCACCGGCTCCTCAGCCAGTCCGTACAACGCAAACTCCTCGACCGGTCGGTACCCCATCTTGAGGTAGACGTGATACCCATCGTCGGTTGAGTGCAGCGCGGTGCGCGTGATTCCTGTTTCGCGAGTGGCATGTTCGAGTGAGCGGCGCGTGACCAGATCGGCCAGACCACGCCGACGAGAGTCGGGCGATGTGGCGACCCAACCCACGTAGAGCACGTCGTCGTGAGACAACACGGGCGTTGTGAGCATTGCCGCGTTCAGCAGGCCCCACGGGTGGCGTGGGTCGGCGATGCACAGGCCGTCGACGTCGATTCCTAGGTGTGGGAAGAGTCGGTTGAGACGCGTGCGGGGCACAAGGCGAGGTAGAGCAGGACCGCCAATATCGGGACGGCGAACCAGTTGAGCGCTGCACCCGGCGCGGTGCCGATCGTCTCCACCGTCTTGAGGTGACCTGACAATGCGCGAAAGAGCGGTTCGATGAGCAGGATCACGATCACCAGCGGCAGCAGGCCGCGGTAGCGCAGCAGCAGGACCCAAAGGAGTAGGGCAAGGAGTAACTGGGTTGCCCCCCACTGGCCGAAGATGGCGATGATGTTGTTGCCGCCCGCCACGTTGGTGTCGATCGTGGCGATGCTCTGCGCTCCTCCGTC
>CAIYMF010000231.1 GCA_903927265.1 uncultured bacterium | reverse complement strand
CTCAAGTCGAAGTGACTGCCGCGTCGGGTGCTTGGTTTCAATCGACAATCCCACCGGTCGTCCGGCCGACGTTGCGAGTTCGAGCAGAGTGTCAAGAGTGAGTACCGAGTCCCGCGCCTCGACCTCACCACGTGGTACCGGTTCGGCGCCCGACTTCCACGAGGTGAAATCCCACTGCCGCAGTTCGGCGAGAGTGCTGCTGTCGACAGCCACTGTTCCGTTCGACACGCGATCGATACGCGCATCATGTACGCACACCAACTCGCCGTCAGCAGTCAGCCGCACATCGCATTCCAGTGCATCAGCGCCCACAGCAATCGCATTCTCGTAGGCGGCCACGGTGTGTTCAGCAAAGTCAGCACTAGCACCACGATGTGCAACAACCAGTGGCGTCATTCCCAGATCACTCCCGGTGCGAATAGTCCTTGGGGATCGAGGGCGTTCTTGATCGCGCGCATGGCCGCCAATTCAGCAGGGGAGCGGCACCAACCCAAGTACGGCGCCTTCTGGCGACCCACACCATGTTCGGCGGAGATCGATCCACCGACCTCTGTCACGAGGCGCAGCACCCGTTCATCTGCAGAACTGTCATCCTCGGCCGGGCCGATTACTTCGATATGAAGATTGCCGTCGGCCAGATGCCCGAACACTCCGACATGTGTCACGTCAACACGATCGTCGAAGGCAACGCGCACCGCGTCGGCGACGCGCGCCAGGTGCTCGAAGGGGATGGACACATCGAGGCGATGCGTAACTCCTAGCGAACCGAAGGCCTCACCCTGACCTTCGCGGTAACGCCACATGCGACGCACGTCGGCGGGATCAACAGCGGCAACCACATCGAGTGCGTCGTCGAGAATCAACCCCTCACCTGATCCGCCGTCTTCTACTTCCAACAGCAGGACATAGGGCCACGGTTGTTCGAGCGGCCACGGCAACGAGTCAAGCGCCATGATCGCGTGCATCCCGACATCATCGATCATCTCGGCAGCGAGCATGCGCACACCGGGCACGATCGCATCGCGCACGAGAGCCAGTGCCTCGTCGAAGTTGGCGACACCGATCATCACCAAGGTCGAGACACCCGGCGGCCGGTGCAAGCGAAGTCGAGCCGCCGTGATGACACCGAGTGTTCCTTCACTTCCGACCAACAGTGACGTGAGGTCGTAACCGGTGTTGTCTTTATCGAGACCCGCAAGGTGCGAGATCACTGAACCGTCCGGCATCACTGCTTCGATGCCGGTGACCTGCGCCCGCGTCATTCCGTAACAACACACACGGATGCCGCCCGCGTTCGTGGCAAGGTTGCCGCCCATCGTGGCGGAGTCGCGACCGGCGAGATCAACGCCATATTCCCAACCGGCGTCGGCGGCATGCCGACGCAAGTTCGCCAGAGTGACGCCAGCGCCCACCGTGACTTGCCCCGCCGTCTGATCAACGGCATCGCAGCGCTGCAGTCGACGCGTGCTCAACACCACCGGAGCACCCGCCACTCCGTGCTGCATCGACGGCACCGAGCCGCCTACCAATCCCGTGTTCCCACCTTGGGGGTGCAGCGGTGCACCCGCCTGCACACACGCGCGAACGACGGCCGCCACCTCATCGGTTGACGCCGGTCGTACCACCATGCGCGCACTGCCGGTAAACCGACGCGACCAGTCGATGACGTAGTCGGCCATCACATCGGGATCAGTCACCACGTGGTCACTACCAACGATCCGTGCGAGTACATCGACCAGTGGATCGACCGCGGAGTCGTTCATCTGACCACCGGAAGGCCGAGTGACATCCAGTCGTTCATGCCACCGGCGACACTCACCGCGTCACGGCCCTGGCGGATGAGCCAGGCTGCCACTTCCGCTGAACGCACGCCGGCAGCACAGATGACGTAGACGGTGCCATCGCTCGGAATTTCATCAAGGCGGCCGGTGACTTGCGACATGGGAACGAGAACTGCCGTCGGCGCGTGACCCTGTTCCCACTCACTCACTTCGCGCACGTCAACAAGATAGGCGCCGTCGGGCAGGTCAGCTGGGGATACTTCGGGAACGTGAGGGCCAAACATGGGCACAGTATGGCACCGGCGGTGGCACCCATTCGTGGCTAGGGTGGAGGCGTGCAGACCGAACCGATGGCCGTTCACGACGCCGTGGTCCTTACTCCTCGACAGTTCACCGACCCGCGCGGTCTCTTCCTCGAATGGTTCACCGAGACCTCACTGCGCTCGGCCACCGGTCATGCGCTTGAACTAGCCCAGGCGAACTGTTCGGTGTCGTCGCGTGGAGTACTGCGCGGAGTGCACTTCGCCTCAGTGCCACCGGGCCAAGCCAAGTACGTCACCTGCGTCACCGGTTCGGTGCTCGACGTGGTGATCGATCTGCGCGTCGGCTCGCCGACCTTCGGCGTGAGTGACTCGGTGCTGCTCGACACTGTCGACCGCCGCGCCCTCTACATTCCCGAAGGTCTTGGGCACGCGTTTATCGCACTCGAGGACAACTCCACGGTGATGTACCTGTGCAGCACCGGCTACAACCCGTCCGCCGAGCATGGCATCCACCCACTCGACCCTGCGCTCGGCATCGCCTGGCCGGCTGATGTCGAACCCTTGTTGTCGGAAAAGGATGCGGCGGCGCCAACGCTCGATGAGGCGAGAGCCGCTGGGCTGCTTCCACACTACGACGACTGCCAGCGTCGCTACGCCGAATTGCGCCAGCACTAATCGCTGACCGCGAGGCCCAATTCGTCGGCGACAACCGCTACAGCGGCGCGCAATCTTCCGAACACTGCCGCGTGCGATTCGTACCCGATCGCGTGTGGGTCGGGAATGTCTCCGCTGCGATCGAGTAGCCGCACGTTGGCTGTCGGGGAAAGGGCGAGCACCGCATCGGCGTGCCACTGTTCCATCACCACGATGAGGTCGGCGCCGTCGACGTCAGTCGCCGTGATACGCCGGGATCGATGTGAACCCGCATGCGAGCTGACGTCTTCATCGCCTTCAAACGCATAGCGCCTGGTCGTTGCATGTCCAACGAGCGACAGCGCGAGATCACACGCAGGACGATCGCCAACCGCCGTGACCCCTGCACTCGTCACGGTGATATCGGAACCGCGCTCACGCAGAAGTGTGGCCAGGAGTTCGGCTGCCGAAGGGGAACGGCAAATGTTCGCCGCGCAGACGACCAGAACTGAACGCACGGGCATCACGAAAGACTCACTTCACGAACTTCGACAGGCGCCGGTCAGCGAGCAACTTGCCACCGGTCTGACAGGTGGGACAGTACTGCAGTGCCGAGTCGGCGAAACTCACTTCGCGCACGGTGTCATGGCACACCGGACACGGCTCACCTGCCCGTCCGTGCACGCGCATTCCCGCTCGCTTCTCTGATTTGAGCAGTGCTGGCTGATGACCTGCGCTACGCGTAATCGCATCGCGCAAGGTGGTGTCGATGGCGTCGTGCAGTGTGCTGACGGAATCATCTGTCAGCGACTTACACGGGGTGAAGGGGCTCAGATGCGCGACGTGAAGTATTTCGTCGCTATAGGCATTTCCAATTCCTGCAATGCGGCTTTGATCGCGCAGCACGCCTTTGATCTGAGCCCCTCCGGCCGAATGAAGAATCTCGGCGAGAGCTCCCGGCGTGAATTCAGGTGCCAGGGGTTCAGGCCCGAGAGTGGCTAGGCGCGGGATTTCCAATTCATCGCGCACCAGCCAAATCGCCAACGACTTACGTGTTCCTGCTTCGGTGATGTCAAAGCCACCACACGGTTCACCGTCGGTCGTCACGAACGACACACGCAGGGCGAGTGGTCCCTTTCCTGGCCTCGTAGCGGTTGCGGGTGGCTGGTCGCGCCACTGAAGCCAGCCAGCACGTGCGAGGTGGAGGGCAAGTATCAACGGCTGCTGTGACTCGTCGGATTCGACGAGCAGGAACTTCCCACGTCGCCGCACACCCGCCACGATGCGCCCCTCGAGATCAGCGAGCGGCGGATCGAAGGTCTTGAGGGCGGCGATGGACGCAAGATCGACCTTGGCCACGCGAGTTCCGACGATGCGCTCGCCAAGGAAGAGCGCAATCGCCTCAACCTCAGGAAGTTCTGGCACGTGCCCATTCTGCATCCACGACTCGTCGCAGATTGGGGGTGTGCGGCTCGAGTACGGCAATCAGGGACAATGCAGGTATGAAACGGGTCACCTTGGAACAACTGCCGTCGATCGTTTCGTCACTTCCTGCCCGACCTCGAGTGGTGGTGAGTGGCAACTTCGCGACTCCGCGCACCCTGCTGGCCGCGTTCGACGCCGCCGTTCCCGAATACATCCTGCACACGCTCAACGCCCAGCCCGGGCTGCCCGACCGCGAAGGTGTGGTCTACGAGACAGCCTTCGTCGGTCCCGGAATGCGCGGTGCGGAACGACTCTCGTACGTTCCGTCACGCCTGAGCCTGCTTCCAGTTCTTTACCGCTCAGCGACCCCGCCGGACGTCGTGTTGCTGCACGCATCCGCGCCGCGCCACGACACCGTGTCGCTGGGCATCGAGGTCAACGTTCTTCCCGCGGCCATTGAGGCCGTGCGCGAACGGGGCGGACTGGTGATCGTGGCGAGCAACCCGCAGATGCCCTATACCTACGGTGACGCACAGATCTACGAACACGAGATCGACTACTTGATCGACATCGAGGAGCCACTGAGCACTGCGGCGGCGAGTACCCCCGACGCCATCTCTCAGCAAATCGGCGCGCGCATCGCTGAACACATCGAAGACGGCTCCACATTGCAACTCGGAATTGGCTCGGTACCCGATGCCGTATTGGCGGCCCTGCGTGAACGACGCGGAATGCGCATTTGGACTGAGATGTTCAGCGATGGCATTCTTACGCTCGACCAAGAGGGATGCTTCGACCCGGAGATTCCGCTGACGTCGAGCTTCTTGTTCGGAAGTCGCGACCTCTACGACTTCGTGAACCTCAATAAGCGCGTGCACATGCTGCGCACTGAGCGCACCAACGACCCCGCGCAGATCGCCCGTCAACCGAAGATGACGAGCGTCAACGCAGCGCTCCAGGTTGACCTGTACGGCCAAGCAAATGCCAGTCGCATCAAGGGTCGCATTTACAGCGGATTCGGCGGCTCGACCGACTTCATTGTCGGCGCGCTGCATTCACGCGGAGGTAGCGCCTACATGGCACTGCCGTCATGGCACCCGCGTGCCGGAGTTTCAACGATCGTGCCGCTCATCACCGGACCAGTCACAAGTTTCCAGCACAGCGCCATCGTGACTGAGCAGGGTCTTGCGCGCGTGTTCGGAAATACTCAACGTGAGCAGGCCTCCCAATTGATTGAGAAGGCGGCGCACCCCGACGCTCGAGCTGAGTTGTGGGAAGCGGCGGGAGAAATGGGTTTGGTGCGCGACTACTGACTTAGAGGTCAGG
>CAIYMF010000230.1 GCA_903927265.1 uncultured bacterium | reverse complement strand
CGAGCAGGATGCCGACATGGTGGTGCTGCTGCACCGCGAGGATGCCTACGAGCGCGAGTCACCGCGTGCGGGCGAGGCCGACTTCATCGTGGCCAAGCATCGCAACGGCCCGACGCAGACCGTCACCGTGGCCTTCCAGGGGCACTACTCGCGCTTCGTCGATATGGCACAGACCTAGCCGCTGTCGTCAGCGCTTCGGCAGCGGCTTACGTCCGGATCCGGTGAGGTTCCACTCGAAGTGGTACGTGTCACCGAGGCCCTTCGTGTAATCGCTGACTCCCTCGAAGGTCACCCAGTTCTGCTTAGTCAGGGTGCTGGCGACGTCGGCGATGTTGGGCAGCCCGTCTTCTTGCTGGGTGTCCAAGGGACCGGCCAAGCCGCCTTCCGGGGTCATCCACTCGACCGCGTTGATGTTCTCGGGCGCGTTCCCTGGGCAGGTCCGGGTCACCGGGAGGTTGGCCCGCATGATGTCCGCGTTCACGGTGAAGTCGTATCTGTAGGGCTCTTCCGAAACAGCGGCTTCGAAGGTGTTCATGTGGGCCAGGGCCGGGCCGTCGATCATGTCGGTGGTCGTGAGGCTTCCCGACCCCACCAGTGAGCAATGCATTACGGGGTCTGTGTAATTGACGTTCCAGTCGATCGCGGCTGATGTCAGCGCGTACTGCGCCATGTCCCTGTTCCTGAACTTGTCGAAGGCAAAGCCGATTGATCCCTGCCACGTCATGTAGGCCACCCCAGCGCTGTCGCGGCTGGCCCCGCTGAACGTGCCGGAGATGGAGGTGGGCAGCGTGCTCGGCCTCTTGGCCTTGCGCGAATCGACGTGTATGCCGCCGCTGGCGGCTGACACAGCCGGAGCGAGCGCGATAACGGAGACTCCGACAAGGGCGAGACTGAGGGTGGCGATACGACGAGCGCGACGCGAGGGGACGCAAGGATTCATGTTGGCTCCTAGTCACAGGTAGCGGCCCGAGTGGACCGCTACCTGTGACGTTATGAGTGAGCGAGGGGGCGGGTCATCGTCCCTTTGCGCCACTTTCATCAGCCACCGAAGGCCACCAGGTGGCGCGCGGAACCGGCGAGCAGGTTCGTGTATACCTGCACCACGTCGGGTGCGGTGACGGTCGCCTTCGCGTCGCGCAGATCGGCGATGTCGAGCTTCTCGATCGCGATGCCGACGCCGAGAGCGGTGACGCTGTTGGTTGCGTCAGCCAGCAGATCGCCGTAGAGCGCCTGGAAGGACGCGGTGGCGAACTCGCCGGTAGCGAGTCCGGCCGTCGGGTCGGTGAGGCCGTAGCGGACCAACAGAGTGCGCAGCGCTGCCTGATGCTGTGCCTCGGACTTGACGATCTGGCTGAACTGAACGGTGGCCGGATACTTGACCGCGAGGGCCGCGTAGACATCGTGCGCCAGCTTCTCCTCTTCGACCATGTAGAGAACGTCGACCTTCTGCGCGGCGGTCAGCGTGCCCGAGGCTGCGGTGATGTGAGTGCCCGTGCTCATGCCCATGCCCGTGCCGGACCCTGAGCCCATGCCCCGGCCCTGGCCATTCATCGTGCCGGCGCCCGTGTTGGTCCCTGTCCCCGTGCAGGTGCCCGGACTCGTTGTGTTGCCGTTGGCGGCGAATGCGGGACCCGCGGCCACGGCGAGGCTGGTGATGCCGGCAGCGATGACTACTGCTGCGGTGAGTGAACGACGCATGATGACTCCTTTGTTGGCCGGGGCGATGGCCCGGGGTTCATGTTTTCTTCACTGCCGACAATGACTGCTCGGGATGGACCGACGGTGTGCTCGGTGTGTGGATCGTGTGGAGATTGCGGCCCAAACGAGGTGAATCGCGCGTGGCCGCCACATGTTGGGCAGGATGGCATTGTGCCCACCATCTTGGTTGTCGAGGACGAACGCGATATTCGCGAACTCCTGCGCCGCTATCTCGAGCGTGCAGGTCATTCGGTCCTGAGCACGGGCACCGGATCGGAGGCCCTGCTCCTGCTGGCGAGCGCAGCACCGGATCTGGTCCTCCTCGACCTGGGGCTTCCGGACATCGACGGCCTCGAGGTGCTCGACACGGCGACCGTGATGGGCATCGCCGTCATCGCCTTGACCGCTCGCAGCTCGGTAGAGGACCGTATCCGCGGACTGCAGCGAGGTGCCGACGACTACGTCAGCAAGCCGTTCAGTCCTCAGGAGGTGGTGCTACGGGTGGCTGCGGTGCTGGGTCGGCACGGAGTCGACGAGCACGTCGACACCGACTCCTTCGGCGATGGTCGCCTTCGCATTGACGCGACACGACACGAGGCATCGATCGACGGGACGGTACTGGAACTCACGCCGTCCGAATGGGGCGTTCTGACAACTCTCGCTGGCTCGCCCGGGCGGGTGTACTCGCGCGCCGAGCTGGTCAATCGGGTACGGGGATACGAGTTCGCCGGCTATGAGCGCACGATTGACTCCCACGTGAAGAACCTGCGACGCAAACTCGGCGACGATTCGGCAGCGATCGTGGAGACCGTGCTCGGCGTCGGATATCGACTG
>CAIYMF010000229.1 GCA_903927265.1 uncultured bacterium | reverse complement strand
CGGCTGCGTTCGAGACGACGACAACATAGTCCCCACCCTGAGAGGCCTGGATTCCAGTAAATGTCAGAATCGATGTCGTGGCGCCGGATACGCCACCTCCGTTTGCCACGTTGAGGCCGTTGCGCTTCCATTGATATGTGAATGGCCCCGTTCCTGCAGCGGTTACTCCGATGGAGGTAGTGCCGCCCTCGACCGCCGACCGTGTAACCGGCTGGGCGATGATCTGGGGCCGGGTGGTTACGGTTAGAATGGCAGCCAGGCTGCTTACTGCGCCCGCGCCATTGCCGACAACGCAAGTGTAACTCCCAGCGTCACTTGCCTGTACGGTTTGGATGGATAAGGTCGCCGTCGAGGTGCCCCGGATGCTGGCGGTATCGACCAGGGTAGTGGCTCCCTTCTTCCATTGATATTGCAGAGGCGCTGATCCAGAAGCGTTCACTGAAAAGAGGACCGTCGATCCACTCGCGACGGTGCGGCTCGTTGGGTTAGCTACGATGGTTGGCATCACAGCGCCGACCCTCACGTTGACCGCGGTGCTTGCAATGGATCCCACGATGTTGCTGACAAGTACTGAGTAGCTTCCCGCGTCCGACAACCGGGCCTGCGGGATGACGAATGACTTCTGTGTAGCACCCAGAATAGCGATTCCATTCTTGTACCACTGATAGTAGAGGGGAGTGCTGCCAGCCGCCGAGACAGACAAGGTTCCGGATTGATCCTGCCGCAGATCAAGACCAGTGGGCTGGATTGCGATTGATGGCGGTAGAGCTAAAACACCGAAAGACTCACGAGCGGGAAAGTTGCTGTAATCGTCGGTGACATACTGGAAGCCGTTCCATTCGGCCAAGACAAAGACGATGTTGTAGCTCCCAGGAGGGGGCTCCACAAAGACCTGCGTTCGTGCGATGTTGCGCACGTAATAGCCTCCTTTGAGGGTTCCTATCGCTGTCTCGGTCAACTTGTTGCCGAATAGGGTACCGATTCCGGAGTATGGCCCAGATGTCGCCCACAGCTGTATCGCGAGAGTCCCGCTGACGGAGAATGTGGATCCGTAATTATCTATCTGCTCGATGCCGTAGGTGACTTGGGAACCGACCCGTTGAAACCCAAAGACACCCGACATTTTGATCTGGGCGTAAGTGGACTGCGAACAAGTGCTGAAACAAATTAGGAGTCCAAATAATAGAATTCTTATCATAAGTGCGCCTATTCCGTTAGACCCCGGGAGGCCGCAGATCGAACGGTTTCAGAGTACCGTCTTCCCGGTCGCTGACTCACCGCACTGTCCTCAGAGGTCAACAAGCTGGGCCTGAGACGAACAAACGGACAGTAAAAAGGGCGGATTTGTTAGTGGATTATTGGTGAGTTTGAGGAACTGAAAGAGTGTTGGCTGGAGTGCTGGAGGGAAGGTCTTGGGCGAAGGTTGCGGCGTCGCCCCCCAATGGGGCCCTAGTCGCACGTTGCGGGCCGTGCCCATGGGTTCGCTGCGCTCCGTCCCGCATCCGATCTACCCCTATTCGCTGCTGCTCATTCGATCTGGACCACTTTTGCTCACCGAAAGTGAGCCACCCTGGATTTCGCGCAGGCGCACACGTGAGGCCTGACACCGCCACCGCGCGAGAATTCCCCAACAAAGAACCTTCTTCTTGGAATGAAGAGATTTTCGCTGGATGGCTCACTTTGCGTGAATGGCGACGGGTGGATCCCTCACGAACCCGCAAGGGATGGACGCCCGCCATGCGGCAGGATCAGTTGTCACCAGTGCCTTTCGGCGGTGGGTCCTTCACTGACTTGCCATCCAACAGCAGACGAGTACTGTCGGTGGCATGTCACCAGTGCCTTTCGGCGGTGGGTCCTTCACTG
>CAIYMF010000228.1 GCA_903927265.1 uncultured bacterium | reverse complement strand
GCCCTGCAGGTGCACCGATGTGGCGGCGCCGGCATTGGTGCTGGCGGTCTTCACGATGTCGGCGGCGCTCTGTTCTCGGATTCCGTTCTCGGTGGCGCTTGCCGTGGCACTCGCAGTCGGGCCCGAGGGGGTCGGTGAACCGGTGCCGGAATCGGTGCTCTGACTACTGCACCCCGCGAGGGCGGCGGCAAGAGCGAGCGACACGATGAGGGGGGTCTTCACCGACACGGCAATGCACTCCTTGATGTGGGGGTGGCTCTAGTTTGCCAGCGTTCGCGCGTGTCTCCGACCGATGGAGCCCTCGCATACACACTGTTCGGTGTTCGTGCGCGTGATGGTCCCGCTTCGGACACCTGCCATTCACCAACGGGCCATTCGGCAGTCATCCGGCTGGGTTCGTATAGGGAAGTGACTATTCGCCGGGGGTTAGTGGCCTTAGTGGCGGCTGCCCTCGTGGCGACGATTGCGCCGCTGACCCTGTCACCCGCCCAGGCCTACGCCGGAACTCCACCGTGGGTTGGCGCCGATGAGGTGGGTTCGAGCGGGCAGGCCAAGGGAACTCTGGGCCTCTTCGACGTGGCCGGCGATCAGCTGTTCTCCGGTGACGACATCTCGAACATCGGGTCGTATCTTGCAGCGTCCACCACAGCCACTGTCGACGCCACCACCGCCACCTTCACGGTCGCCGTTCCGAGCCCCACTGCTGCACCAGCCTCATGGTGCACGCGAACCATTCAAAGCAATGTGGTGTTCAGTCCCGCGCCAAGCGGACTTCCGGCAGGCGGTACCGAGTTCGGCACGTCGATTGCTGGCGGCCAGCCGTTCATCGCCATTGACCCCGCACTCGCGAACAATGTCGAAGCCGCGACGCTACCTCCGTGTGCCGCGTACACGTACTCAAGTGGAACCGACTACACCTCGACCTACGCCAACGTGCTTGAACTGCGACTCACCGATTCACTCGACGGCACCTACTGGCGCACGGTGATCGAATACAACCCCACACCAAATCTTGGAGTGATCGACGGACTCGATCCCGGTGCCTGGCGGCAGTTGTACCCAGCGCCCACGTTGATCGGAACCTCGATCACAACACCGACCGCATCGCCCACAACCAACCCGCTCGGTCACGGCGCGACAATAGTGTTGTCGACCACCGTGAGTGCTGACAACACGACGCACCAAGACGGTGCGGTTGAGTTCTACGACGACGACGATCCGTTGTTCTACTCGCCCTACACTTCGTGGAATTCCGCGACCGGCGTTGCGACCGCTGAGATCAGTCCCACCGATGGTGACCACCACTACTACGCGCGATTCACGCCAACGAATCCGCGCTATCTCATCTCGACGTCAACCCGACTCGTTCGCCATGTCAACCGACCAGCTCCCGTGCTCACTGGCGCTGCTCCCGCGATTTCCGGAACTTCGACGATCGGCTCGACGCTGACGTGTGCGGCGGGCGGCTGGGATTCACCCGGTGACTCGCCTTACACGTACACGTACCAGTGGCGCTATTCGTTGGGCACCAACACCACGACGTTCAGCACCGTCAGCGATGTTCTCGATCTCACCAACACCTCGCCGACCTTGCTGCAGGCCTATTACGGCGCCTCGGTTACCTGCCGCGTCACTGCGACGAACGGCGATGGGGTCGCGACGACTTCCACGTCAACCGGAGTGTCGGTCTACGGTGGCCCGAACCCCGTCGCTCCCGTCAACTCAGTACGTCCGTCGGTCACTGGTGCGCGCGCGACTCAACGCGCGACCTGTTCGGCCGGCACCTGGACGCAGGCAGGATTGTCGTATCGCTACCGCTGGTACGTCTCCGGTACCGGATCACCCTTCCGAACGGTGACTACGGCGAACACCAGCGACCTGTCGGCGGCACTACCGACCAGCTACGTCGGTCACACCATCACCTGCAATGTCACCGGAACTAACCCCGACTCACTGGCGGCTACAGGTGTCTCCACTGCCGTCACCGTCGGCGCCGCACCAACGCCTGCCAAGGTGGTGACCAAGCCGGTCATTAGTGGCGCGTCCAAGGTTGGCGGAACCGTCGGGTGCTCGGTTGGTACGTGGAATCAAAGTGGCCTTCACTTCGGATACGTGTGGAAGTACACCAGCGGAACGGCGGTGCGCACGATCGGCTTCCGGGCTCGCCGGCTCCTGACTTCGAACATCTATAACGCGGTGCTCAGTTGCACGGTCACGGCCACCAACCGCGACGGACTGACCTCGAAGGTTACGGTGACCGGTCGTCGCGTCGGGCTTGGCCCCGCTCCGACCATTCGCTCACCTGGCTCGACCTTCGGCCCGCGCATCATCAGCGCACCGCGGGTTGGCACGTCAGCTTCGGCTTCACGTGGCACGTGGGCCTGGGTGCCGTCGGTGACCACGCGCATCTCGTACACCTACCAATGGCTGCGCTACCCCTCAGCTTCCGGCGGCAAGCCCCTCGGTAAGCCAACCGTGCTCGCCACCACTCCCCGCTACACCCCCAAGGCCGCCGATCGTGGCCGCTACCTCGTGGTGCGAGTCTCAGCGCTTCACCGTGGCTATGCCACCGGGCATGTGGATTCCACGCCCCGCCGAGTGGTATGAGTCGCGCGTCACCCGTTGGAGTGAGCCTGAATTTGGGCATCGTCGTGGCTGTTAACCTTCGGGGGTTACAGTCCGGTTATGGCCAAGGAGATTGAGAAGGACCCCCTCGGGCGCTGGCGTCGTGCCGAGACCGACTATGCCGCCGCGATCACGGGCTTTATGCAGGGCGATTCAGATCACCTGAGCAAGGATGAATTGATCGCGCTGATCGACCTGCGTTCCAAGGCCGACAAGTGGCGTGAGAAGTACTTCAAGAAGCACCACAAGTCGTAATTCTTACGGAATCGCCACCGTCAGGGGTACCGACGTGGGCGCCACCGTTGACGATCCTCCGTACGACACGGTGAGGTTGTGAGTTCCTGAACTCATACTCGCCGGCAGTCCGGTGCGGTAAATCCCGCCATTGAGTGAGCCTGTTGCCAGGGTCGTTGAACCTTCCGAAATCGTCACCGATCCGGTCACGGTGGAAACCCCGGGCGCACTGAGTACGGCCGTGATGAGTACCCCGGTGTATCCGAGTTCGCTTGATGCCTCGATCGTCGCGGTGGCCTTCACTACGGTGAGTGAGGCGGCGTCGGACTCGACGCTGTCAACCCAGCTGTCGCCG
>CAIYMF010000227.1 GCA_903927265.1 uncultured bacterium | reverse complement strand
TGAAGGAACTCAATCGGTGAAGGGACATCGAATTCTCCTAGAAGCCGTTGACGAGGTTGATGGTGAGGTCACCTACGCCCTCGATCGAACTCACGAGTGAGCCCTCGACGAGGAAGCGCTTCGGCGTGCGACCGGCACCGACACCCTTGGGGGTTCCGGTGTAGATGAGGTCACCTGGGTAGAGGGTCAGACTTTGCGACAAACGCGACACGATCTCGGCAACCGGGAAGATCAGGTCGCTCGTGCGGCCTTCCTGCAGCACCTCGCCATTGAGAGAGCAGGAGATCGCGAGGTCGTTCTTATCGGCGAACTCATCGGGAGTCACGACGACCGGGCCGAGCGGGCTGAAGCCGGGGTAGGACTTTCCGATCGAGAACTGGGGAGCCGGTCCTCGCAGTTGCACCGCGCGCCACGAGAGGTCCTGACCGACGGTGAGTCCGGCGACGTAGTCCCACGCGTCAGCCACTGCAACTCCGTGGGCTTCCTTGCCGATGACGATCACGAGCTCGACTTCCCAGTCGACGCCGTCGCTCGGAAGAGTCACGGTGGCGCCAGGGCCAATGAGCGAGGACTGGAACTTCGCGAAGACCACGGGGTGCTCGGGGATGTCGAGGTTGCTCTCCATGGCGTGCTCGCGATAGTTCAGACCGATTGCGATCAACTGCCTCGGAGCAGGCACGGGTAATCCGAGTGCACCGCCAACCGTGGCCGCATCGACCGAGATTGTCGATGCCCAGGCAGTGAAATCCGCCCAGCGGTCGTAGATCGCCTGCGGGTCCGCCGCGAAAGCGCCGCCACTCGCCTGCTCGACATCGACCCAGCCGTCGCCAACAGCAACCGCTAGGCGCCCATTCACGTTCGCAATCCGCATTGAAGATTCTCCGATGATTTGACCGACCCGAGTCGGCACTGATGTGGTGTAGGTCACTACATCAGCAACAGAATCGACCTGTCAAGAGAAAATCGACTTTTTGCTTTCTATCGATTAGGTACGGAGGATCGGTATTTGGCCCTGTGGGTGCGGGTTTCCCGCCACTTTTCCGCAGGGGGGGACACTCAGCACGCCTAGACGCAGTTTCCTTACCCCAAAAAGCTGCTCACCCCATCAAGCGGACGGTGCCGCGACTAGAGGTCGGCCGGTTCCGCGTGATTGCGCAACTTGCGAGCGATAGGAATGGCGATGACCATCGGAATGGACAAGCCGAGCGCCATCGCGACCGTTCCGGGAATTGCGAGCCCAGCCAAGAGTGCCGACGACACCGCACCCCCCAGTGTCTGAACCGTCCCCAGTACTCCGGCGGCGGCACCCGCCAACGCTGCGAAAGGCTCGAGCCCCACCGCCATCACATTGGCGAAGATCGCGCCCACGAAACACACGGTGCATCCGAGCAACACCACCAGCAGCCAAAAGGGAGCCTTCAGTAAGGTCGCGGCCAGCAGCACCAGCGCCGCTACCGCCATCAACGCGACACATCGAAACAACAACTGGTGCACGTCAACGCGCCGCAAGAGAGCAGCGTTCACCTGCGACATCACCACGATCGTGAGTGACACCAGACCGAACACCACGATGAATCCGCCGCGCGAAAGCCCACTCGTTTCCAGCAATGCGGCCGGTGCCACAGCCACCCATGAGAAGAGCGCCGCCCCGGTGAGGAAGCTGACGGCGGCCGCACGTCGAGCAGTCGGGGCGCGCAACACTTTTCCAAATGACCGCATTGCCTGACCGACACCCTGGCCGAGTCGCCGCTCGATCGGAAGGGTTTCACCAAATAGGGCCACTCCCACGAAACACGCTGCCCCGAAAACGCCCAGGGAGATGAACATCGCCTGCCACGACCACCACGTCAACAGAATCGCGCCCAACGCGGGTGACAGCACCGGCGCGACTCCAAAGATGAGGAAGATCAACGACAATGCGCGCGCCAACGACTGCCCCGAGTAGAGGTCACGAGCCATCGCGCGTGAACCCACGACGGCCACACAGCCACCCAACGCTTGAACGAGCCGCAGGATCATCAGCGCGGTGAACGTCGGAGCAAAAGCACAGCCGAAAGATGCCAACACAAAGACAGCCAGCCCCACCAGCAGCGGGCGATTACGGCCATATCGATCAGTGAGTGGACCCCATGCCAGTTGCCCAACGCTGAAACCAAGAAGGGCAGCACTCAGCGACAATTGAACTTGGCCGACGTCGGTTCCAAACTGTTCGGCAATTTGCGGGAACGCCGGCAAGTAGAAATCAAGGGACATCGGCAGAACGGCGCTCAGCGCACCCGCCAGAATCAGGAAGCCGACACCTGCGCGACCCGCGCGCGCACTCGATGTGGCCGTTTCACCCGAGATAGACATGTCGCACCCTTGTTTGCAGTGACCCCCAACGCTAGGGGGTCGACGAGCGGCACCGAACTTACGGGCACACCGTACTTCCGGGCACAGCGCGATCAACGGTCGCGTACCCTCACGATCATGCGCGCAGCCGTCATTACCTCGCCCGGAATGAGCCCTCGCACCATCGACTACGCCGACCCCGTCGACGTTGAAGGCCGCGAAAACGTCACAGTCACCGCGGCCGCCATTCCCCCGGTTGAGTTGCTCATCGCATCCGGAACCACGTACTTCGGCGTGCCTCCATGCCCCTACATTCCCGGACTGCACGGCACAGGAACCACCGCTGATGGGCGCCCGATTCTGTTTGCTACCAGCGCTGGAATGTTTTCTGGCGAGGGCGGCAGCATGGCTGAGCACTGTGCCGTTGACCTGGCGCGCACTCTGGAATTACCTGACATTGACGTTGTCGTCGCAGCGGCTCTGGCCAACCCCGCACCTGCAGCACTCGGTGCGCTTGCGCGCGGGCGGCTTGTCCCCGGCGAGACGGTGATCGTCCTCGGAGCATCCGGCCTCGTGGGGCAGATTGCCGTGCAAGCGGCCCACGCTGCGGGCGCCCGCGTGGTCGCTGTCGCACGCGGAGCCCACAATCGCGAGCGCGCCCTCACCCGCGGTGCCGATGCTGCAATCGATAGTGCCGACATCGACGTCGACCAACTCGCAGCTTCCCTTCTTGAAGCAACCGACGGTGGTGCTCAACTTGTGATCGACCCCGTTGCAGGAATGCCGGCGCTCGCCGCGACACGCGCGCTGGCACCCGGGGGACGCCTCGTCAACCTCGGCGACTCAGCGGCAGCGATGCTGTCGTTGCCCTCCGCACTGGTAAGAAGCCGAGGCATCGACGTCCTCGGATTCAGCACCGTGTCACTTGGCTGGCCCGGTCAGTCTGCGTTGCTACAGCAGGCGTTCGACATGGCGCGCAACGGGACGCTGGGTATCGACATCGAGAAAGTGCCGCTCGATGACGCCGAATCTGCCTGGGACCGCATGTCGGCAGGAACCGTCGGAACCCGCCTCGTTCTCATTCCCTAGGCGCAACGTGCTACTGATGGGGTAGGAAAACTGCGTCTATGCGTGCTGAGTGTCCCCCCATGCAAAAGGGGTTCAGTCGGTGACGGTGATCTCGACTGAGTGCAGCACCACGTCGTCGAGCGGCTTGTCGCCACCGTCAGTCGACACCTTCGCGATGGCGTCGACCACGTCTCGGCTGTCTTGGTCGGCAACCTCACCGAAGATCGTGT
>CAIYMF010000226.1 GCA_903927265.1 uncultured bacterium | reverse complement strand
CGACACCCATGAGTGGTTCGTCGTGTGCCCCAACGTGCTGGGCGGCTGCCAAGGAACTACCGGCCCGTCCTCGCTCGCACCTGATGGAAAGCCGTGGGGATCGCGCTGGCCCCGCGTTACCATTCGTGACCAAGTTGAAGTTGAGATCCGCCTCACCGAAGCGCTCGGTATCGATCGGTGGGTCGCAGTTGCGGGTGGTTCGATGGGCGGGATGCGCGCACTTGAGTGGGCCATCATGGCGCCCGAGAGAGTCGGTGCTTCGGTGGTGCTTGCGGTCGGTGCCGCTGCAACATCCGATGAGATCGGGTTGTATGCGGCGCAGATTCTTGCTGTGCGCAGCGATTCGTGCTACCGCGACGGCGACTACTACCACGCACAGCCGGGCAACGGTCCGCACCAGGGTTTGGGCCTTGCGCGACGCATGGCGCACCTGTCGTACCGCAGCGAAACCGAACTCGAACTTCGCTTTGGCCGTTCGCCGCAGGGGTCAGAAGATCCGCTGCGCGGTGGGCGGTACGCCATTGAGTCGTACCTTGACCACCACGCCGAAAAACTCGTTCGTCGCTTCGATGCCGGAACCTACGTGAGCCTCACGGAGGCGATGAACACTCACGATGTCGGACGCGGTCGCGGGGGAGTGGCGGCGGCGCTTGGTTCGATCACTGTTCCTGTGGTCGTCGGTGGAATTGATTCTGACCGGCTGTATCCGATTCGTTTGCAGCAGGAGATGGCGGCGCTGATTCCGACCAGCGAACCGGCCCATGTCATCGGATCTCCCTATGGCCACGATGGCTTCCTCATCGAAAGTGCTGAAGTCGGCCGCCTGGTGCAACTCGCGCTCGAAATCGGATCAGCTGACTCGACCACGCACATTGTTCTCGACGACAACGCTGATCGCTAAGCGGCTCTAGGTATCGGCCTGCCAACGCGCCCCGCGGGGGTGCACAATCATTGCTATGGGACGCCTCGACGCACTTGACCTGTCGCTTTCACTCTCTCGTGAAGAAGAAGCGCTTCGACTAGAAGAAGCGCAGGAGCGACTGCTGTATCTACGACTCGTTGCGGGTGGAATCTTCGATGGCAGCGGCAGGCTCGGCCCACCCTTGCTCCTGCTGTTCGAAGGGTGGGATGCGTCGGGGAAGGGTGGCGCGATCAAGCGAGTCACTACTCCGATGGATCCGCGTCACGTGCGCGTCAAGAGTTTCGCGGCGCCTACCTTCGATGAGAAGCGTCACCACTTCCTGTCGCGGTTCTGGGACCAACTGCCCGGCTGGGGAGGCATGGCCATCTTCGACCGCAGTTGGTATGGCCGTGTTCTGGTTGAACGGGTTGAGGGGTTTGCTACCGAGGAACAGTGGCGTCGCGGCTACGACGAAATCAAGGACTTCGAGCGGATGATCGCGGACGAAGGCATGGTTCTGCTCAAGTTCTGGTTGCACATCTCGCACGAAGAGCAGTTGCGTCGTTTCAAGTCACGCGAGAAGGAACCGCTGAAGCGTTGGAAGCTCACCGATGAGGACTGGCGCAACCGCGAGAAGCGGGCCGAGTATGAAGAGGCCGTGCGCGAGATGGTTGATCGCACTGACACCACCTGGGCACCGTGGACTCTGGTCGAGGCCGATAACAAGCGGTTCGCGCGGGTCAAGGTGATCGAGACCCTCAACCGCCGCATTGAGCAGGCGCTGGTCGAAAACGGAATCGAACTGCCGCCGGTGGCACCGAAGAAGAAGTGAAGGTACTCGCGTCTCAGCGAGGGGGTCGCGCGCTGGGCGCGGGCCTCATCGCTATCTCGGCCACTGCTTTCGCCACCTTGCCAATTTTTGGCAAACTCGCCTACGCGAGTGGAACTGAGCCGTTCGCATTGTTGGCGTGGCGTTTTTCAATCGCGAGTGTGATCCTTGTTGTGGCGATGGTGATTCGCGCTCGTATTAGACGTGAGTCGATGTTCCCGCCGGCTCGGCTCTCACTCACGCTGCTAGCGCTCGGTGCCTTCCTGCTGACCCCTGAAGTCGTGCTGTTTTTCGTGGGACTTCAGACTGTGTCGGCGGGGCTGGCAGAGACGTTGCTGTATCTATATCCGGCGTGGGTAGTGCTCATCGCAGCCGTGATGTTCCGGCGAAGACCGAGTGCAATCACCGTTGCGTGCGTTGCGGTTGCCATGATGGGCGCAGCGATCACCGTGGGAGCAGCGACGGCAGGTTCCTTTGCGGCGGCGTCATGGGTAGGAGTCGCCGAAGTCGTGGGGTGCTCGGTGCTCTTTGCCACGTACCTCGTTGTGGCAAGTCGCGTTCTGCTACGTGCCGGAGCCCTTCCTAGCACGGCTCTGGTGATGACCGGCGCCACGGCGACATTCGTGCTACTTGCGGTGATCACCGACTCGCGGTCGCCCAGCGATCCGCAGGGGTGGTTGGGCGTACTGGGAATGGCACTGATCGGAACCGTGGTCGCTTTCGGGTTGCTCTCGATCGGCCTAGCCCGTATTGCGCCCTCAACAGCGGCGGTGATTTCCACGATTGAGCCAGTCGTCGTGGTGGTGCTTGGGGCGGTGGTCTTGGGAGAGACGGTTGGGTTGGCCCAAGCGGCCGGCATAGCCCTCATTGTGGGCTCGGTGGCGGTGCTGTTGTGGTGTGAATCCCGGGCCGGCGCCGAGGGGCAGGGAGCCCTTGTCGACCCGATGACTGCGCTGGAGTGACCCAATGCATAACAATCGCACTCGGCGTGCGATGATGAGTTAGCGGTTCCCCGCAAGCCCGTCCAAGTCGGTTCGCCCGCCTTGACACGGGCTTAGTTCGTGCCCTGAAGAAGAGGTTGACGTGCCCACTAGCGCTCCCAAGAAGGCATCTTCCAGCGCGAAGCCTGCCGAAAAGAAGACAGCGTCGAAGGCCGATCTGAAGGTCGTGCCCGCGCCCAAGCCTGCCGCGAAGAAGGCCCCCGCGAAGAAGGTCCCGCCTGCTGCGAAGGCTCCGGCGAAGAAGGCCGCTGTGAAGAAGGTCCCGCCTGCTGCGAAGGCTCCCGCGAAGAAGGCTGCTGCACCGGCGAAGGTGGCAGAAAAGAAGGCTCCCGCAAAGAAGGCTGCTGCACCGGCGAAGGTGGCAGAAAAGAAGGCTCCCGCGAAGAAGGCTGCTGCACCGGCGAAGGTGGCCAAGGGCAAGGCCGGCGCGATTATCGAGGTTGAGATCACTGAAGGTGTGATCATCGACGGCGAAGTGGTCGTCGTCGAAGAAGAAGAGGTCATCGACCTCGCGGCAGTGGCCGTGATTGAGGCCGAACTCGAAGCGGAGCTCGCTGAGGACCTCGCAGAGGTTGTTGTCGAGCCTGCCGCGGACGCCGGGGCGGCAGCTGAGGCGGCCGAAGACGAAGAGGGCTTCGTCATTTCCGACGTCGACGAGACCGATGAGCCGGTGCAGACCGTCATCACCGCCGGCGCCACGGCCGACCCGGTCAAGGACTACCTCAAGCAGATCGGCCGCGTGCCCCTGCTCAACGCCGAACAAGAGGTCGAACTCGCCAAGCGGATTGAGGCGGGTCTGTTTGCCGAAGAGAAGCTCAACTCGGGCAAGAAACTCGCGAAGGGTCTGCACGAAGACCTCGTCTGGATCGCTGCCGACGGTCGTCGGGCAAAAGACCACCTGCTCGAAGCCAACCTGCGACTGGTTGTCTCGTTGGCTAAGCGCTACACCGGCCGCGGCATGCTCTTCCTTGACCTGATTCAAGAAGGCAACCTCGGTCTGATTCGCGCGGTCGAGAAGTTCGACTACACCAAGGGTTACAAGTTCTCGACGTATGCCACCTGGTGGATTCGTCAGGCGATCACGCGCGCGATGGCCGACCAGGCCCGCACCATTCGTATTCCGGTGCACATGGTCGAGGTCATCAACAAGCTCGCTCGCGTGCAGCGCCAAATGCTTCAAGATCTCGGTCGCGAACCCACGCCTGAAGAGCTCGCCAAGGAACTGGACATGACCCCCGAAAAGGTCGTCGAAGTTCAAAAGTATGGTCGCGAGCCGATTTCCCTGCACACGCCGCTCGGTGAAGATGGTGACAGCGAATTCGGTGACCTCATCGAAGACTCTGAGGCGATCGTTCCTTCCGACGCGGTGTCGTTCACGTTGTTGCAGGAGCAGCTCGAGTCGGTTCTCGACACGCTCAGTGAGCGCGAAGCGGGCGTGGTGCGCATGCGCTTCGGTCTGACCGATGGTCAGCCCAAGACACTCGATGAAATTGGCAAGGTCTACGGAGTGACGCGCGAGCGCATTCGCCAGATTGAGTCCAAGACGATGAGCAAGTTGCGTCACCCGAGCCGTTCACAGGTTCTGCGCGACTACCTCGACTAGCATCCGGCGGCGGTCTCAAGCGGCTATTTCCCGTCTACTATCCGTCGACCATCCGTTCTATCCGTCTACTATCCGTCGACCTCTCGTCCCCTCACTCGCATCGGGGGCACCCAAGCGCGCACCTAGCGCGTGGCGGCGCCCCAGTGGATGCGCGTAGTCGGTGATTCTAGGAAGGGTCGCCGCACTTACTCACTCGCCGACGCCGACGAAACCAACGAGATCGCGGGCGGCTGCCATCCCGAACCGTCGAGGATGCCTTTGATCGACTGAGGTTGGGGGGCGAAGAGTCGCCACGTCACCTCAAATCCCTGTCCCTCGGCCGTTGGAATCCAGTTGGCCTGCTGTGCGGCGCTCGCCGGTTGGGTTGACTGCAGGAAGAAGTCAATGGAGCCGTCGGAGTTGCGCGTGAGGGTCGACGTATTGGTGAACGAGTAGCGGTTCAGTGGGTTGGCGATGAGCGCACCTTGCAACGAGTACACCGTGAGAGACCAGCCTTCATCAGTTGGAGGCGCAGTAGCGAGGTGAAGGACGTAGGCCTCTGAGCCGCTCAGGGCAGTCTTCGCGGAGTCACTCCAACTCATTGCGTACATCGCTTGATGTGCCACAAACGCACCCAGGCCGACCTGCGAAATCACCGCGCGTTCGGAATAGTTTGTGCCGTACGTGCCAAATCCGCCGAGCAGGTACCCGTTGTGGATTCCGAAACCTTGCGCGAAAAGCGCCTGCGTCTGCTTCTCAATGTCCGCGGGACCAGCTGCCACCGCGTCGGTGAGACCTTGCTGAATGTCGGCACCGAGTGAGGAATCCGTCGACGGAGTCTTGCCAGGTCCGATACCTACTGTGGCGAAGCGAGCGAGCGCAGGAGCATCCGCGCTCGGTGGTGGAAAGAGGGCGAGTTGTTCCCCGAGTTCGTCGAAGAACTGCAGCCCGGTTGCGGGCGCGTGTTTTGTCACGGTCGTGTTTGCGGGGCTAGGGGTGGTCGGCGAGTACGTGGTGCCGTACTTCGACAGAGGTGTCAGCGTGTACTGGTCTTGGATCTCGTTGACCGCAGCAACGTCTGAGGGGCCCTTGAGTTGGGTGGAACCGATGACCCAGATGCGCGAATAGTCAACGGGCAAGGCGTGGGTGCCCGCAGGGATCGTTGCCGTGCGCTGCTGCGGAGTTTCGATTACGTAATCGCCCGGGGCCGTGTTGCTGGCAGTTCCAAGATTCACAATGTTCTCTGTGTACGGATCGATGAATGCGAGAACAAAGTAGTGACCTGTGACCTCGGGAACGTGCACTACCTGAGGTTCGTCGGTGAGATCGAGCCAGGCGATTGACGACAGGCTGGTCGATCCGGGGGCGACCACGGCTGTGCTACTTGCTGTATTGGCCGAGCGCACGTTGTTGAACTGGTTCACGGGTCCGTACGCACCTTGAGAAACGTTCACGCTCGTCATCGTGAGAAAGGTGGAGTTTGTCACGAGCAAGGGAAGACCGTACGTGTACGCCTCGAGTCCGATCTGATACCCGCGTTGATAGTCAGCTGAGGTGGTTGAAACGGCCGTGGGCGAGGATGTAGAGCACGCTGCGAGAACGACGAATGCAGCGCCGATGATGGTTCCTCGGAACCAACTCTTTCGCATTGCGCACCCCGCAGTCAGAACACTCCCAGTGTAGCCTCTTTTCGCTCAGCACAGGTGGTGTGCAAAGCGCGCCGAACACGGCGCATGCGAGTGCGTGCTGCCAGAGTAGGACTGAGATGGGCAACTTTGTGGAGGTGAAAGTGTCGGCGCCCGAGCAGCGACTACAGGATGCGTCGTGGCTGCGTGTCCTGGTCGTGGGACTCGCGGCGTGGTTCATCGCGATTGGTATCACGTCGTTCACGCAAGATCAGGTGCTGATACCCGCTGTGTTTCTCATCGGAAGTTTCGTGGTGCCGTTCGCACTACTGATGTGGGTTCTCGATCGAACTGGGTGGGGCCGTAACCTGACCGCGGTCACCACCGCTCTCGACCCGTACCTGCTCGTCTTGGCCTTCGCAGCGGGTGGCGCTCTTGGGGTTCTGTCATCAGCGTTGCTCGAGAGCCTGCTATTGATGCACCTGCAGATTCTGTATTACCTCGATGTCGCTGTGGTCGAAGAGTGCGTGAAGTTGGCGTTGGTCTGGCTCCTTGCCCGAAGGCTGGCGTTCTACTGCCGTCGAGACGGCATGCTGCTCGGTGCGACGGTCGGGCTCGGCTTCTCTGGGTTCGAGTCAGCTGGCTACTCGTTCAATGCGTTCATCTCTCATCGAACCGTCGACGTTTTGGCGATCGCCGAGACTCAGATATCACGAGGACTGCTCACTCCGATCGGCCATGCACTGTGGACTGGGCTGTTGGCAGGTGCCCTGTTCGCGTCGGCGAAAGATGGTCGACTGCGGCTGACGAAGAACGTTGGGCTGTGGCTGGCAATCGTGATTGGGCTGCACGCGCTCTGGGATATGGCGTTGGGCGTTGCCGCCATTTTGGCGGCGCGCACTGTGGGACTCAGCGCATCGGCAGTGGAGTTCGAGACCGGACAATTGACCAATCCGGAGTTGTCCGAGCGCGTGGCATTCTTCGCCTATCAAAGTGTGCTGTTGTGTCTCGTGGGTGGGTTCGCCGTGACCCTAGGACTGCGCATGTGGCGGCGAGCAAACGAGGAAATCGTGCACGTTGCCGCCGCAGGAGACATCGGCGAGGGACCGAAGAGGCAGGGCTAGATTGCCTGCACGAACCACGTGTAATCTTGGCCGCCACCGTTCGTGCGACTAATCGCGAACTTTTTGTCGGGTGTTGTCATGTCGTAGTCGGTAACGGTGGGAATCTGGAATCCGGGTCCGCCGAGCCACCAGTTGTTCACCCCGCTCACATTCCCCTGGCCAATTGCCACCGGGTAACTGTTGGTGCCATTGATTATCAGGGTTCCGGTGAAGGCGAAATTCAGATCCGATGGCCATTGATCTCGACATGCTGACGATCCGCCCGCCGTGGAGTTCGTGCAGATCGCCAGTGTTGTGTTGCTCTGCAGGAACTGCGCAGGAGGGGCACTGTGTGAGCGATTAGCGGTCACGAGCACGGTGCCACCACCGTTCGTGTTGCCCAGAGGCGTGATGGGCTCGTACGAGACGCCACCCCACGAACTCGCTTCGCTCGACGTGATCGAGTAGTTGCCGCTGAATTGGAATTGCACGCTCGAGATGCCAGTTCCGGCGCCTGCGTTGATCACCATCTTGTTGACCGACGGCGAAGAACTCACAAGGGGAGTGGCGGTCTGCGTTGCTGATGACGTGGGCGTCGACACGGGTGACGCTGTTCTTGAGAGAGACGCCATTGATTGGGAATGCAGGGGGTCGACACTCTGACTCGTTGAACAACCCACTGCCGACGTGACTGTCAGCGCCGCAATTGCCATGGCCCAGATTCGACGCTTCATACCTCCACGGTTTATCGTCCGCCGATCACCATCAAGGGCCTTTCGTCACTGTCTACGCTATGAGGTAGCGGCGCACGATGGAACTGTGGTCAAACGGTGGGTGACAATTCCGGCAAGCCTTGCACTTCTCGTGGTGAGCGGATGCTCGGCTAGTCAAAGCGTCGATCCCATGACATCGAAAAACTCTCCGACTGCCACCACGTCCGCTTCCATCACCGTTGATCCATCTACATCGGCCAGTACTTCCACCTCGGCAACTCCACGGCCGTCGGGGACGCTGAGCGGCGGGCTTCCCGCCCAAGAGGTCTGCTTCGTCATGGCCAGTCTTGGCCCCTTGAGTTTCAGCAACTTCAGCCCGTTGCAGATTGACTCGGGAGTTTCGGTGGGCGCGTGGCCTCCATCGCAAGGAATTGATGAAAGCACTAACAAAGGCCAGGGATACTGTCTGGCGTTCTATGCGAACCGGTCAGGCAGTACGCAAGTAGCCAACTGGTTCAAGAACGTTTATGGCGGCGTCAACCCCAATGTGGCTCAGTACTACTCGCAGGGGCAAAACGCGTCGGGTTACATTGATGGACCCGCACAACTGAACTTCGCATTCTCAGCGACGATGAACTACAAAGGAAACCAGTACCCGATCACTTTCGGGCAGGGACACCACGGGGCCCTCGATAATTGGTGGATCACCATTCAGGGCGGAAACGCCTCTGAGTACATCGGTACCGACACCAACGTCACCCAGTACTTCGTGGGTAACACCAGCAACGTCTTCATCATGACCTGTGGCTGCACGTTGTATTCGAGTTCGTACGGTTTCATTCTCCAGAGCACACCGTTCTCCCCGACAATTGGTGCCGAACCGGCCTCATCGGCTTCGAGCTGAATGAGTCGCTAGAGATCGGGGGCACCCAAACGCGCTCCTAGCGCGTTCAGATGGCCCAGGCCTTGGCGCGCGTAGGCTGAAGGCCATGCAGCAACCTGCGCCGGCGACGCTACCGCCGCTGCGGCGTCAGCAGTCTGAAGCGCTTGCCGCGCTTGACGCGGCGTGGGCAACCGGCCGCACATCAGGATGGGTTGTGTTGCCGCCGGGGGGAGGCAAGACCCGACTTGGCCTTGAGGCGATCGCGCGTTTGGGGCGACGTGCGGTGGTGTTCGGGCCGAACACGGCAATACAAGGGCAGTGGGTGGCGCAGGGCTCGACGATGAGTATGCAGTGCTCAACGACGACTGACCTTGGTGCTTCGGTCACCGTGTTGACGTATCAGGCGCTTGCGGTGTTCACTCCCGACGAGCAGGCCGAGGCGGAGGAAGCGACCGACGGCAGCGCCGAGACCGCGAAGCCGCGTCAGATCGATCGGCTCCATCCCCATGCGCTCGCCCTGATCGATCGCCTTGCCACCGCAGGGCCTCTGACACTCGTGCTCGACGAGTGTCACCACCTAGTGGAAGTGTGGGGTGAATTGCTCGCCGAAGTGCTTGAGCGACTGCCCGATGTTCGGGTGGTTGCTCTCACTGCGACGCCACCGGAAGCATTGAGTGCCGAAGAGGCCGCACTGGTTGCCACACTCTTCGGCCCGGTGATCTATTCAGCGAGCATTCCCGGTTTCGTACGCGACGGACAGCTCGCACCGTTCCGCGAACTCGTCTGGTTCACCGAACCGACCGCTGGTGAAGCGGACTACCTTGCACGAACCTCGCAGAGGTTCGCTCAATTGCGTTCAGATCTCATGACTCCGCAACTCACGTCAACTCCGTTCCTTCAGTGGCTCGACGAGAGATTCGCGCGCAGGGGAGCCGTCACCGCTGAGAGCGTTGCACTAACGCCCGACGGCCACACTGCCATTTCGTGGAAGTCGATCGCACGCCAGTGGCCCGATCTTGCTGATGCGGTGTTACGCGCGGTGCATGCCGGGCTGCTTCCACTTCCGAGTGGTGCACAACTGCGCGAGCAGCACCGAACGCCGATGGACGCAGACGACTGGATTCTGCTCATCGATGACTTCGTTACTGGGTGCCTCGTTCCGTCGACAGATGTACGCGACCACGAAGTCCTTGAAGCGATCAGAGCCGCGGTGCCGGGTGTCGGTTATCGACTAACCCGTCGAGGGCTCGTGCGCGGCACTGCTCCCGCCGACCGTGTGGTTGCTCGTTCCGCAAGTAAAGCCGATGCAGTAATTGCGATCACCGACAACGAATTGGGTGTGCGCGGCGAGGGTTTGCGCATGTTGGTGTTGTGCGATTTCGAGCGAGCGTCAGCGCAAGTTCCCGAAGGCCTCGTCGGTGTCATCGCTGCCGAAGAAGGGTCCGCGCGAGGAACTCTGCGACGGCTAGTTGCAGACTCACTCGTTGCTGGCTTGTCGCCTGTTGTTGTCTCCGGTGCTGCGGTGGCGTGCGCACCTTCGGTGGCTCCACGGTTGGTGACGTGGCTTCGCGCACACTCACCCGGTCTCGACCTTGACGACGTGCCGTCCTCCGCCGACGCAGAACGCGACGCCATCGTCGACATCACCGGACGATGGTCTTCTCGCGACTGGGTTCCGCTGCTCACTCGCTGGTTGGAAGACGGTAATGGGCAGATTCTCATTGGTACCCGATCACTTCTCGGTGAAGGATGGGATGCGCGTCGCGTGAATGTGTTGGTAGATCTGACCTCAGCGACTACA
Source organism: uncultured bacterium (assembly GCA_903927265.1). Lineage (GTDB taxonomy): Bacteria > Actinomycetota > Actinomycetes > S36-B12 > CAIYMF01 > CAIYMF01. The sequence goes on along the minus strand of CAIYMF010000226.1, from coordinate 19,799 downwards.
GCGATGTCGGTGACGCAAACGCGAGGACGTGCATTGCGAGTCGATCCACTTGACCCCCACAAGGTGGCCCACAACTGGACCGTGGTGTGCGTAGCCGATGGACATCCCCTTGGCGATCGCGATTACCAACGTTTCGTGCGCAAGCATCACGGCTTCTATGCGGTGACCGACGATGGGCTGATCACCGACGGAGTGGGGCACGTGAGTCCTCACCTTTCGCCTTATGCGCCTCCAGCTGATCGCGAGGCGATGAACGCGCAGATGTGCAGCGAAGCGGCCGACCCGGAACACACGCGTGCGCTGTGGCACATCGGCGAGCCGTACGCGGACATGCCGGTAGTTGAGATTCGCGTGCGAGTGGGCCGCAGTCTTGGCATCAACAACCTCGCGGCAGTTTCCGGAAAGCCAATGCCACGGGCGATATCACTCGGGCACGGTCCCGATGGTTCCCCGACAGTTCGTCTGCGCCCGCGGTGGTGGCGATCGGCGCGGTCGTGGCTACGCGGGGGAGCAGGGCTTGAGGCGCTCGGTGAGCAGTCGGCGATTATCAGTGCAATGGCGGCGGCGGTAGCCGAGGGGATGTCGGCCGCGGGGTTGTCATCGGTAGGCGCCGCCGGTGTGAGAGTCGCACCCACTGATTCCGGTGAATACCGCATCTGGATCGATGGGGTTGATGACAGTGTGTCTGCGGTCTTCGCGTCCGCGTTGGATGAGGTGCTCTCACCGCTCGCGTCGCCGCGCTATGTGGTGCCCCGCGTGGTGATTCCCGTACCGAGCGATGCTGACGCGCGTCGACGGTTGGCATGGGCGCAGTTGTGGCGTCGACCCGTTCGGGCACTCGTGGTCTGGCATGCGGTGCCCAGTGCGCTCGGTGCACGCAAGGAGTTGGCCGAGATTTTCGGTGCGGCGTGGAATCGGTGGGTGTCGCCAGGCGGGGTTGTGTACACGGCTAATCCCGAGGGTGCGGGCGTGCTCGCGAGTCAGCGCGGTGACGACCCGTTCAATGTTGAGACAGCAACGCGCACCGAATGGCGATAACTCCTTCCCAAGCGAGCAGTGCAACCGCAGCGGTCTATCCGTCGCTTCGTCGGGCGATCTCGGCGCGTACTGCCTGCTGCTCTGCCATTTCGCGCGCTTGTGCTGCGGGCCGCAGGTAGGCGGCGATTGTCACTGGTCCGCGAGTGCTGTCGACGTGCATGGAAGCGAGCCCGAGTCGCTTCTCCCACGGACCTTGCTGCACACGCACTGACTGCGTGCGCGCGTGCGGAATTACTGCGAGTCGATGGGTGAGCCAGCCACGCCGAGTAATGAACACATGATCGTCATTACCTGCGGCGAGTCGTCGCCATTGGAATGGTGCTCGCCACCGCGCCGTTTCCGGTACTCCCGTGAGTTCGATGGCATCGAGATCAACTCCGGGAAGGACGCGCGCCACGATGCGCAGCGCTTCATCGCGCGGCGCAACCGGTACGAGCACGCTCTCAACGACGCTCTGGCCATTGCTATCGGTGGTGACGCCAACCCCGGCAATGTTGAGGTTGACGCGTACCCAATTGCGACGATGCCACAGTAGGGGCGACATTAATTCGATCGCCTGCACCCGGCCGGGCGGCACAGTTTGTGACTGGGTCTGAGTGAGTCCATGCCGCAGGCGAAGTCCGTCACGGGATTCGGCGATGGTGAAGTCGTGGTACTTCACGTACTCACCCACAAGTGATAGCAAAGGAAATCCACCGGTGATCAACACCACGATCAATGCCGCGGGGCCAGCTTGCAAGACCGTGACCGCGATCACCAGCACCGTGAGCAGCACCAACCCCACCGTGGCACCGCGCAGCAGTAGCGAAATCGCGAGCCTGCCGTTCGGTACGGTGGCGATCAGGTGCTCCTCGCCGATGGAATCGATGGCTTCGCGCGGCGCGGTGGTATCGGCGTGGTGCGCCGCGGCCCGGGTAAGGAGGTCGGTGCGTAGTGCATCGGCGTCAGCCTCGGTGAGGTACTGCAAAATGGCCCGCGACTCACCATCGCCGGCGACTTCAATGCGCACTTCCGAGAGGCCAAACAGCCGCACCACGAATGGACGCACGATGTCGACAGTTTGCAGTCGTGAGAGTTGGAGGCGTCGCTCTTGGCGAGTGACCACACCCGAATCGATGCGAAGGTCTCCGTCGTCGTCGAACCAGTACGTGAGTCGAGTCCACGAGAGGTATCCGGTCGCGGCGATGAGTACGAGGAGGCCCACCACTGCGGCGATTGCGAGCGGAACAACGGCCCCGATCTTGGATCCGATGCTCGCGCCCAATGCGATTGCGCCGACTGCAATTCCTGGAAGCGCCGTCAATGCACGTGCGATTGGACTGATCGGATGAGTGCGTTGCGGCAGGGTTCTGGAACCCGCCGCGGTGAGGTCAGTCACAGCCCGGCCGAGCGCTGCTCGCCCAGAGCGGCGAGTCGGTCGCGAAGACCCGCGGCAATGTCGGGGGTGAGTCCGGGGATGCTGGCGTCAGTGGTGGCAGCGGCTGTGTGCAACTGCAACGTCGTGATTCCAAGTGCGCGGTCGAGAGGGCCTGCCTTCAAATCGACTAATTGCATGCGGCCGTAGGGCACCACAACGAGTCGTCGGAAGAGAAGTCCGCTAGTGACGAGCACATCATCTTCCCGTTCGGCGTAACCCCACGAGCGCACCCGCCGGCCGATAAGAATCCACAGCCACACGAAAGCGATCACGGCCACGATGGTGGCTGCGATCGCGATCGTGCGCGGAACGGTGGCAAACAGGTACAGCGCAACGACTCCCGCTACCACCACGATCCAAGTGAGCGCGAGTGAAATGCGCCTCGCGGTGATGAGTTGCTCAGAAACAGCCACCCATGGTTCGCCCGGGGGGCGAAACGCGTCATCAACGTCTGCCATCCCTGCAGGTTAGCGCGCGGGCGGCGTGGCGCTGGGTGTGAACGCTCAGGGACGGTCGCGCCCGATGCACGCAACCACCGAAACATGGGTAACGGGGTCGTACGAGATCTGCGTCCATTTGCAGCTCTTGGCCTCGGCAGGGGCGGCCAGCGCCATCGGCAGCAGGGCGGCCATGGACAGCACTACTGCACCTGCGGCGATGGTGCGCTTGGCGGGCTTGAGGTTCATCGGAGCTCCAATGTGAGTGACCAGTGCCGGTTGTTCGGCTCGTTCTCAGTTTCGGTGCCGCGCGGAGGTTCCTCAATTGGACGATGGTCGTACGACCATCGTCTGCGTCTCTCGGTGTTCTGGGGCACTCAAACGCGCTAGGAGCGCGCTTGGGTGCCCCCGATGCGAGTGGTTAGAGCGAGAAGGTGTGCGTGAAGGTGCCGTCTTCCGAACGCACGGACTCGACCTCACCGTGGGCACCTGCGAATTCTCCGGTGCCCCCGGTGATGACGCGCCAGAAGGGCTTGCCGTTGGGGGAGTGCATCTGGCCGGCCGGGTAGGTGACGACGCCCGCTACCACGATGGTGTCGCGCGGAGAGAACCGGAACGTGGCGATGCCCTGGCGATCCCATGTGGCGCCGTCGTCGCCTTCGTAAACGCGGAGCGTCCGTAGCTCACCAAACAGGACTCCGCGCGGCTCGCCGTCGACACTGATTTCGGCGTTGTAGTACGACTGGCCGCCCAATTCGTCGGCGGCCTTCGCCGACCCCTCGCGTGCGATGGTGGCAACTGCTTGGTGAACGACGAGCGTTGGCATGGGTGCTCCTTGACGGGATGAACGCGCTGGAATGCCCCAACTTATGCGGTTCTCGCCGTAACCGTGACAGCCGGCACCAACCTTGGGGCGCCCGAGCGCGCTAGGAGCGCGCTTGGGTGCCCCCGATGGAAGTGGCGGGATAGCTGTAGATAGGGAACACTTGCGGGCGTGAGTGTCGCGGGTAATCCACAGATGGGTCCGGAAGGCCGTGGCCTTGGTGGTCAGATAAAACGCGCAGGCGCCTTCGCAGTTCAGTTCCTGCTCGGACCGTGGCCCGTTCAGCCAGTCTTCGTGGCATTACTCATTTTCATGGTGAATCAATCAGCTGAAGTTCGACTCATGCAGGCACGCGGGGTGGCGTCGCCTTTCGGGTTTGCCGCCGTTGCCAGCAATGCGTTATACGCGGTGCTCTTAGGTTGCGCTCTATGGATCGCGGTTCGGCTGGTCGGCCTCGCGTCTCCCGAAGTTCGCTGGGCGCGACCGCGCTACTTGCTCGCCGTTGCTCTCGCAGTCACACTTGCCCAATTCGTGAGCCAGGCCAGCGGTTTGTTTTCCAATGAGCTTGTTGGCTACTTCCTCATTCGATCTTTCTTAGCGGTCCTCGTGATCGTCGGCCTGTTCGGTATTGCGCAGTCGCAAATCAGCCGACAACGTGACCTCACCCAGTACGCCCTCAACCAGGTGGAGCAGCAGCGTGAACTGTTGCTTGAGGCTGATGAAAGCGCCCGCCGCGATGTGGCGGCCTATCTTCATGACACCGTCCAAGCAACCCTGGTGGTGGTGGGGCTGCAACTGCGTTCGCTGGCCAATGATGTGCCCGACGAACAGGCGCAGCGTGTTCGGTCACTTGTTGACGAACTTGAGACGGTGCGTATGCGCGATATTCGCAGTGCGAGTCGAAAGCTCAGTCCCGATATCCACGCAATTCGCCTCGGCGGCGCGTTGAGAGAATTGGCAACGAGTTACGAGGGCACCATGCGGGTGGAATTGTCCTGTGAGGTCGATGCGCCCGACGAGCAGACAGAAATTGCCCTCGCTGTGTACCGCATCGTCGAGCAGGCACTGTTAAACGCAGCAATTCATGGTCATCCGGAGTCATGTCGCGTCGTCGTGACTCGTGAAGATCAGCGGGCCGGTGCTCGCCCCACGGCTCGATCGATGACTGACTCGGATGAATTGCCGATTCTCGTGTCGGTCACCAATGACGGCCTGCCCATGGCCAGTGATCACCGAAACGGGTCCGGATCGGCCGTTGTGGAGGCCTGGGTGAGTCGATTCAAGGGGTCCTGGACGCTTGAATCGGTCGATGGACAGACCCGAATGTCCGCAATACTGCGAATTCCGGAGGCAGGACGACTCGCCGGATGATTGCGGTGGGGGAGTCGGGTAAGTCCTCGTCACTCAACTAATGTGGAGATCCGACAGGAGTGACTCCATAAGGGGAACGTGTGGCGCGTCAGACTCGCATCATTTACGTCGAGAATGACCCCATTCTCCGCGGCATGATCGCGACTCTGCTCGCCAACGACCCACGGGTGGACGTGCTGGGCGTTTACGGTTCTAGTGACGAGGCGCTGGCGAGTGAATTTCTTTCCGAGGTCGATGTCGCGCTCCTCGACCTGGCGTTGGGCCCGGCCTCCCTCAACGGCCACGAACTGGCCTTCGCGTTGCGGGCCCGCAATTCCGAAATCGGTATCGTGATCATGTCGCAGCACCCGGCGGCCTCTTTTGTTGATGCCCTTCCTGAAGACATTCGCTTCGGTTGGTCGTTCGTCGAAAAGCGTGCAGACACGAACATGGACGACCTCGTTGAAGTGCTTCAGCTCACCTCGCGCGGGTTCAGTTCTATTGATCCCCGAGCCGCGGAACAGTCAACTGATGACGGGCCGAGTTTAGTGTCGTTGTTGACCATTCGGCAGCAGCAGATTCTGGCATTGGCCGCAGTTGGCATGGATGCGAATGCGATCGCAACGGAACTAGATCTGTCGTCGGTGACCGTGCGTAAAGACCTGTCGAAGTCGTACGAGATTCTTGTACCCAATCCGAAGCCTGGCACTGATCTACGCACGTCGGCTGTGCTGCGTTACTTACGCGAGACGCGTCCTTACAGCAGCGACTAGTTCGTGCGATCGGGTGAATCACTTTCACCCAGATGATCGCAACCTCAGTGGAACCGGTCGCGCATTCGTATGCGTAGCAACGGTTTAGCCCCCTTCACACGTGTTCCCGGTGTTCGCTGACATTTCGTCACACGTGTATCGCATTCGCAGCTGCCTTGTGGCGCGCCCATAGCGTCTCGCACTGTCAGCACTTACCTTCACGAACCAGAGGACTCACATGTTTTCCCTCGCCTACACCGTCAACGAGCAGTCCATCGTGCTGTCGGCGCTGGACTCACAGGGGTTGGCCGATTCCATCGCGTACGCCTCCACGTTCGGTCCGCTCGTGAACGTGTCCATCGAAACCTACTGAACTCAACCATTCGTACTGGAGGCGTCATGTATGACTCGAAACACATCAAGGCACTTCGCACGACATGGGGATCAGACACGCGCCCGCCACTTCCGCTGGGTACCTCGCTTATCCGCTTTCCGCGCACCACGGCTCACGCACCGACGAGTTTTGGGTGCAACTGCACCTCATCGATTGCTTGCACTCACAACATCGCCTAAATCCAACGCACACACCACAGTCTGAATCGAATCGAAAGGAAGTCCAGTGAAGGATCGAAATGAGAGCCCGAGTACCTCGGGTGGACGGGGCGCCGCTCGCAAGACTGAGCGGCGGAGCGGCTCGCGCTCGACACTGGGCCAGTCAGCCCACGCGACGTCGCGTCGGCCGCTCGTTCCGGCGGTGCGCCGTCAGTGGGGCTCAGAGAAGATGCGCGCCCCGCTTCCGACCATGCCCAAGCGGGCCACGACGACAGCAACGTGGGTTGGCGGCTTCCTGATCGCCCTCACGATTTGTGCCTACATCGCCTACCTGTGGCGCGCGATTGTCACCCAGTTCCTTGACGTCGGCTACCAGGGCAGCTGGTTCCTGGCGCAGTCGATCGCCTACACGATTCTGATGTCCTTCCTCACGTTCTCGGCCTTGATGTATCTGGTTCAGCGCCAAGGAGCCATGTACCGATCACGCGAGCATTCACGTGTTCCGCGGGCAGAGATCGACACGCACTTCTCGGCAGCGGAAGCCGGCATGACCGTGCTGGTGCCCTCGTACAAGGAAGACCCCGCGGTCGTGCGAAGCACCCTGCTGTCGGCGGCTCTCCAGGAGTTCCCGGGTTTGCGCGTCGTGCTTCTCATTGATGACCCGACGAACCCGACGGAGCCCGCCGATATCGCCGGGCTGAAGGCCTGCCGGGCACTTCCTGGCGAAATGAATGAGCTGCTGGGAGTTCCGTTCGCGCGATTCAGTGAGGCACTCATGCTTCACGACGCGGAGAACGCTGCCGGACTCGCGGCGTCGACCGAGAGCGTTCGTACCCTCGCGTTGCACCTGCGGTGGGCCTCTGAATGGCTTGATGAGCAGGCCATGGGGTACCCGCGTTCGACCACGTCGGAAGCCTTCATCGGTGATGAGGTGTTTGCTGCACTGGCAGCTGACTTCCGGATGACGGCCGACGCTCTGTTCACGTCGATGGACCTGAACGCTCAGACTCCGATGGATCGCCTCACCCAGATCTACACGCGTCTGGTTAACACGTTCGCGGTGCAGGTTTCGTCATTCGAGCGTAAGACGTTCGAAAACTTGTCACATGAAGCCAACAAGGCGATGAACCTCAACTCGTACATCGGCCTGATGGGCGGATCGTACGTATCGGTCGACACGCCGGCCGGCACGATGTTGCGTAAGTCGACGGCCACCGCGGATAACACGATCAGCATTCCTGAGACCGAGTACATCCTCACGCTTGACGCTGACAGTGTGCTGCTGCGCGAGTACTGCCTTCGCTTGGTGCACCACATGGAATTGCCGGGTAATGAGCGGATCGCAGTGATCCAGACTCCGTACTCGTCATTCCGCGGTGCTCCGACGCGCCTCGAGCGCATTGCTGGTGCGACGACCGATATTCAGCACATCCTGCACCAGGGAATGACCTACTACGACGCCACGTTCTGGGTGGGTGCTAACGCGGTTATCCGCAAGCGCGCACTTGACGACATCGTTGAGGTCAGCCACGTCAATGGGCACGAAGAGCGTCGTTACATTCAGGACCGTACGGTCATTGAAGACAGCGAGTCGAGCATCGACCTGGTGGCTCACGGTTGGTCGTTGTTCAACTACGACGAGCGCCTGAGCTACAGCCAGACTCCGAAGGACTTCGGTTCGCTGACGGTGCAGCGTGCGCGCTGGGCCAACGGTGGTCTGCTGATCATTCCGAACTACCTGCGCTACATGCGTGCCCGTCGCAAGGCAGGAACGCGTGTGTCCCGCATCAGCTCAATGATCCGGATGAACTACCTCGGATCCATTGCCTGGGCAAGTTTCGGACTGGTGCTGTTGCTCGCCTTCCCCTTCGATAACAAACTGCTGAGCCCGATCATCGTGCTTGCAGCGCTGCCGTACTTCAGTGCCATGGCGTACGACTTGAAGAGCATGGGTTACAAAGTTCTCGACGTGGTGCGCATCTACGGCTTCAACTTGATTCTTCTCGCGGTGAACTTGGCTGGTGTGTTGAAGTCGATTCAACAGATGTTCTCGAAGGCCAAGATTCCGTTCGCTCGTACTCCCAAGGTGAAGGACCGCACCGCCACTCCGGCGCTCTACGTTCTCTTCGCTGTGCTAATCGCCGCATACTCCTTCTTCGTTCTGGTGAAGGACATTCACACTCAGAACTGGGCGAACGCGGTCTTCGCAGCGAGCAATGGAATTCTCACCACCTACGCAATCATCGCGTTCATGGGTGTTGGTAACTCGATCGTCGACATCTTCCTCGGAGCGACGAACTGGATTCGCGTGCCGGCCCGAAACGCAGCTCCCAACCGCTCAACCGGACTCATCAACCCGTCCGCATCGCAGGCAGAAAACCTCTGGCAGACCGTGCTCTACCAGGGGCCTGAGAGCGGCTTCGAAGGAGCTTCGGTTCCTGTCACTGTGACAACCGCCGCGGCGGAGCGTCGCGGAGATACTCGTGCACACCACCGCGAAATCGTGCTTGTTTCGAGCGCAACCGACCAGGAAGGTACTGACCGATGAAGACCACCAGGATCTCATTCCTACGCCTGATGGCGGTGATGCTGGGCGCGATGGCTGTCGTCGCAGCAGGGATCTGGTTCGTCCGTCCCACCGTGACTGAGGCAGCGACCTCAGTTCCGGGAACGCCGACCTTCAGCGGCTACGTCGACGTGACCAACACGCCGAGCTATGCCTTCCAATTGCCCAAGGTGCCGGCACAGGAGTTCGTTACGCTCTCCTTCGTTGTCGCTGATAAGGCGAACGCGTGCACCCCGAGCTGGGGTACGTACTACACGCTCGACGAAGCGAACTCGTCGCTTGATCTCGAGCGTCGCATCCACCAGTTGGAACTGACGGGTGGACAGGCGCGAGTGTCGTTCGGCGGTGCTGCCAATGACGAACTCAGCCAGGCGTGCACCGATGTGAGCGCTCTGACCGCCGCGTACCAGTCGGTGGTTGACCGGTACAACCTCACGAGCATCGATCTCGACATCGAAGGTGCTGCCCTCAGTAACCAGGATGCCGCAGGTCGCCGAGCACAGGCCATCAAGGCAGTGCAGGAGCAGCAGGTGAAGGCAGGTAAGCCGCTCGCAGTCTGGCTCACCCTTCCCGTCAGCACCTCAGGTCTGACTGCTGAAGGTCTGGCCGCGGTCGACGGAATGCTCAAGGGTGGAGTCAACCTCACCGGAGTCAACGGCATGGCCATGGACTTCGGAGGCTCGAAGCCCGCCACGCAGAGCATGTCTGACGCAGTGATTGCTGCTTCATCGGCTCTCAAGGAGCAGGTGCAGACCAGCTTCGCCGCTGTGGGCACGTCACTTGACGAGTCACAAGCATGGAACAAGGTCGGCATCACTCCCATGATTGGTCAGAACGATGTGGCCGAAGAGCAGTTCACGATTGCAGACGCAACGTCAGTGAACTGGTTCGCACGCCAGCACGGAGTCGGTCTGGTGTCGATGTGGAGTATGAACCGCGACGCGACGTGTCAGTCGCCTCTGCCGACCGTGATCACGGTGGTGCAGAACGACTGCAGTGGAGTTGATCAAGGTGGGTCGCTCTTCTCCTCGACCCTCGGCGATGCGCTCAAGGTCACGCAGCCTACAGGCGCCGCAACCTCACGTGCTCAGTCACACGAGGCCAGCACGACCGATAACCCCGTGACCGCGCCGTATGAGGTGTGGGAGCCGCGGGCGGTGTACTCGGCCGGCCAGAAGGTGGTGTGGCAGGGCAAGGCCTACGAAGCAGCTTTCTACTCAGTGGGCTCGTCGCCCGATGCTCCCTCGGGCAACGGCGTCGGGGCGCCGTGGAGACTGCTCGGCCCGGTGCTGCCCGGTGACAAGCCGGCTTCGCCCGCGTGGGTTCCGACTGGCACCTACCCCGAATGGAACGCCAAGACGGCGTACCCGGCAGGTGTGATCGTGCAATTCGGTAACACGCCGTACGAGTCAAAGTGGTGGACCCAGGCTGAAGAGCCGGGAACGTCCACCGCGGGCTCTGCTGCATGGCGATTGGTTACCCCCAGCAAGTAGCACAACGAGCTCGGGGTGACGCGGGATGGTGAAGTACTCCCGCGTCACCCCGAGTAAGTAACTCTGCCGATGCCGCGCCCTTGTGCGTGGTGGCGCCACCTCGACGCTGCTCAGTGATGAGTGAGCTTTCCCAATCGGAGTTACGTCAATGGACAAGAAGCAGAACACGCTGGCTCTTGCGATGGGCACGGGCGTCGCTTTCGCGGTGACCTTGTTGCCGCTGCTGGGGTTGCCGGCCATGGCGGGCCCACGCATCAAGCCCGGCCCGACCCCGACTCCTACTGTCAGTGCGACTCCGACCACGAGCGCAACTGTCTCACCGACGCCGACCGCGAGTCCCACCTCGACCCCGACGCCGACCGCGAGTTCCACTCCCACGACCACTCAGGGAACGCCTGTCACCAAGGGTGTGAATCTCAGCATCACGATTACTGCCTGGAATGGCGGTGCGACTGCCGACGTTGTGGTCACCAACTCAACCGCCGCGGCGATCAACGGTTGGACGGTTGATCTGCCATGGCAGGTTGCGCCGACGTCGATCTGGAGCGGTGTGAGCACCTCGACCCCGGGTCACGTGATCGTGTCGCAAGAAGCGTGGAATGGAACGCTTGAGGCAGGCGCAACGACCAGTTTCGGGATGACCTATAGCTACTCGTCGCCCCCAGCGAATCCGAATACCTGCACTGCAACTGCCACCGCGCTCGCAACCGACTGCGCAGTCGCATCGGTCACCTGGACTCCGGTCACGGCAACTTCGTCGCCGTCGGTGACTGCGAGTCCGTCCAGCTCGCCGAGCGCGACAGTCACGATTCCCGCGGCAGCCGGTGTGGCCAATTACAAACTCGCGCCCTACATCGACATGGCCGCCTACCCGACCCCTGACCTCGTGGCGGCACGTACCGCCAGTGGGCAGAACGTCTACTCACTTGGATTCGTGACGGCTGCCGCTGCCTGCCAACCTGCATGGGGTGGGTATCCGACCCTCGCTGTCGGCGCGACGGGTGGGCAAATCGGCAGCATTGACGCAAGCATTGGGGGAGTGCGTTCGGTGGGTGGGGATGTCATCGTGAGTTTCGGTGGCGCCGCTGGCACAGAACTCGCGCGTACTTGCACCGATGTCACGCTGCTAAAGAACGCATACCGCGCTGTGGTCGACAGGTACGCACTACGAGCAATCGATCTCGACATCGAGGGTGCGGCTCAGACAGACCACACGGCGAATGTGCGTCGCAGTCAGGCGCTCGCCGCGCTGCAGAGTGATTTGGCGGCGGTCGGTCGCACGTTACGTATTTCGTTGACGTTACCCGTTCTGTCGACAGGTCTCACATCCACCGGACTCGGCGTGGTTCACGACACGATCGTCGGTAAGGCGCACATCGACCTGGTCAACGTGATGGCGATGGACTACGGAGGTAGCAACTACGCCATGGGGAAGTCGGCCGTCAATGCGGGTACGGCGACGGCGAAGCAAATGTCGGTGCTGTGGCCTTCCCTCACCGATGCGCAACGGCTCGCCAACATTGGTGTGACGCCGATGATCGGGCAGAACGATATTGCCAATGAGGTATTCACCGTCGCCGACGCGACGACGTTGACGACGTGGGCACGAAACAGTGGGCTCGGACAGATTTCGTGGTGGCAGGTTCTGCGCGACACCCCCTGTGCTGGCAACGCACTGGTTCTGAGCACGACGTGTTCAGGAACGACCGCTGCCGCGTGGTCGTACAGTACGGAATTCCGTAAGCGATGAGCTCGCCCGTGACGATGCCATGTGTTCCGAGAGGAGGTTGATGTAAGTGAGTTCCATTTTGATTTCAGGTACGCCCATCTCGGGAGCAGCCTTGCGGGCAGCCTTGCTGACACTGCCCGACGTCACCTCCGTGGTGGTTGCCGATTCTGGTGATGAAGTGATTTCGCTCTACGAACGTGATCAGCCTGACTTGGTACTCATTGCTGTAGGGGAGCCTCACGGTGGCATCGAGGCCAGTCGACGGCTCATTGAAGTACATCCAGGAGCGCAGGTTGTTCTGACAGTGATGGACGACGATGATCAGGCGTCGGGCATGCTGGCAACGGGTGTGCGAGGTGTACTACCGCACGATGCGAGTCGGCAGGAAGTGCTGTCGGCGGTGACGCGTGTGCTCGCCGAGCAAAGCTCGCCACCGTCGCGCGCATCTCCCGAGTAACACCCCCGTCGTCCCCTCACCCCCGTCGTCCCCCTCGCATCCCGCTCCCCCTCCACATCGGGGGCACCCAAGCGCGCACCTAGCGCTCTTAGGCGCCCCAGCTTTGGCGAGAGTTACCTATCCAATGGGTGTCTCGTCGTCGCGATGCACCGAGTGCGGCGAAAACGCTGGAAGGCAAACGGCGATGTACGACGCACCGTCTTGGTTCGGCACGCTGTAGCGAATGCGTTCACCGGCCCGAGTGATGAGGGTCTGTCCTGCGGTTGCCTCAATCACCTCGCCGCCGCATTCAACCCGAACGGTGCCTGACAACACCAACGTGTACTCGTCGAATTCGGGTGTCTGCGCAGGTTCGCTCCAGCCTCCAGGAGCCACCATGTGGGCGATCGAAACGGCCATCTCACCGTTCACTACGCGTCCGACGTGTTCATCAATGCTCTTACCGCCGGGAACCGGGATGCGGATCGGAGCGGGAATTAGTTCTGGCATCTCAAGGGCTCATTCCGCGCGTTCGATCAGATCGTCGGGGCCAAATGCTTGTGGAAGGATCGCCGACATCGGCAAGATGCCCTCGGGGGTCTTGAGCTGCATGGTGGCACCGCCAAACTCCCACAGCAGTTGACGGCAGCGGCCGCAGGGCATGAGTGAGTTTCCGTGCTGGTCGACGCAACTGACCGCCACAAGGCGACCGCCACCACTGCGCTGCAGTTCGGAAACGAGTCCGCACTCGGCACAGAGGCCAACTCCGTATGAGGCGTTTTCGACATTGCAGCCACTGACAATGCGTCCATCATCAACGAGTCCGGCGACTCCCACCTTGAATCGCGAGTAGGGCGCATACGCCGTGCCCATCGCCTCAACTGCCACCGCTGTCAGGGCGTCCCAATCGATCGAACCGCTCACGCTGTCGTCGCGCACTAGTGTTCCTCACCCTTCAAATATGGTTGACCGTCGGCTGCGGGCATTCGTAGTCGTTGAGTGGCGAATGCGAGTACTAGCAAGGTTGCGAGGTACGGCGCAATGAAGGCGAACTGCGGCGGCACATCGGTGGTGGTGAGGTACCAACTGAGCACGCCTGCGGCGATCAGCAGAGAAATGGCGCCCCCGCGAAGTCGACGCCGGTACAACATGTACCCGCCGTATGCGGCAAGCAAGACGGCGAGAAGCAGCAGTAGCGCGTGAACTGCCTCGCCTCCTCGCAGTTGCAGCGCGTCGGTGTAACCGAATAGAGCGGCTCCAGCCATTAGCCCGCCAGGTCTCCAGTTTCCGAAAATCATGGCCGCGAGACCGATGTATCCGCGGCCACCGGTTTGACCCTCGCGATAGATACCGGCCGCGACGATGGCGAGGTAGGCGCCGCCCAGGCCTGCCAGCGCACCCGACATGATCACCGCTATGTATTTGTAGGTGCGCACGGGAACACCCAATGTCGCGGCGGCATACGGTGCCTCGCCGCACGAGCGAAGACGCAACCCGAAGGCAGTGCGCCAGAGGATGAATCCGGTGGCCACGACGGCGAACACGGCGATCAGGGTGATGTACGAAACGTTGGTGGTGAGACCCGCGATCAGTCCGGCGAGATCGGACACGAAGAAGATGTCGGTCTCCGAAATCGTCTGGGCCACCGAGGAAATGCCAGGAAGAGTGACAGTTCCGATTGGTGCGATCGGTGGCGATTGAGTACTGCCGCCACCGGACGCGCCTTGAAACCATTCGGCGGCGAGGAATTGGGTGATGCCGATCGCCAAGATATTGATGGCCACACCGACGACAATCTGGTCGACGGCAAAAGTGACCGTGGCTACAGCATGGATCAAGCCGCCGAGTGCGCCGAAGGCGATGGCTGCAGCTAGCCCCGCCCATGGTCCCCACTGGTAGCCCGCCCAGCCGGCACCAAACGTGCCGAGGATGAGCATGCCTTCCAGACCGATGTTGACCACGCCGGCCCGTTCAGACCATAAGCCGCCCAGGCCCGCCATGCCGATCGGAACTGCTAGTCCGAGCGCAGCCGCAACAGTGCCGGCCGAACTGAGATTGTCGACGCCGGTCACGGCGCGAATAACCGACAAGATCGCCAGCAGGCCGGTGGCCCACCACAGAATCCGCAGCCACGTGAGGCGCTTGTTTGTTTGCTTGCGGAACTGTGGGTCGATGAGTGCGTCAGGTGAGTTGGCGGTCGATAGGTCGCTCATGCCGAACCGCCCTGTGCGGCAGTGGTCACCAATTCGGCGTCTAGCTGGCGCCCCACATCGCTGGCGACCATGCGGATTCGGTAACGCCGTACGAGTTCGTACGCGATGACGACGGAGAGGACGATGACACCCTGCATGATCAGCACCGTTTGTTTGGGAACGTTGTCGAACTCAAGGCTGTTCGAGGTGTTGTCAAGGAATGACCACAGCAATGCGCCGAAGGCGATGCCAATCGGATTGTTGCGTCCAAGTAGGGCAATGGCTATTCCGGTGAAGCCGAGTCCGGTCGGAAAGTCGAGACCGTAGGTGTACGAGTCGCCGAGTAGTTGGGGCATTCCGACGAGTCCGGCCACAGCACCCGAGAGCAACATCGTCACGATGATCATCTTCTTGACGTTGACTCCGCTGGCCACTGCAGCAGTTTCGCTCGCGCCCGTAGCCCTTAAGTCAAAACCAAATCGGGTTCGATTGATGACGAACCAGTAGCCCACCCCGACGATGATTGCCATGATGATCATTCCGAACACCAGATTTGGAGTTCCTGGAATGATCGGCAGTCCGGGAACTCTGCCCGACTCGGGGATCACCTTGGTTCCGATGTTGTTCGACCCGGTGATCTCAACCGCTAACCGACCCGGTGCGAGCAGATACGCCACGATTCCTGTGGCGATGAAGTTCAACATGATTGTTGAGATGACTTCGCTGATACCGCGGGTGACTTTGAGAACGGCGGCGATACCCGCCCACAGCGCACCCACGAACATGGCAACCAGAATGATTGTCGCGACATGAAACACGGGAGGAAGTGCGATTGCACCCCCGACAGCCGCAGCCAGCATCGCCGCCAACCGATATTGACCGTCGACGCCGATATTGAAAAGTTTCATTCGGAAACCGATGGCGACGGCGATTGCTGAGAGGTAGTACGTCGTTGCGGAATTGAGGATATTGACTTGGATTCGAGGCTTCTCCAGTTGCGCGAGCATCGTGGAAAAGGCGCCGAGCGGGGCGTTTCCGGTTGCGAGAAGTACCAATGAAGTGACGGTGAGCGCGAACACGATGGCCAAGAGGGGAGCAGCCACGCTGAGAGCGACGCCACGAATGCTGAATCGGCCGATCATGCTCCTGCACCTCCGGCGCCGGTCATGGCTGATCCGAGTTGTTCCGGGGTTACTGTCGCTGGATCTGCCGTCGCCACGAGCTCGCCGCGCAGCATCACCACGATGGCGTCTGATAGTCCGATGAGTTCGTCAAGGTCGGCCGAAATCAGTAACACCGCGAGCCCGGCTGCGCGGGCAGCACGAAGGTGATCCCAAATATCTGACTGCGCACCGACGTCGACTCCTCGCGTGGGGTGTGAGGCGATGAGTAAGCGCGGGTCTCCACTCATTTCTCTTCCCACGATGAGTTTCTGCTGGTTTCCGCCGGAGAGTGCCGACGCGAGTACGTCGATCGAAGGCGTTCTGACATCGAACTCGTCAACGATTCGCTGGGTGTCAGCCTTCGCGCCCTTTCGGTCGAGCAGAATTCCGCGCGCGTTGGGTGGCTGTGTCTGGTGACCGAGCATCCGGTTTTCCCAGAGCGGTGAATCCTGCAGGAGCCCGTGCCGGGTGCGGTCCTCAGGAATGTAAGCGACTCCCGCCTCGCGGCGCTGACGAGTACTCCAGGTGGTGATGTCGTCGCTGCCGAGGTGGATCTCGCCAGCGGTGGGTGTGCGCATTCCCATGATTGCCTCGACCAACTCGGCCTGGCCATTTCCTTCGACCCCGGCAATGCCGACCACTTCACCGCTGTGCACAGCCAGACTGATGTCGGTGAGCAGGTCACGACCCACTGAGTCGTGGAGGGTCAGTCCCTTGACGACCAGCACGTCAACGTCGGTCACGGTTGACTCGCGGGTTTCGGGGGTCGGCAGTTCGCTGCCCACCATGAGTTCTGCCAGTTGACGCGAGTTGACGTCGGCGGGCTTCACTGTTGCCACGGTTGTGCCTCGGCGAATGACCGTGATGTCGTCGGCGACTCGCCGCACCTCGTCGAGCTTGTGCGAGATGAAGATGATCGATAGTCCCTGCTGTTTGAGTTCAAGTAGCGCGCCGAAGAGCTCGTCGACTTCCTGAGGAACAAGCACGGCAGTGGGCTCATCGAGAATGATTGTCGTGGCGCCGCGGTAGAGCACTTTGAGAATTTCGACGCGTTGCCGGTCGCCGACGCCGAGATCCTCAACCAGAGCATCGGGATCGACCTCAAGGCCGTATTGGCGGCCGAGGTCGCCAATACGTTGGCGGGCTAGGGCGAAATCAAGGCGGCCGCCCTTGGTGGGCTCACTGCCGAGTACGACGTTTTCGAGAACGGTGAAGTTGTCGGCCAACTGGAAATGCTGATGCACCATGCCGATTCCCAGTTCGATGGCCACGGCCGGCGACGACAAGGTGATGGGCTCACCATCGATGAAGATCTCGCCCGAATCGGGGCGGTACATTCCGTAGAGGATCTTCATCAGGGTGGACTTGCCCGCCCCATTTTCGCCCACGATGGCGTGCACTGAGCCGCGCTTCACGGTGACATTGACGTCGCTATTGGCGACGACCCCGGGGAAGGTCTTGCGAATGTGTCGCAGTTCGACGGCGGTTGACGATGCTTCTGTAGGAGAGGCACCCTCGACGATGCTGATGGCTACTCACTCTCGTTAGTCGTTCGATGAACGGTCGGGCCCGACTCGCACGCTACACGCGGCGGGTCGGGCCCGACTACTACTCAGTCCACCAAAGGTGGTTTTTCTCGACTGATCCGAAAACTACATCTTGTCCGGAACAGTGATTGCGCCCGAGATGATCTGGGCCTTCAACTCATCTGCCTTGGCCGTGTATGGCGTCACCGCGTCGTTCGACGTGGAGAATCCGACACCGTCCTTGGCAAGGTCGAACGTCTGAACACCGGTGAGCGGTGCCTTGTCGACGCTGGACTTGACCATGTCGTACACCGCCACATCGACGCGCTTAAGCATTGACGTCAAGATGACTGGCTTCTGATCGGCCGGGGCCGTCAGGTACTGGTCGGAGTCGACACCAATGGCGAGCTTGTTCGCGGCCACTGCAGCCTTGAATACGCCACCGCCAGAGCCACCCGCTGCGTGGTAGACCACGTCAGCGCCGGCCTGGTACATGCCGTCTGCGGCAACTTGACCCTTCTGGGGGTCGCCGAAGCCGGAGAAGTCCGGGGGCTCAGTGAGGTACTTCGCCTGGATCTTGATATTGGGGTTGACGGACTTGGCGCCGGCCTCAAAACCAGCCTGGAACTTCTGGATCAACGGAACGTTAACGCCACCGATGAAACCGATGTTGCCGGTCTTAGATGCCTGTGCGGCGATCGCGCCGACCAAGTATGAGCCCTGGTTTTCAGCGAAGACCAGGCTCGTGACGTTCGGGTTCTTTTCAGACAGCGAGGCATCGTCAACGATGGCGAAGGTTGTCTTGGGGAATTTCGGCGCCACCGCTCCGAGTGAGGTCGCGTAGGCGAAACCCACCGCGATGATGGGGCTGTAGCCTGCCTCGGCGAGAGTCGTGAGGCGCTCTTCCTTCTGCGCGTCGGTTTCTCCTGCAGTGGCTTCGAGTTCCTTGACTTCCACGCCGAGTTCGGTCTTGGCCTGGTCGAGGCCCCGGGCAGCGGCATCATTGAATGACTGGTCGCCGCGACCGCCGATGTCGTAGGCAAGGCCTACCTTGACATCGCTCTTGGCTGAAGCCGAGCCGGCAGGTGCGGGGCTCGTTGTGGTAGTTCCGCTGGTACTGCTGCTGCATGCAGCAAGCGCGAGGGCTCCCGCGGCCAGCATTGTGGCAATCTTCATGCCCTTGATCAATGGACTCTCCTTAGTGCCGCACCCACAGTTTGGGCTACCCGAAAGCCTATAGAGGAGTCAGAAAGTGTGGAACCACGTTGGGGCCGATTCGGCAGTTCGTTACTGATTCGCTACCGGAAATCCGGGCCGAGAGGGTGTGTCTGGAGGGTAGCCCTTCCACGATTTCCCATCGGGGGCACCCAAGCGCGCACCTAGCGCGTTACGGCGCCCCAGTGTTCAGGGAGTAACTATTCGCTTGGTTGCCCAAGACGGTGCCGGGGGTTACGAAGGGCGGGCGTCTGCGTGCTCGCCCGCTCGTCCACTACGCTGACGCGACCGCATTCACCGTGAAAGGGAAAGTCATGGCTGTTGTGATCGCTTTCAGGCTTCAGACACTTCCGGGGCATTACGAACAGGCCCTTGATGCCTACCTGCCCTGGGTCGATGAACTTGAGGACAACGTCGTCGACCTCCAACTGACGGCACTCGGTGGAGATCCGGCAAGCGGCACGATTCACGCGGCCGCCGTCTACGAGCACGCTGAAGTGGCGGAGGGGCTCGCGAGCCTGCCCTTCTTCGGCGGGCTGGTCGACCGGCTTGAGCCGCACCTCGCAGCGCCGCCCGAGCGGCTTGAACTCGACTTGGTCAACCTCTTTGCTGTTGATACGCCGCTCGGGACCGAAGGTCTTCATGACGCGGTAATGATCGAAGTCGAGTGGCACATCAAACTCGGACACGTCGACGAACTTCTTGCCAACTACGAGCCGTTCGTCGTTACATTCCTCGAGCAGGTGCCCGAGGCGCGCATCGTTGTGGAATCGGTGCACCTCGCTAGCGGACTCATGCGCGCAGTGATCGTGTACGACAACGCTGCAGCGGCCGAATCGGTACGCACGATGGAGTTGCTGTCAGAGTTCGTGAGCACTGAGCAGCATCTCCTGTCTTCGCCACCCGTACGCACGGAATTGCGTTTGCTTCATCTCTTCGCGCGTGGGTAGTTCCTGCTACGAGTGAGTAGCCGACGGAATCCCCACCGGAACCTTCGGCGGTGTGAGGTCCTTCGCCGACGCCACCGGTGGAAGGTCAACTTCAACGAAGAACGGTCGGTAGAGCAACGGGCTGTGTGCGAGTAACGCCGCATCTGTGGTGTTGCGACTT
>CAIYMF010000225.1 GCA_903927265.1 uncultured bacterium | reverse complement strand
TCGTTACGAGCTGGTTCCTGCGGAACAACCCAATGCTCAACTGTTAGCGCAGGTTCCAACCGACGGTTCAACCTTTGAGCGGGCTGAATTAGCAATCAAATCTTTACAACGGCTATGTGGCGGCGCATCGGCCGCCGGAACGGATCTGGCAAGTGTCATGGTCGCTGGCCGTCCACCCAGCCCTGCACATGCCAGCGGTCACCGGACTTGTAGACCGCGTTCTCACCATTCATTCGACGCTTCGTAGTGACCATCCTCGAACGGGTTTGGACTCTTCGAAAGAGACCTAACCGACCTAGAACGGCCCGAGAACGAGATTGTGTCCACGAACGTCTGGAGTGGTTCGGCAACGTCTGGTGCAATGACCACCATAAGGGCCACCATCGACCGATTTCGACC
This sequence comes from uncultured bacterium, assembly GCA_903927265.1. Lineage (GTDB taxonomy): Bacteria > Actinomycetota > Actinomycetes > S36-B12 > CAIYMF01 > CAIYMF01. The sequence continues at coordinate 1,513 of CAIYMF010000225.1, read as the reverse complement.
CTCTGGGAGCATCTCAACGAGATGGATAATCCGCAGAAACCGGTACGTACCAACGGTTGCAATGTGTGCGCCCGGAGAGATTCGAACTCCCAACCTTCTGATCCGTAGTCAGATGCTCTATCCGTTGAGCTACGGGCGCCCGCTGCGAACAGCCTCCCTAGGTTACCCCACCCCCGCAGCGCCCTTCGAGCGCCTTCCAACCCTCGGTAAGGTCAACCCGTGACGGCCCGATGACGATTGCAATCCTCATTGGGTACCTCATCGGCGGCTCACTCGGATTGACCGCCACTCGCAGCGACAAACTCGCCCGAATCTGGCCCAAACTCGTGCGCGCGCAGATCCTGATCGCCTCCGTCGTCCTCGCGACCGTCGCCGCCTGGCGGCTTGCCGGACTCGACGACGTGCTGTGGCCGATCCTCATGGTGGCCGTCTTCGCAGTAATGCTGTTGGTCTCGCTCGCGACCACCAAAGGCGAAGGTCGGGCCGGACGCGCCGCCATGCGCACCTGGGCTACAACGACCAACACCGGCTTCTTCGTCATTCCGTTTGCTGCGGCATTCGGTGGTTCAGCTGCAGTTCTCATCGCCGTTCTCATCGACCGTTTCGGCGCGCCACTCTGGGCCATCTACATCGCCCTACTCCGGCGCGACGCACCCAGACCCCAACGACCCTCCACCAGTTGGATCGACCAAGCGCCCCTCATCGCGCTTGGTGTCGGACTACTACTGCGCGCAGTGACAACCGCGCCCGAATGGACTTCCGGACTCTCACTCATCGCCGCGCCCTTCATGGCCGCCACGGGCGCCGCGCTATTCGTCGGATCGGTGCTGCATTCATCGCAGCGCATTTCACCGCGCCCTGGAATCCCTGCGTGGGCCGCCTTCACATTCATGCGCATCGCGCTCTTCGCACCGATCGTCTTCTTCGCACCCACACCGGCCATCGCCCTTGTGGCCGTTCTCGCGGGACTGTCGATTCCCGCATTCGGACCGTCGCAGATGTCGCTCGTCTATGGCTACTCCGAACCCATCGTCGCCGCGAGCGTTCGTTACAGCTGGTTCATTGGCGCCATCGGACTCGTCGCCGCATACCTGATGTCGCACTAGCGAACGACCTACCGACTATTACGGCATGCTTGTCCCATGTCACCTGCCGCACGCCGTCACGCCACCACACTCGCTGGCCGCATCGACCACACGCTGCTCGATCCCACCGCAACGCAGGCGCGCGTCGAGCAACTCTGCGCCGAAGCGCTGCAATACAACTTTGCCGCAGTGTGTGTGAACTCCCGTTGGGTTCTGCTCGTCACCGACCTGCTCGCCGAGAGCGACGTTCTGGTCTGCACCGTCGTCGGCTTTCCGCTCGGAGCAATGTCACCACAAGCCAAAGCCTCGGAAGCTGCGATCGCAGTGGCGCAAGGTGCGCAGGAGATCGACATGGTCATCGACATCGGATCCCTCATCGCTGGCGAGAACGAGTCGGTCTACGCAGACATTGCCGGAGTCGTGATCGC
>CAIYMF010000224.1 GCA_903927265.1 uncultured bacterium | reverse complement strand
GGTCGTGTGGCTCCCGTCCTTGGAGTGCAGAAGGTGACGCTGTACTCAATGTCGACTTCAGGTGTGCTGACTGCGGTCACATCCGCGTCAACGTCAGCGACCGGTGCATTCGGTTTCGCAGTGCCGACCAGCAAGGCGGGTTCGGTGCGCTACCGCGTGCTCGTGGCGGCCAGTGCGAGCCATGCACGTGGAGCATCACTTCCGATTGTGGTCACGGTTCGCTGAGTACCGATTAGTGGTGCGGTGACTCGTCGAGGCACACGGCCGGCAGATCGAACCAGCGCAGGTGCTCAAAGTCGCTGCTCACTGCGTCTCCGAGATCGAGCGGTCCGTCGAGATCGGCCGAGAGGTCGGGTAGACCGCCGAGCAGTCGGCGCGCTTCCACGAGGTACCCGATCAAATCACTCTCGTCAGCTCGATCGACTTGTCGTGGGTAGCGCAGTACTCCGTCAGCGTCGTAACGCAAGTGACTTAGTCGCAGTGGCGGTTCGACCGGCCCGTTGCGGTGCTTCCAGCGCCCGCTCGCAAGGTCGAAGCGGTAGTCGGGCAGCAACTTCCAGCCTTCATCAGCAATCAGCGCGACTGCTTCAACGATGTAGCGAAAGACGACTTCGGAAATGAAGTAGTTGAAGTTGATGCGCACCCAGCCGGGTTTGATTCCTTCGCAGCCGTGCGTGATCTCTCGCTCGAACTCATGTGAGTGCTCGAGGTCGATTCCGAGGAGGCGGTGGCCGTAGGGGCCGGCGCACGAGCACCCGCCGCGTGCCTGGATTCCGAAGAGGTCGTTAAGAATCGCGACGACGAGATTGTGGTGCAGGTAGCGACCGCCGGGTCGTTGCACGGTGAACGACACAATCGACAGTCGTTCGGCCTCAAGGTTGCCGAGTACGTGCACATTGGGATGCGTGCGCCACGCCTGCACTGCGCGGCGCAGATAGTCGTCTTCGTGCGCGCGGATGACGTCGGTTCCGACCGCCTGCTTGAGGTGAAATACCAAGCCTGCTCTGATCGATTCGATGATGGCGGGGGTGCCACCTTCTTCGCGATGAATGTGATCGGTGAGATACAGGTGCTCGTCGGGGTTGACGTACGCAACAGTGCCGCCACCGACCACATCGGGCACAGAGTTGACGAACAGTTCGTCCCGCGCGATGAGTACTCCCGGGGTTCCGGGTCCGCCCACAAACTTGTGTGGTGACAGGAACACCGCATCTTTGTGAGCGAGCGGGTGCAGGGTGCAGTCGGGGTTCATGTCGATGTCAATGTAGGGAGCCGCGGCTGCATAGTCCCAGAACGCGAGTGCGCCACCCTCGTGCAGAATTTGCGACACCTCATGGGTGTTGCTCATGATTCCGGTGACATTGCTGGCCGCGCTGAAAGAACCGATGAGTAGCGGACGGTGAGAGCTTGCCTTGACGGCAGCGCGCAGTTTCTCAAGGTCGATGAAACCGTCGGCGTCTTCGGGAATGACGATGACGTCGGCGATGGATTCGCGCCAGGGTAGTTCATTGCTGTGATGTTCGAACGGTCCGATGAACACGACCGGACGCTCGTCGGCAGGAATGTAGTCGAGCAGCGAATAGCGCGCCGCAAGGTCGGCGGGGAGTCGCAGATTCATGATTCCGATGAGCTTGTCGATCGCGCCGGTGGAACCAGAACCGGTGAAAATGACGCGCGTTGAGTCGTTGCCGTTGACGGCCGAGTGAATGATTCCTCGTGCGTCTTCGCGCAGACGGCTGGTCTGAAGTCCGGTGCCGCTCGACTCGGTGTGCGTGTTGGCGTAGCGCGGCAGCACTTCCTCACGGATGAAGTCCTCAAGGAAGCTCAAGGCTCGGCCGCTGGCCGTGTAGTCAGCGTAGGTGACGCGTCGCGGCCCATAGGGACCCCACATCAACTGGTCGTCACCGATGACTCCGCAGCGGATGCGCTCAAGGAGTGGTGGCTCGGGCAGCAGGGGGTCGCGCGGGGCGATCTCGACCTCAACGGGCTCCATGTACCAAGGGTAGGGGGTGCGATGGCGAGGCGCGTGCCACGATGTGGGGGTGAGTATCGCCCCGGTCGAGATCGAGCGCACTGATTCGGACACAGTTGTCATGCCAGAACACCCCTGGATCACGCTTGTCTGGAATGATCCGGTCAACCTGATGAGCTACGTGACGCACGTGTTCATGGAGTACTTCGGGTATTCCAAGGAGAAGGCGACCGAGCTCATGCTCGATGTCCACGAGAAGGGGCGGGCCGTCGTGTCGAACGGAAGTCGCGAAGAGATGGAACGCGATGTGACGGCGATGCACTCGTATGGGTTGTGGGCCACCTTGCAGAAAGACGACTGACGTGAAGCGCGGATTCAGCAGATCGCGTGGCGGCACGATCCGCCTGCGCCTTGACCCGGTTGAGATCACCGTGCTCGATGACCTCGTTCAACAGTTGAGCGACCTCGTGTCACCTTCGCCGGTCGATCCGGACGCCGATCCGTTGGCCGCATTGGTCGGAATCGACGCGCATGCTGAAATTCCCGTTGATCCCGCGCTTCACCGACTGCTTCCTGACGCCTACAAAGATGATGAGGCGGCGTCCGCCGACTTCCGCCGATTCACTGAACGCTCATTGCGTGAGGGCAAGGCCGAGCGCGCCGCGACAGTGAAGGCGGGCTTGGTGACGTTGGCCGCGAGCGATGGGCAGGCCGAGTTCACGCGTGAGGATTCTCAAGCCTGGCTGGGTAGCCTCAACGACTTGCGTCTGGTGTTGGCGAGCCGGCTCGCCGTTGACGATGACGAGGGCGAGTGGCGTCGGCGCATCGAGGGTGACCCCGAGGCGGAGCAGGGGGCCGTGATCTATGACTGGCTCACCTGGCTGCAGGACGCTTTGGTCAATGCCCTGATGAAGTAGCGGCATCGCGCGAGTCCCCGCGTATGCACGATTGAGGACCCGGTCAATCCTGCACAGGCGGGGAGATGGGTCGCCTGTGGATGGTTTAAACGGGAATAGGTCCGGATCGTGCACTCTGCTGGTCATGGTCACGCTCATTGACTCCGACCCGGTAGGGCTTCCTGCGATCGTGACACGTGAGCAGGCGGGCGCGGCGGGACTCACGCGCGGTCAGGTGCAGCACCGCGTCGCAAGTGGGCGATGGATTCGGTTGCGGCCTGGGTACTACCTGCGAACGGAGGCCGCCCCCATGCCCAAGGATCCGTTTGAACAGCAGCGCCTCGAACATGTTCACCGGGCCACTGCGGCGGGGCTGCACTTTCCGAGCGCTGCGATCTCACATGAATCAGCGGCGCTGGTACATGGGATGTCACTGCTCGACCCACCTCCCGATCGCGTCCAACTGACGGTTCCCCCGGGTGCCTGGACTGGAAACCGAGTTGGTGTTCGCCTTCGGGCAGGAAGGGTCGATCCGAGCGAACTGATGAGCGGTGTTCCCGCGGTGACAAGTCCCGCGAGAACGTGGGCTGATCTCGCGCGTGACGGTGGGCTTACTCGAGCTCTCGTGGCGGGAGATGCGGCGTTGAGACGGCGCCTGTTTGGGCGCGATGACCTCGAGGTGGTGGCGAAGCGGTTGGGGCACGCTAGGGGATCCCGAACCATCGCACTGGCCATTCCGCTCCTCGATCCACGTCGTGAGTCGCCCTTGGAATCGCGTTCATTCGGTTGCTTCATTGAGTGGAAGTTGCCGCTCCCCGAGCTGCAGGTCGTCATCACCATCGACGGAGAGTTCATCGCTCGCGTCGACTTTCTGTGGCGTCAGGCGCGGGTCGTGGGGGAGGCAGACGGTGCGTTGAAATACCGAGGGGGCGGGGATTTGGTTGCAGAAAAGCGGCGAGAGGAATTGATGACTGACGATGGATACCGAGTGGTGCGCTGGATGACGGAGGATCTCATTCGGAGGCCCAATGTCGTGAGAGATCGACTTGAGCGAGCACTTTTGGGAGAGAGGTAGCGCGACTGCCCGCCTGTGCATGATTGAGCGTCTCTTCAATCATGCACAAGCGGGGAGATCCCGGCGATAGCGCAGGCCCGGTGCGAAGCGCACGAGCGGGGCTGCCGGCATTGAGGGCTGGCGCATCTACACTGACCGCATGTTGGAAATCCGTGCCGATCTTGTCGACGCCATGGTTGCCCACGCGCGCGCTGATCACCCCGACGAGGCGTGCGGTGTGATCGCGGGGCCTGTCGGAAGCGATCGGCCCGTGCGCTTCATTCCGATGGTGAACGCGGCCCGCTCGCCCACCTTTTACGAGTTCGATTCGCTCGACCTGCTGCGTCTGTACCGCGATATGGATGACCGCGATGAGGAACCCGTGGTGATTTACCACTCGCACACGGCCACCGAGGCCTACCCGTCGCGCACCGATGTCTCGTATGCCTCAGAACCCCACGCACACTATGTGCTGGTCTCTACACGTGAAACAGGCTCAGAAGACGGCCCCTACGAGCTGCGCTCGTACCGGATTGTCGACGGGCAGATCACCGAGGAAGAGGTCCGAGTGGTGGGAGTTGCCCCCAGCACGGAATGATGGAGGCCGGCGGGTGGTTGAACCATCACGTGACTGACGACAGGAGTGACATGGCCATCGAGGTGAGGATCCCTACGATCTTGCGTCCCTACACGGGCGACGCCAAGACCGTTGAGGCATCAGGCGACTCTCTCGCGGCGGTGATTGACGACCTCGAAACGCGTCACCCCGGTCTGCGCGAGCGACTTCTTGACGACGATGGTTCACTGCGCCGGTTCGTGAACATCTACGTCAACGACGAAGATGTGCGTTTCATGGGCGGGCTTGAAGCGCCTGTCTCTGACGGTAGCTCGATCACGATCCTCCCCGCGGTTGCTGGCGGGTCCGCCGACCTCGGCTGAGCACCATGCGCTACGAATCACTTCTCGACTCGGTGGGCAACACGCCGCTCGTGGGTCTGCCGCGTCTGTCGCCGTCGTCCGAGGTGCGCTTGTGGGCCAAGCTTGAGGATCGCAACCCAACCGGTTCGGTGAAAGACCGTGCCGCCTTGGCGATGATTGAGGCCGCCGAGACTGACGGAACGCTGTCGCCGGGCGACACGATTCTTGAACCGACGAGCGGCAACACCGGAATCTCTCTGGCCATGGCGTGCAAGATCAAGGGCTATCGGCTGGTGTGTGTGATGCCCGAAAACGCATCGGGTGAGCGGGTGCAGTTGCTGCGCATGTGGGGTGCCGAGATCATCCCGTCGCAGGCGGCCGGCGGGTCGAACGAGGCCGTACGTGTCGCACGTGAACTCGCCGCGCAGAACGACCACTGGGTGATGCTCTACCAATACGGAAACCCGGCCAATGCGCTCGCACATTACTGCGGCACTGGTCCGGAAATCCTCGCTGACCTTCCCACCGTCACGCACTTCGTTGCGGGCCTCGGCACCACCGGAACGTTGATGGGCGCGGGTCGATTTCTGCGCGAGCATGTTCCCGGAATTCAGATCGTGGCAGCCGAGCCGCGCTACGGCGAGCTCGTCTACGGCCTGCGCAACATCGACGAGGGGTTCGTTCCCGAGTTGTACGACCCCACCATTCTCACGACGCGATTCTCAGTGGGTCCTCGAGATGCGGTGCGACGTACGCGCGAACTTCTCGAACTCGAGGGAATCTTCGCGGGTATCTCGACCGGCGCAATTTTGCACGCGGCGCTCAATTGCGCCAGCAAAGCGGTCGCGGCCGGCGAGCGGGCTGACATCGCGTTCATCGTGTGCGATGGCGGCTGGAAGTATCTGTCGACAGGCGCGTACGAGGGCACCCTCGATGAAGCAGAGGATGCCCTCGACGGCCAACTGTGGGCCTAACTATGGCAGGCGCGTAAACCAGGCCTTCGCACCCTTGGTGCTGACAAGCCCAAGAATGAGCACGTTGATGACAATCGCGAGCCAACCCGACCAGTCAGCAAGTCGGAACAGTGCGAACACGATGTTGATGACGGCCAGCACCTGAATCAGAACCTGTGCTGAGGCCGAGCCAGCAAGAGTCATCCGGCCGAGCCAGACGTAGATCAAACCGAGTAGCAGCGTGAGCAGACCGTTCATAATGAGCCAGAGAGTCGGAACGTCCTTCGCCTGGCCGAGGCTGTTGTCGATCGTGGGGTTCTCGCCGACAGGCGAGAGAATCAACCAGAAGCCGAAGATGATGTTGACGATCGCGGCGATGAAGATCAGTAGGGCCACGAGCGTGACGCCCCCGGGCCGCTTGTCGAGTCCTGCAGTCGACATTGCAAACTCCTTGTCTGGTGGCGGCCCGGTGGCCGCGCGCAAGCACAGAATCCCAAATCAGCATCGTGTTTCGCTACATGTGAGGTGTAAACGGGGGGTGTGTCGCGTGCATGACAGTCGGGCGGAATCTGCTGATGTGGCTGGCTAGTGTGGTCTTGTGGCTGACGCACCCATTGGAATGTTCGACTCCGGACTCGGGGGTCTCACGGTGGCGCGCGCCGTACTCGACCAACTTCCCCACGAACCTGTCATCTACGTGGGGGACACCGCGCGCGCACCCTATGGGCCGCGCCCGCTCGCCGAAGTGCGCGCCTTTGCGCTGGAGATTCTTGATGAGTTGGTAGATCAAGGAGTCAAGATTCTCGTCATCGCGTGCAACTCCGCGTCGGCGGCGGTGTTGCACGATGCGCGTGAGCGCTACGACGTCCCGGTCGTTGAGGTGATTGCACCGGCCGTGCGGCGGGCGGTGAATGTCACGCGCAACGGCCGCGTCGGTGTGATCGGAACGCAGGCCACGATCAATTCGCGTGCGTACGACGACAAGTTCGCAGCGGCTCCGCAACTCACGCTGGTCACGCAAGCGTGCCCCCGCTTCGTTGAGTTCGTCGAAGCGGGAATCACCACCGGGCCCGAAGTGATGAATGTGGCGCACGAGTACCTCGATCCGGTTCGCGACGCAGGAGTCGACACCTTGGTCCTCGGCTGCACGCACTATCCGCTGCTCGCGGGTGCCATCCAGCACGTGGTTGGTGACGAGGTGACGCTCGTGTCGAGCGCCGAAGAATCTGCAAAGGATGTCTACCGCACGCTCGTGGCGCACGACTTGCTGCGTGACACCTCGCTTCCCGATCCCGTGCATTCATTCCTCACCACTGGCGATCCCGAAGCGTTCGCCCAATTCGGTCGCCGCATTCTCGGCTCGGCACTGACGTTGCGCCCCGACACTTTCGGCACTGCGACCCTGGCGAACTGATGAAGCTCACCATCGTTGGCTGTTCCGGATCGTTTCCCGGCCCTGACTCACCTGCGTCGTGCTATCTGGTTGAGCATGACGGGCATCGACTGGTGCTTGATCTGGGCAACGGTGCGCTCGGGGTGCTTCAGGTTTACGCCGACCTCCGTGCAATTGACGCGGTGCTGCTCTCGCATCTGCATCTCGATCATGTCGCTGACGTTGGGTCGTTGTATGTCGCGCGCAAGTATCACCCGGAAGGTCCGTTGCCCGCGCTACCGGTGATTGGTCCGCGCGGAGTCGCTGATCGCATCGTCACGATGTACTCCGACTCGTCGACTGCCGCCATGGCCGAAATCTTCGACTTCCGCGAACACACTGCCGAGCAACAGATTGGGCCGTTCACCGTGACCGTGTCGCGCATGCGGCATCCGGTCACGGCGTACGCGACTCGCGTTGAGGCAGGCGGGCGTTCATTAGTGTTCTCCGGTGACACCGGGCCGACCGATGCGCTGATCGACATCACGCGCGGTGCCGACCTCGCGCTGTTCGAGGCGTCGTTCCTCACCGAGGAAGTGGCGCACGTCGTCGACGAAGCAGCCGACATTCACATGACCGCTGCGCAGGCGGCAGCGCAGGCCACACTGGCGGGGGTAGGTCAGTTGGTGTTGACCCACTTGGTGCCGTGGAACCCCGTGAGCGACATCGAGGCCGAAGCTCGACCGCACTTTGACGGTTCGCTGGTGATCGCTCGCTCCGGACTTGTCATCGACGTGTGAGACCCCACGGGTAGGGTCGTGGCCATGGCAACCCCCACACCTCGTTCTGATGGCCGTTCCGATCACGCTCTGCGCGAGGTGACATTCGAGCGCGGGTGGCTCGATGCGGCTGAAGGCTCATGTTTGGTCTCCTTCGGGCGCACGCGTGTGCTTTGTGTCGCGTCGTTCACTGAGGGGGTACCGCGCTGGAAGAAGGGGTCCGGTGAGGGCTGGGTCACGGCCGAGTACGCCATGCTGCCTCGCGCGACGAACTCGCGTTCTGACCGCGAGTCGGTCAAGGGTCGCCTCGGCGGACGCACTCAGGAAATCTCGCGCCTCGTGGGCCGTTCGTTGCGCGCAGTCGTCGACGTCGGTGCACTCGGCGAAAACACCGTGGTCATTGACTGTGACGTGTTGCAGGCCGATGGCGGAACGCGCACTGCGGCCATTACCGGCGCTTATGTTGCCTTGGCCGACGCGGTGGCGTGGGCAACCGGCAAGGGCATCGTGCGCGCTGGCGCCGCCGTTCTCTCCGACTCGGTGGCCGCGGTCAGTGTCGGCATCATCGACGGAGTCCCGCGCCTCGATCTGCACTACGACGACGACGTGCGCGCCGACACCGACATGAACGTGGTCATGACCGGTTCAGGTGATTTCGTTGAGGTGCAAGGAACCGCCGAGGGTGTTCCCTTCGATCGCGCATTACTCAATCAGCTTCTCGATCTGGCGGCTGGCGGCATTGCTGATCTGACGACCATGCAGGTTGCGGCTCTTGCGGCACCGCTTCCCGTTCGCGACTGACCATGGCCGTGCACCAGGTCGTGCTGGCGACGCGCAACTCTCACAAGTTGGCCGAACTGCAGCGCATTCTCATCGACTGCGGGGTTGAGGTCGAACTCGTACCGCCAGCCGATGACGCCCCTGATGTGGCCGAAACCGAATCGACCTTCGCCGGCAATGCCCTTCTGAAGGCACGTGCGGTCAGTGCGCATTCTGGGTTACCCGCCATCGCCGACGACAGTGGTTTGTGCGTCGACGCACTCAACGGAATGCCAGGCGTGCTGTCGGCACGATGGAGTGGTCGCCACGGTGACGATGTAGCCAACCTCAACTTGCTACTCGGACAGATCGCCGACGTACCAACCTCGCGGCGTGGTGCGCAGTTCGTATGCGCGGCCGCCTTGGTGGTGCCCGATGCCGAGTCAGGCGTGGCCATCGAGCGCGTCGTTGAGGGTGTTGTTGAGGGTCACTTGGTTGAGGCGCCCATCGGTACTCACGGTTTCGGCTACGACCCGGTGTTCGTGCCCGACGGCCACGACATCACGACGGCACAGATGCAGCCGGCCGACAAAGACGCCATCAGTCATCGCGGCAAGGCACTGCAGGCCCTCGCTCCGATCCTCGCTGAACTGCTGTCCTTGCCCGACCACTGATGCCCGCAGGTGCTCTCGCGGCGTCGTTGCCTACACTCGTGAGCGCGCGGGAGTGGTGGAATTGGCAGACACGCAGGATTTAGGTTCCTGTGCTCTAGGGCGTGCGGGTTCAAGTCCCGCCTTCCGCACCAAGTGGACCTTTAGCGGGTCCACCGCATCAGTACGTCGGGTTCGCGTTCTTCGTTGCCGGCTCCGTCAGTGCGTTCGACTTCTTCAAACCGGTGGTCGGAGTAGAAATCACGCGCTGCGTGATTGCGCTCAAACACCCACAACGTCAGCGACGGCGTTCCGAGTCCCTGAGCCACCGAGAGCAGTTCGCTTCCAATGCCGTGGCCTTGGTGCGCCGGATCGACGTAGAGGTGGTCGATCTGTTCGCCTTTGACGCAGATGAATCCCACGACTGCATGGTCAACGAGTGCTACCCAGCTGTTCTCGCCCAACAGGGTGGCCGAGAAGAACGCGAGGTCTTCCTCGGGAGTGTGCAACACCGGTAGCCACGGCATCGCGCTTTCGCGTGCGGCTCGGCTGATGGAGGCGACTGCTGGCGCGTCGTCGGCGGTGGCGGGGCGCAACAGCACGCCACCGTGCTCAGTCATCGAGACCCAAATCGCGTCGCAGTTTCGCGACGTGGCCGGTGGCCTTGACGGCGTACTGTGCCAGTTCGATCTTTCCGGTGGCGTCGATCACGAAGGTGGAGCGGATGACTCCGACCACCGTCTTGCCGTACAGCTTCTTTTCACCGTAGGCGCCGTACTTCTCCAGCACCGACTTATCGGGGTCGGAGAGCAGCGGAAAGGTCAGGCCCTCCTTTTCGCGGAACTTCGCGAGTTTTTCGGGGGAGTCGGGGGAAATGCCGAGCAGGGTGAATCCCTCGCTCGCGAATGAGTCGAGGCGGTCGCGGAAGTCACAGGCCTGCGTGGTGCAGCCGGGAGTGAGGGCGGCGGGGTAGGCGTAGAGGATGACCCGCTGTCCGGTGAGGCCCTTGAGCGAGATTTTCTGGCCCGAATCGTCCGTCAGGGTGAAGGCGGGGGCCAGGGCGCCAGGCTCTAGTCGAGTGGTCATGTGCCCACGCTAGCCGGGACCGGGGTGCAGTGGGCGCCACCGCACCTCGACTGGCAATCGCTCGCTATTGCACATCTTTTGCAGGTGCGTGGAATTGGACGTAAACTTCAGTCACCATCCGCATCGGGGGCACCCAAGCGCCTACCTAGCGCGTTCAGGCGCCCCACCAGTTCAGGAGTTCTGATGATCACCCCGCTCGTGATCCGGCGACGCACTCGTCTGGCCGCCGTTGCGTGCGTGGCGATCGGAGCGCTCGCCGCGTGCGGGTCTGGGCAGTACAGCGACCCCGGTGCCTCAAGCGGCTCCGGCAGGCTCCTGGTGGCCACGACCGTCTCTCCGATCACCTCGATCGCCTCAACGGTGGCCGGCGATAAGGCCCAGGTGAAGGGCATCGTGCCTGAGGGCACCAATTCGCACACTTTTGAGCCCGAACCAGCCGTCGCCCAACTGCTCAGTACTGCTGACATTGTGTTCGTCAATGGGCTCAAACTTGAAGACCCCACCACTGAACTTGCCCAAACCAACCTCAAGCCGGGTGCCGAGATCGTGTCGGTCGGGCCCAAAATCCTGCCCGAGAGTGACTACATCTACGACTTCTCGTTCCCGAAGTCAGGTGGCAAACCCAATCCGCACCTGTGGACCGACCCCTTCTACGCGGCCAAGTACGCGTATGTCATCGCTGACACCTTGGCGGCCAAAGACCCGGCGAATGCCGCCTACTACCAGGCCAACGCTACGGCGTTCGAGAAGAAGACCACCGAACTTGCCGACGCTCTTCGCAAAGATCAGACCACTGTTCCCGAAAGCAATCTCACTCTTTTGACCTACCACGACGCCTACGCCTACTTCGCCAAGGACTTTGGCTGGAAGGTGGTGGGCGCGGTTCAGCCGGAGAACTTCTCTGACCCCAACCCGCAAGATGTTGCGGCTCTGATCCAGCAGGTGAAGGATCAGAACGTGAAGGTCATCTTCGGCTCGGAAGTCTTTCCGTCGAAGGTGCTGCAGGAAGTCGGCGATGCGACGGGCGCGCGCTACGAAAGCACCTTGCGCGACGACGATCTGCCGGGCGTTCCCGGCGAGGCAGATCACTCGTGGCTCGGGCTGATGAAGTACGACTACCTCACCATGATCAAGGGTCTGGGTGGCACGACCACCAACCTCGAGCAGGTCTCAACGCAACAGAGCACCACACCCGACACGGCGGAGTACCCCCAATGACCGGCACCGGAATAGGCCCCGTTCTCATCGACATGCTCGCCGTTGACGCGGGCTATCGCGGCAGCCATGTCTTGCACAACGTCGACTTCGAAGTGCGTGAAGATCAGTTCACCGGAATCGTCGGGCCGAGCGGCGCAGGCAAGACCACGCTGTTGCGTGTGCTGCTTGGAACTCTCGATCCGATGGGTGGCGCGATGTCGCGATCGAAGGATCTGCGCATCTCGTATGTTCCGCAGCTTGAAACCGTGAATTGGGATTTCCCCGTCACGGTGTTCGAATGCGTGTTGATGTCACGCACATCGGGGCGCATCGCGCCGTGGCCAACGAAGGCCGAGCGAGCCGAAGTGCAGGCGGTGCTTGAACGGTTGGGCATTAGCGACCTTGCGTCGCGCCACATCCGCGAACTCTCGGGTGGCCAACAGCAGCGCATGTTCCTAGCTCGTGCTCTGCTGCGTAAGCCAAACCTCTTGCTTCTCGACGAGCCCACCAGCGGGGTCGATGTGTCGACGCGCCACGATGTGCTGCATCTGCTCGGTGACCTGCACGAAGACGGAATGGCGATCGTGCTCACGACGCATGATCTCAACGGAATGGCAGCGCACCTGCCGCATCTGGTGTGCGTCAACGGCCGCATTATTGCCTCGGGTACTCCGCACGACGTGATCACTCCGCACGTGCTCGAACAGACCTATGGTGCACGCATGGAAGTTCTCGAGCACCTCGGTATGCCGGTGGTCGTCGATGCCGCTCCTGAGATGGCCGATCGTAGGAAGTCAGCCTGATGGACACCATTTTCGAGCCGCTGCAGTTCGCCTTTTTCCAAAAGGGACTACTGGTTGCCACCCTGTCGGGCGCGCTGCTGGGTTTCGTGGGTGTCTTCATCGTGCTGCGCGGAATGTCGTACATCGGCCACGGACTCTCGCACGCAGTTTTCGGCGGTTTCGCCGCGTTCCAACTCTTCGCTGCGCAGTTGTACATCATTGGCGCCGGGCTCTGGGGAATTGCCAGCGCGCTCGCCATCACGCAGGTGGCTCGTCGCAGTCGAGTGGGCGCCGACGCAGCGATCGGTGTAATCACTACGGCGTCGTTCGCACTCGGTGTTGCACTCTTTGCCAAATTCGGAACATCAGGTCCGGCTTTCGACAACGCGCTATTCGGTTCCATTCTTGGAATCACGCCGATGCAGATCTATGGGTTGCTGGCAGTCTGCGCCATCACCGGCGCATTCGTGTTCTTGCGCTACCGCGCATTACTGTTCAGCACCTTCGACCCCGATGTCGCTGACGTCTCGGGAGTCAACGTCGGTCGCATCGAGGCGGGCCTCATGATCGTGTTGTCGTTGGCGATCCTGGCCACCCTCACCGTCATCGGTGTCACGCTGGTGGCGGCCATGCTGGTGATTCCGGCAGTGGTGGCGCGCATGCTCACTGATTCCTTCGGCCGCATGCTGTGGCTCTCGACGGTGATCGGCGCCATGTGCGGGCTCATGGGCATGTATCTGTCGTACTTCGCCGGAGTTCCGTCGGGCACCATGATCGTGCTGGTGGGTGCTGCGGTGTTCGTCGTGGTGCTCGCCATCACCGGAGGCAAGGGTTTGCGCCGCAGTGCTGGCCTTGACGATCACGGTGCTTCTGAGCCGGTGAGAGCGCCCGCCAGCGCGCTCTGATCGGCCGCAGACGGGGTCGTTGGGGGAATCCCTCTCGCAGGCCATCCCGCGACCGCGTACAGTGTGGCTCGTGAGCGACACCACCGAAACCCCCAAGCCCCGCTCGGCCGATCAAATTGAGGCCGATATCGCAGCGACTCGCGACCGTATCGCCGGAACGCTCGACACACTGCAGGACAAGGTCAAGCCCGAGAACATCCTCAAGAGTGGCTTGGCGAAGGTGAAGGGCATCTACTTCAAGGAAGACGGTGGCGTGCGCGTCGAGCGTGTGGCCGCCACCGCTGCCGTTGTCGTCGGCGTGGTGCTGCTGCGCAAGGGTCTTCACTCGTACTCGCGGTCACGCACGATGAAGAAGATGCCCGACGTGATGTGGGTTCCGGTGCCTAAGCGCCTCGTCCCGTCGCCCTTGCAGGAAATCGCTCGCTTCGCCCAACTCTGAGTTCGCGCGCGACATGCCTTCCGGTCTGAGTACGGTCTGACTTCGGTGAACGCTCCCCGCGAAGGCATCCCCGATTCAACGCCACGTGCCGATGGCTCGGTTCCGATCAAGTTAATGCATGACCGTGTATTGGTGCGCGAAAGCGGTGCCGAAGGTGAGCGTCGGTCCACTGGCGGCATTCTCATTCCTGCAACGGCCGCCGTGGGCAAACGGTTGGTGTGGGCCAACGTCGTGGGAGTTGGCCCCAACGTGAAGAACATCGAAGTGGGCGATCAGGTGCTGTTCGAACCTGAAGATCTCAGTGAAGTCGAGATCGGTGGCGCCGAGTACGTCATGCTGCGCGAGCGCGATGTGCACGCCGTGGCGGCGAGTCGAGTGAGTAGTGAAGGAACCGGTCTCTACCTGTAGCTCGGCCAATATGCTGGGGTCATGCCGTCAGCGTTGGTTGATTCGATTCGCTCGGTGCCTCTTTTTGCCGACTTGAGTCGTAGCGATGTGAAGGCGATCGCTGAAATTTCACACGAGGTATTTCACGATGCGGGACGCGTCGTGATCGACGAAGGTGAGTCAGGCGCGTCCTTCCATCTGATCCTTGAAGGTGAAGCGGATGTGCTGGTGGGCGAACGTCACGTGCGTCGGCTCAGCCCGGGCGATTACTTCGGCGAAATCTCGTTGATCGATGGTGGCCCGCGTACAGCCACGGTGGTCACCACCACGCCGATGCTGACGATTGCGATTCCGGCGTGGAGGTTTAGCAAGCTGCTCGATCGCAAACCCGAGCTCGCACGCGCGCTTCTGCTCGGTCTGTGCCGCGCCGTGCGCGCTCAGTCCGGCGAGTAGGCTCGCCTGCATGTGGACCGCCGCCTTCTGGGCCGCTCTTGCTCAATCAGCGCTCGTCGTCGGTGCCTTGCTATGTCGGTGGGTGCCTCAACTCACCCGACCTAAGTGGCTCGGCGTGGTCATGGGTGTCGGTGCCGGTGCGGTCATCTGTGCAGTGACGACTGACCTGCTGGCCGAGGCATACAAGGCGGGGGGGTCGCGACCCACGGGTGTCGGGCTCGCCATCGGAGCGGTCGGCTTCTGGGTCGTCACGCAGTGGCTGGAGTCACGCGGTGAATCCGAGCGCCCGGAGGCGCCGCTCGAAGCTGCTGCTGAGCGCGCTAACGACGAACCGTTGGGTGAAGTGCCTGCCGCCAGTGCTGCCGAGGCACGCAACCTCACCATCGGCATGGTGCTCGATGGTGTTCCTGAGTCGATCGCGATCGGCATCACCGTATTCAGCGGCGTGGTGTCGGTGTCGTTGGTCGCCGCGGTTTTCCTCGCGGGCCTTCCCGAAGCTATTGGTGTGGCTGCGGCGTTGCTTGCGGGTGGCATCGCATTCTCGCGAGTGCTGTTGCGCTTCGCAATGATCGTGATCATCGGCGCGGTTGCCGGAATCTTGGGGTACGTGGTGCTGAGTGGCGCTCCGCCCGCACGTATCTCGATCATTCAAGGAATCGCTGCCGGCGCGATGATCGTGGTCGTCGTCAATGAAATGATTCCGATTGCTGTGCGTGGTGCGGGCCGCTGGGCTGGGCTCGCGGCAGCTGCGGGCTTCGCACTGTCAGCCTTCCTCGCGATCCAGGACTGAAACTCAGCCCTACGCAATCTGCCGTTGTTCCCCCGTGGACTACCAAGCGTGCCCTAACCTCTGCCCTAGGGGGTCGTAGCCACGCCCGGTATCCGAAGGAGCAGCATGACCACACCGATCCACGAGCAGCACGATGTCACTCGCGCCGAGGTCGAGGAAAAGGCCAAACTTCAAAAGCATTTCGGCCGTTTCGACATCCTGTTCTTCTTGATCTGCACGCTCGTCGGTGTCGACACCATCGGAACGGTTGCCGCTAGTGGCGCTGAGGCGTTCACGTGGATGGCCATCCTCGCCGTCATCTTCTTCATCCCGTCAGCGTTGCTCTTCGCTGAACTCGGATCGGCATTTCCCGAAGAAGGCGGCCCCTACGTGTGGGCTCGCCTGGCCTTCGGACGCTTGGCCGGTGCCATCAACAACTTCCTGTACTGGATTACTAACCCGGTGTGGCTCGGTGGGTCGCTGGCGACTCTCGCGGCCTTCACGTTCGGCAAGTTCTTCTTGCACCAAGACGAGGGACTCGATGGCGCGGCGTGGTACGTCTTCACGTTGATCTTCGTGTGGGTCGGAGTGTTAGCGGCGATCCTGTCGTTCCAAGTCGGCAAGTGGATTCCGACCATCGGCGCGTACGCCCGCTTTGTGCTGCTGGGCGGATTCACGATCGCGGTCATTCTCTTCGCGATCAAGAACGGAATCCACGGGTTCGGATTTGGCGACTTCGGGGTGACCTACCCCGGCTTCATCGCATTGGTCGGCGTCTTGATGTTCAACTTCGTCGGCTTCGAACTCCCCAGCTCTGCGGGCGACGAGATGACCGACCCGCAGAAGGACGTTCCCTTCGGAATCTTCCGCGCCGCGATTGCCGCAATCTTCCTGTACGGTCTGCCGATTCTGGGCATCTTGCTGGTGTTGCCCACCGACCAAGTAACGAGTCTTGGCGGATTCGTCGATGCGATTCAGTCGGTGTTCACGGTGTTCGGCGGAAGTGTCGCAACCGATGCCGATGGCGCTCTCGTCGTTGAACTCACCGGAATGGGCATGATTCTCGGCGACTTCGCCGCGTTGCTGTTCATCATCTGCCTACTAACCTCGGGCGTGACGTGGATTATGGGAAGCGACCGTGCGCTGGCCGTGTCAGCCTTCGATGGTGCAGGCCCGCGTTCGCTGGGAGTCATTTCAGCGCGTTTCGGAACTCCGGTGCGCGTCAACATTCTCTCCGGAGTGATCTCGACGATTGTGTTGCTTGCAACGCGCTACTTCGTCGGTGACAACACGAGTCGTGCATTTACCACCGTTCTGGGCTTGGCGATCTCGACAACCCTCATCAGTTACCTGCTGATCTTCCCGGCGCTGGCGGTGCTCAGGCGCCGACTTCCTGATGTTGCTCGGCCCTACAAGGCGCCGTGGCCGACGTTCGTTTCGGCTCTGCTCACGATTTTGATCCTGTTCGCGACGATTCAGCTGTTCTTGCCTGGACTGGGTGTCGACTGGTTCGGTGATGACTACCGACCTGACGGTTGGGAAGCCGGCGAAGGGGTGACGTTCTTGATCACCAACTTGGTGCCGCTACTCATCTTCATCGTGATGGGCGTCATCTTCTACGCGCTCGGAGCGAAGACGCGGCGTGACGTCGTGGTGCAGGGGGATGCGCACGTTCCTGAATAGGTGACGGTGCGTGCTGGGGCGTCGTCGTAGACATTACGTTGGTACGCCGCCCCGGACTTGAACCGGGAACCCGCTGATTAAGAGTCAGCTGCTCTGCCAATTGAGCTAGCGGCGCGCGGAGCCGAGCCTAGCAAAGGCACTTGCGTGCGCCGAACCGGGAGTCGCTCGCAGAGACCGGTCACGCGCGAGTTGCGATGAGATCGACCACGGGGCGACCTGCCGTGAGGCCAGCCTTCTCGTATCGCGTCACGGGCCGCCACTCGGGCCGTGGTGTGAAGCCCGTGCCGGGCAAAACCAGCGAGGAATGAGCGCTGACCACCTCGAGCATCTGCTCGCCGTACTCGGGCCAGTCGGTGGCGAAGTGCAGCGTGCCTCCCTGCTGCAGCCGTGAGGCCAGCAGCGCGACGGTGACGGGTTGAACGAGGCGGCGCTTGTGGTGACGTGCCTTGGGCCACGGATCGGGAAACCATGCCCTGATGCCTGCTAGAGAGCTTTCCGGAAGTGCCTCCACCAGCGTGACCGCATCGCCGTGTGCCACGCGCACGTTGGTCAGACCCTCGGAATCGAGTGCGCGTGCGAGGGAGGCGATTCCACGGGTGTGTACGTCGACGGCGAGGATGCCGCGGTCGGGTTCGAGGCGGGCCATGGCCAGCGTGGCGTCGCCCATGCCGAATCCGATTTCGAGCACCACGGGAAGGGGCGGGTCGAACAGATCAGACGGGTCACCGGGGGATTGGACTGCCACCGCATAGCGGGGGAGTAGGTCGTCGAGAGCGTCGTTCAATTCCGGTCCGAGACGGCCTCGTCGGGCATGGAATGTTCGCACCCGAGCCGTGGTCATCACCCCATTGTGCCGGTCGCGAATCTGGCAGCCGGCTGCGGTGAACCTGTGACGAACCTGTGAGCGCGCTGCGAGGGTGCGAGTGGGGTCCGGACTGTGTTCGGGGAGTGTCAGCAAGGCCCGTCATGGCGCTTGAGGCCTGCGCTACGGGGGAAGAATCGACACGATGAGAGGAGAACAACCGTGACGATTACCCCGGACCGCCTGGAGGTGGCCATGTCGGCTGGCCAGCCGCTGGCTCCGCCGCGTCGACTGCCTTCCGCACGCTCGACGCGCGTGACGGCCTTCGACGTCAGTCTGGTGGTGCTCTTCATCACTGGAGTCACACTCGGGCTGTGGTGGCGACACGGTGGATTTACCCAACTCCTGGCCGGCGGAAACGACACCTGGATCGCCCTGGCACAACTCACCGGCCTTGCGGCCGCCCTTACTTCCCTTGGGGGCGTTCTGCTGGTGGCGCGTCCTCGCTGGCTTGAGCGTCGCTACGGGCTCGACCGGATGCTCGGATGGCACCGCTGGGTGGGCACCGGGACTGTGTTCCTCGTGTTCGTGCACACGGTGGTATCGCTCATCGGTTACGGCGGACTTGAGAAGCGTGGGCTGCTGCCAGAACTGTGGAATTTGATGCAGACCCAGCAATGGCTGTGGGCGGCGACCGCAGCGCTCGTGCTCTTCCTGTTGATCGGGATCTCCTCGTACCGCCGAATTCGTACAGCAGTTCATTACGAGACGTGGTACTTCATTCACCTCACTGCGTACTTGGCCGTGCTGCTCGGCTTCGGCCACCAACTCACGCTGGGCTCGGACTTCGTGGGCGACAAGATCGGCACCTGGTGGTGGGTGGCGCTCTACGTCGCTGTTCTGGTCATCGTGTTGTTCGACCGTTTCGGTGACCTGTTGCGTGCATTCCTGCGTCGTCCGCTTCGGGTCACGGCCGTAACGTACGAAGCGCCGGAGGTGGCCAGCGTGCACATCGCTGGCCCTGGGCTGAAGCGACTGCGTGCGACCGCTGGCCAGTACTTCCTGCTGCGCTTCGGGCACGGCGACTTGCTGTGGCAGGCGCACCCCGTGTCGCTGTCGGCGGCACCCACCAATCGTGGATTGCGTTTCACCATCAAGAGTTTGGGTGATGGGTCCGACGCGATTCATCAGTTGCCGGTCGGAACGCGTGCGTTCCTTGAAGGTCCCTACGGCCGAATGACAGCCGAGCGTTCTGAGGGCGAGAAGGTACTGCTCGTTGGTGGTGGAGTGGGCTTGGCGCCGCTGCGTGCGGTGGTTGAGGATTGCACTGCCGACCAGCAGCCGATCTTGGTCGCGCGTGTGAAGAACGAGGAAGACTTGGTGCACCGTGCCGAGATTGAGCAGTTGCTCGCCGCCCGTGGTGGACGTCTGTTCGTGTTGGCCGGACCGCGCAAGCTGTTCGGTGGGGGAGATCCCTTCCGTCCTGACATGTTGCGCCAAGCGGTTCCAGACATCGCGCAGCGGCACGTGTACCTGTGTGGTCCGGAGTCGTTGGAGCGCGCGGTTGAGAAGTCCGCGCGTGCTTGTGGAGTTCCGTTGGAGAACATCCATGTCGAAAGGTTCGGTGTCTGAGCATGGGTAACTTCCTGCGACGCGGTGCGCCCGCGCTTGCGCTCACTGGAACGGCGGTCGCGTTGGTCGCGCTGTTCGATCCGGGTGTGCGCGCGTTGGCCGGCAATGACTCGGCGAGTGCAACGGAGTTGAAGTCGAAGCCGGTGTCGGCGAAGGACAACACGGCACCCGCGCCGACTCCGGCTACCACTGCGCAGTCGGATGGCGGAACGAAGTCGACTCCCACGCCCTCGGCCTCGACTCAGTCGTCAGCGGATTGTTCGAATGCCAAGGAGTACACCGGCCCAGTGGTGGATACCCGGTGGGGTCCGGTGCAGGTGACGGCGACCGTGGCCAACGGCGTCGTGTGCTCGGCCGATGCGCTGCAGTACCCCGATGGTGACCGGCGTTCAGCGCAGATTAGCCAGTATTCGATCCCGATTCTCAATGAGCAGGCTGTTTCTCAGAACGGCGAAATTTCCGGGATCTCGGGCGCGAGTTACACCTCGTACGGTTACCAGCAGTCGCTGCAGGCACTGTTGACGCAAGCCCGATAGGGGTTGCCTTCGGGCTCGCAGGTAGACTCGGCGAGCGCCGCCGCGAGGCGGCCATGGTGGGTGTAGCTCAGCTGGTAGAGCGCCGCGTTGTGGTCGCGGATGTCGCGGGTTCAAGTCCCGTCACTCACCCCACGAAAATCCTTGTGGAATTAGGGTTTTCACGAAGAAGGCAAGTGCCAAGGCAGCAGGAGGGCAGCAGAGCCCGCCCCCGCCGCCTTGGCACTTCGCCGTTTCTGGCGCTACCGTCCTCCCTAATCTTTCCTCCCAAATTGGAGTCTTCATGGTGATCAGGCCCGCTTATCAACGTGCCGCTGCAATTGTTGGCATCGTCGGAGTTCTACTGTTCGGATGCGAAGTTGGTAGTTACGCGGCTACTGGACACTTCGACTTCCTGCTGGGAGTGAAGAACAAGTCGGATGCGTTGACGTCTCTGCAGCGTACGACGCCTGGGCCCGCTCTTGCATTAACCACTAAGAGCACATCTAACGCTCCGTTCTCCACGAATGCGAAAGGCAAAGTATCGAACCTTTACGCGGATCGAGCTGCAAGAGCGGACAACGCGACGCTGCTAGGAGGAAAGACTCTCGCACAGATCCAGGCGGGCGCTAAGGGAGACGCCGGTCCTCAGGGGCCACAGGGAGTCCCGGGGCCTGCGGGCGCTCAGGGACCAGCCGGAGCAAACGGTTTAGCCCGTGACTGCTCAGCGTCCTCCGACCCCTACCCGGGGATGAACCTCGCTGGGTGTTCATTGCCTGGAACATCCTTCCCCGTCTATCAGTTCCTGGACGGCGCGAACCTGGTCGGTGCGAACCTGGCCGGGGCTAATATGCCGTCCACGAACCTGAGCAGGGCGAACCTGAGTGGCGCGAACCTGGTTGCGGCGAACCTGACTGGCGCACACTTCGCGTCCGCGGTCTTCACCGGCGCAGATTTCACCGGCGCGGACCTGACTGGCGCGGACTTCACGAACGCGGTCTTGACTGGCGCGGATTTCACCGGCGCGGTGTGTCCCGATGGCACTCAGGCCGACGCACATGGCAGCACCTGCATCGGCAACCTCACGCTGTAGTGGTGTGGGAGTAGATCGCCGAAGGCGATCGAAGAATCCCGTCGCTCACCCCACTTCTTCATGAGGAAAATACGGGAAACCTGCCCTCAGCGGCGCATTGCTGTGGCACAGAAAATCGATAAATCTCCCGTGGAGACACGGATAGTCGGGTTACCGTTATGGGAGAGATCGGACACTCGGACCGATTTCTGTGGGGGTGGCTCATGTGCGCTCGTTCTCGTTCGATGATGGTAATAGTGCTCGCAGCAGTCTTGGCGTTGCTGGGCGCAGGTTTGGTGCCCGCCGCGGCGGTGCCGTTGACCGATCCGATGTTGTTGACCGAAACCACGACCGCGCCGAATACGACGGTGGTGATCCCGCTGGCCGGGACGGTGACCAGCATTACGATCAATTGGGGAGATAGCACCAGTACAGGGCCGGTGAATAGCGCTGGCAACTACTCGCATGTGTATGCCGATACCGGCGCGTATGACGTGTCCATCTCCGGTGACCTGCTCACCGGATTCGGCAGCGTGAAGCAGGTCTATGC
>CAIYMF010000223.1 GCA_903927265.1 uncultured bacterium | reverse complement strand
GCGGGCTACGAACTGATGCTCACCCTCGGAACTGGCCTGGGCTGCGCCATCTTCGACGGCGGTCGACTCGCGCCCCACATTGAAATGTCGCAAGCACCCGTGCGCTGGGGACTGTCGTACGACACCTACATCGGCGAACACGAACGCCGCCGACTGGGCGACGCATTCTGGTCACGTCGCGTGCGCACCATGGTTGAAGCGTTGCGCCCCATGTTTCTCTGGGATCGCCTCTACATCGGCGGCGGAAACGGTCGCAAGATCGCGGCAAGCCAACTCGCCCGACTCGGTGACGACGTCGTCATCGTTCCGAATACCGCTGGAATCGTGGGCGGCGTGCGCGCCTGGCAACTCCACGGCGGCCACGCGGTCGACGAGCGCTAGGCGCGGTACGCCACCCACTGGTCGCTCATCCGCTGCGACTGGCCCGCAGTGAACTCGTACATGCACGAGTCGGGTGTGTAATCCATGAAGTTATGAATCGGGTCGCCGCCAGCAAACGTCGTGCAACTGTCGCGCACGGAGCAGGTGTACTGAGGTGTCGATTCCGCTGGCGTATCGCTCACGAGATCGCCCGAGGTGGTCGTCACTGCAGTTCCGCAGGCGCCTTGGAAGGTGTGGTAGAGCCCGAACCAGTGGCCCACCTCATGTGTCGCGGTATCGCCCAGGTTGTAGGTCGCGGTCGTTCCACCCGGAAGGGTGGTGTGCAAAACCACCACCCCATCAGCGATCGGGCCGGCCGCGTAACCCCACGGGAATGTCGACCAGCCGAGGAGTCCCTTCGAAAGATTCGCGCTGTAGATGTTGAGGTCGGCCTTGGTGCCCTTGCGCAGGGCGGTCTTCATCGCGGTCTCCGTCGCTCCACCACGAGACAGAGCAAACCAGGTGGCATTCACAGTGGTGTCAGTACCCGCAAGCACGAACTTGAATGGCGTGACCGTGGCGAGCCCGCCGAACTGCCCCGCGAACGCCTTATTGAGCACAGTGATCTGCGAGGCAATCTGCGCATCGGGGACCCAGCCGTTGGCCAGGTTCGTCGCCTTCGAGGGGTTGGTAGCACTGTTGAAGTCGCCGACGGCCGCGGCTTTGACGAGGCGGTGGAAATACACGTTGATCGTCACGGACGAAGCGGGCAGAGCGGCCTTCACGACGGTCGCCTTCGTGGCCGACGCGCCGATCCTGGTGAGAAGTCGGGTTCCCGCGCCCGCCTTGGCGCGCAATCTGGTCTGGGTCTGCTGCTCAACCATCGTGGCCTGAAGTGTTGAAAGATCTGAACCGTCGCTGATTCCGGGTGCAGCACTGCGAGCACCGGCCTCGGCGCAGACCGCCGGGGAGTGCAAACCAGCGCCCAGCCGCTCAGGAGCGGGGGCAGCGGTGGCAACCGTGGCAGAAAACAGGACGATAGATACCCCTAGAAAGGGACTAAAGACCCTAGTGATGACGCTCATTCGATACAGAGTATGCAGACTTCTTAATTTTCTCTAATCCGCGGCACCCCAATCGGCCGAATCTGCATCATCCGAACGGTCATTCGCCTCGCCCACTACCCTGAGCAGGTGCCCGTCACCACCACCACCGTCGACTACGGCGCCCTCGTCGAGGGCCTGCAACGCCAGTTCCGCGCGATTCCGGCCACCGACCGCGTACGGCTGGCCAAGCGCACGTCGAACCTCTTCCGTGCACGCGACGGAGCCCCGGTCGCCGGGCTTGACGTGGCCGCCCTCGACGGCGTTCTGAGCATCGACCGCGAGGCACGTACGGCAGACGTACTGGGGATGACCACCTACGAGCACCTCACGGCGGCCACCCTGCCCTTCGGGCTCGCGCCCCTGTGCGTTCCGCAGCTGCGCACCATCACCCTCGGCGGCGCCGTCACCGGCATGGGAATCGAGTCGGCCTCTTTCCGAAACGGCTGCCCGCACGAGTCGGTCGTCGAGATGGACATCCTCACCGGCACCGGCGAGATCGTGACCGCGCGGCCCGACAACGAGCACCGCGACCTGTTCTACGGCTTTCCCAACTCCTATGGCTCACTGGGCTACGCCACCCGCCTGCGCATTGAACTCGAAGAAGCAGCACCTTTCGTTGCGCTGCGCCACATTCGATTCGAATCGGCGCAGGCAATCGCCGACGCACTCGCGCAGGTCGTCTCCACGCGTGAATGGGACGGCGAGCACGTCGATTACGTCGACGGCACCGTGTTCTCTGACACCGAGCACTACATGACCCTCGGTCGTTATGACGATGCACCGCCGATCGGACAGATTCCGAGTGACTACACCGGCATGCAGATCTACTACCGCTCGATTCAGCGGCGCACGACTGATCTGCTCACCACTCACGATTACCTCTGGCGCTGGGACACCGACTGGTTCTGGTGCTCGCGCGCCTTCGGTGCGCAGAACCCTCGTATTCGTAAGTTGTGGCCCAAAGAGAAGTTACGCAGCGACGTGTACTGGAAGATGGTCGCGCTCGACCGCAAGATCAATGTCTCCGGAAAGATGGCGACGCTTAAGCGTCAGCCACAGCGCGAGCCCGTGGTGCAAGACATCGAAGTTCCCGTCGATGTACTGCCCGCGTTCCTCGAGTTCTTCCACCGCGAGGTCGGAATTGAGCCCGTGTGGCTGTGCCCGCTGAAGCAGCGCAACCCCGAGGTGGCGTGGCCCCTGTACGAATTGAACCCGGCCACGACGTACATCAACGTCGGTTTCTGGTCGACGGTGCCGCGGCCCGATGGCGGAGACCCAGCCGATGGCCTGATTAATCGCCGCATCGAAGACAAGGTCACCGAGCTGGGCGGCCGCAAGTCGCTGTATTCCACGTCGTACTACGACCGCGAGACCTTCGCGCAGTTATACGGAGGTCCGATGTACGACACGCTTAAGGAGAAGTACGATCCATCCGGGCGGTTTGCAGGAATGTACGAGAAGTGTGTGAGACGGGCCTGACCACTCGGAAGTCGGGCATCGAGCAGTAGGGAGTTATCGAATGAAGCTGGCGGATATTTTCGCGCTCGTCGCGGGGCAGGACTCCGACGTCGAGTTCATTGCCTATGACGGAAGCCGCGCTGGTCAGCCGGGTGCCGATGTGCGTATTGAGTTGCGCAATCCACGCGCGGTGTCGTACTTCGCCTCGTCACCAGGGCAGTTAGGTCTTGCCCGTGCCTACGTCGCGGGCGACGTTGAGATCGTCGGTGATGCCTACACGGCCCTCAGCCGCCTGTGGGATGTACGTAAGCCTCAAGTGAGTGTGGCCGACAAAGCCAAGATCGTGCGCGAACTCGCCCCCTTCGCCTTGAAACGTCCTGAGCCTCCGCAGGAGGAAGCCCGAGTCACCCGGCGCCAACACTCGCGCAAGCGTGATGCCGAGGTCATCAGCCACCACTACGACGTGTCGAACACGTTCTACGAGTGGGTACTCGGCCCGTCAATGGCGTACACATGCGCCGTCTACCCCACCCTCGACTCGACCTTGGAACAGGCACAGGAAGAGAAGTTCGATCTCGTGTGCCGCAAGCTCGGACTCGAGCCGGGCATGCGCGTTCTCGATATCGGGTGTGGCTGGGGTGGCTTCAGTCTTCACGCCGCGCAGTACTACGGCGTCACCACCATCGGTGCCACACTCTCTGCGCAGCAGGCCGAATACGGTCAGCGCCGCATTGAAGCCCTCGGCCTGAGCGACCGCGCGCAAATTCGTTTCTCCGACTACCGCGCCGTGCAAGAAAGCGGCTTCGATGCCGTCGCGTCGATTGGTCTCACCGAGCACATTGGTTCCAAGAACTACCCTTCATACTTTTCCTTCATTCGTTCACGGTTGAAGCCAGGCGGCCGGCTACTCAATCACTGCATCACGCGCTCAGACACCAAGGAGCGCACGCAGAACATCAACGGATTCATCAACCGCTACGTATTCCCCGACGGCGAGTTGGTTCCTGTCGGTCAAATCATCGAGGCAATCGAGCAAGAACAACTCGAGGTGCAGCATGACGAGAACTTGCGCGTGCATTACGCGATGACGCTGCGCGACTGGTGTCAGAACCTTGAAGACCACTGGGACGAAGCGGTCGCCGAAGTGGGACCTGGCAAGGCGCGCGTGTGGCGTCTGTACATGGCTGCCAGTCGCGTGGGCTTCGACAAGAACGTCATTCAGTTGCATCAGGTACTTGCCACGCGCACCGACAGCGAGGGTGTCAGCGGAATGCCGATTCGTCCGCAGCTTGAAACGCGCACCGTGACTCCGGTCGTCTAAGGCATGACCAGTTCAGCCACGGTAGTGGTCAGCACGACCGTAGCGGCGTCGGTCGCTGACGTGTGGGCCGCGGTCAGCGACCCCACCGCGTACGCGCGTTGGAGTCCCGAGGCAGCAGGCGCTGTGCGTCGCAGTGGCACCGGTGCGTGGCAAGTGGGTGATCGTTTCACCGGCCGCAACCGACTGTGGATTCCGTGGTCGACCTCATGTCGGGTGGTCACTGCCGACCCTGAGCGCGAGTTCGCGTTCGAAGTGAAACTTGGGCCGGTGACCCTGAGCCGATGGGCCTACTCGGTTGAAGCGCTGCCCGACGGTGGCACGCGCGTCACTGAGACCTGGACCGATCTTCGCGACGGTGTGCAGGGCGCGCTGGTCAAACCCTCTGGGCTCTTCGTGGGACGCGGCGTCGATGCCGCCGAACGCAATCGCGCCACGATGGAAGCGACCCTCACGAGTCTGACCAAAGAATTCGGCGCTCTTTAGCCTGCGCCCGCTGCGAGTTCGTAGGCGCGTACGAACAGCCCGTTGTGCCAGCCCGAGGTCTCGTGTACGCAGGTAAATCCGCTTTCCTCGATCACGTCGCCATGTACCGGGTTTCCATAAATGACTATCGGATCGAGCTGCGCCACGCCTTCGATGAACGCTCGCATGGCCACTGCATCGAATGGATTGAAGAAAAACAGCACGGGGCGTTGACCGAAAATCTCGGGCTCAACATCCAACGCGTCAGCAGTGATGACCGTGATGCGCTCGCTCAACCCCAGATGCTCCACGTTCGTTCGAGCGATATCGGCAAGAGGGGCGTAATACTCAATGCCGCAGATGGGCATGGTGGCACCTGCTCGGGCCGCCTTCTCAGCCCAGACGATGAGCGGTTTCCCTTTGCCACATCCAACGTCAACGAAGGTTCTGCTACTGAATTCGGGGCCGACCCGCTCAGCCACCCAGTCGAACCACTGCCCGATAACCGACGTCCACGCAGCTCCGTAGAACGTGGAGCGTTCGAAGGTCTCACCCTCGGCCTCGTACTGCTCTGGAGTCAGTCGGGTCGCCGTGTCTGTTCCGCGCCGAAGGTCGAAGGCGTGCGCCTCGAGAAAGTGAGTCAGCGGAAGTCGCAGTCCTCTCGCTCTCCACATCTGCCAATAGTCACGAGGATTCACCGGTCATTCCTTCCACATTTACGCACCCACCCATGGTGCCCGATAACGGCGACTCACGCCTGTTTAGGAATCCGGTTGAGCCATCTGCTCGATCACATCGACAACAAGTTCAGCCAGCACCTCAGGATTGGGCACCAATACGGCATCGGTCGCGAATCCCACGGTGACTG
>CAIYMF010000222.1 GCA_903927265.1 uncultured bacterium | reverse complement strand
TGGTCTCCGCCAATGTCACCCTTCCCGAGCCGGCCGGAGCGACCCTCGTGCGCGTCAGTACCGCAGCCGAAATGAAGGACGCTGTGCTGACACATGCAGCGACCGCTGATGTGGTGGTGATGGCCGCGGCCGTCGCCGATTTCCGGCCGGTTCAGGTTGCCGCCGACAAGATCAAGAAAGACGGCGACGTACCGGTTCCCGAGCCGATTGCACTTGAGCGCACCGACGACGTGCTCGCGCTCGTGGTGGAAGCGCGCGCGTCGGCCCCGGTAGGGCAGATCATCGTGGGTTTCGCGGCCGAAACCGGAGATTCATCAGGCACGGTACTTGAGCACGCGCGCGCCAAGTTGGCTCGCAAGGGATGCAACCTGTTGGTCGTCAACGACGTCTCAGGTGGACGTGTGTTCGAGCAGTCACATAACGCGGTGACGATTCTTAGTCGCGACGGATCGGCCCTTCCGGTGGTTGAAGGCGCCAAGGAAGCGGTGGCAGACGCCATCTGGGACCGCGTGGTGGCTGCTCGTGAGGCCGCAAACTCCCGGTAGACTGTGTTCCTCGCGGTTTGCTCGTAACGTCCCTTGACCAGCTAACGAAAGAGTCGACCATGGCCCGGCGCTTGTTCACCTCGGAATCCGTTACCGAGGGACACCCCGACAAGATGGCAGATCAGATCAGCGATGCGGTGCTGGATGCCTTCTTGACCGACGACCCGCGCAGTCGCGTGGCGGTTGAAACACTGCTCACCACCGGTCAGGTACACCTTGCCGGCGAGGTGACGACGTCATCCAAGGCTGATCTCATGAGCTTGGTGCGTCAGGTCGTGCTTGACATTGGTTACGACCACTCCGAGAAGGGTTTCGACGGCTACACCTGCGGCATTCAGTTGTCGATTGGTCGCCAGTCGCCTGATATCGCCCAGGGCGTCGACGACGCTATTGAAGAGCGCGAGGGTCACAGCGTCGATCCGCTCGACCGCCAAGGGGCGGGCGACCAAGGACTGATGTTCGGCTACGCGTGCGATGACACCCCTTCGCTGGCACCCCTTCCGATCACTCTGGCTCACCGGCTCGCCGAGCGCCTCAGTGCCGTGCGCAAAGACGGCACGCTGGGCTACCTGCGTCCTGACGGCAAGACCCAGGTCACGATCGAGTACGAAGGAGACCGAGCCGTTCGCCTCGACACGGTCGTTGTCTCGAGTCAGCATGCTGCCGACGTATCGCTCGACAACCAACTGTCGCCCGATGTGCGTAAGCACGTTGTTGAGCACGTGCTTGCCGACGTCGACCTCGACACCAGCGACTTCCGGCTGCTCGTCAACCCCACCGGACGGTTTGAAGTCGGCGGTCCCATGGGTGACGCTGGCCTCACCGGACGCAAGATCATTGTCGACACCTACGGCGGCATGGCCCGGCACGGTGGCGGGGCGTTCAGCGGTAAGGACCCCTCGAAGGTTGACCGTTCGGCCGCGTACGCCATGCGGTGGGTTGCCAAGAACGTGGTGGCCGCCGGGCTGGCACGCCGCTGCGAGGTGCAGGTGGCCTACGCGATTGGCAAGGCGCAGCCGGTGGGTGTCTTTGTCGAAACCTTCGGAACCGGTGTCGCACCCGACAGCGAAATCCAGGCGGCCGTGCTCGACGTCTTCGATCTACGCCCCGCCGCGATCATTCGCGACCTCGACCTGCTCCGTCCGATCTACCGCCCGACGGCCGCGTACGGCCACTTCGGTCGTGAACTGCCTGACTTCACCTGGGAGCGAACTGACCGCTCCGATGCTTTGAAGGCGGCGGTGTCGGCCTGATCGGCTGTCGTCGAGCAGGGTCGGTGCTCGCCCGTACGCTAGGCCCGTGACCGAGCCTGCTGCTGTCGAACCCATCGCACGGGTGATGGTCGATAGTCCGCTGCCCCACCTCGATCGTCCGTTCGATTACCTGATCACGGCGGCTCAACACGACAGTGTCAGCGCTGGGGTACGCGTACGCGTGCGCTTTGCAGGTAAGGAAGTATCCGGCATCGTGCTCGAGCGGGCGGCAACGACCGAGCACGTCGGTCGGCTCACCCCACTCACGCGAGTCGTGAGCTCGCTGCCCGTGCTCACCCCCGAAACCGAACTGCTGATTCGGTCGGTGGCCGATCGATACGCGGGCACCTTCACCGATGTGCTGCGTGCGGCCGTTCCGCCACGTCATGCGCGGGTTGAAACGCAATTCGCCGAGACACTCGCGGTCGAGCCAGCCGTTCCTGCTCGAGGGGGGGCTCACGGGTGGGACCGATATTCCGGTGGAGCGGCGCTGCATGCCCGACTGGCGGCAACTCAAGGCGAGAAGCCTCGTGCTGTCTGGACTGCGTTGCCCGGCGACGACGTGCCTGCTCGTGTTGCTGAACTCGTCGCCTCGGCGCTGTCGACCGGAAATGGCAGCATTGTGGTCGTACCCGATGCCCGCGATGTGGGCCGCTTCGCACGGGCACTGGTGGCGTTGTTGGGAGACGACGCCGTGGTGCGGCTCACCGCCGATCTTGGTCCGGCACCGCGATATCGGGCGTTCCTGAAGGTCCTAAGCGATCGCGCACGCGTAGTGATCGGAACCCGGGCCGCCGCATTCGCGCCGGTGCGCAATCTGGGACTCATGGTCATCTGGGATGACGGCGACGATCTTCACGCCGATCCGCATGCACCGTATTGGCATGCGCGTGAAGTGCTCGCCCTGCGTTCAATTCACACGGGTGCCGCGTTGGTGCTTGCCGGACATGCACGCAGTGTTGAATCCGCTCAGGCGCTCCACAGCGGTTGGGCCCGTGATGTCAGTGCGGCGCGAGCCACCGTGCGTCGTTGCGCGCCGCAAATTGCTGGAACAGATGGCGATGATGTGGCACGCGACGAGGCAGCCCGTACAGCCCGATTGCCACACCGCGCCTTCACCACAGCACGCGAGGCATTGAAATCCGGTCCCGTCTTAGTTCAGGTACCCCGTCGCGGCTACCTACCTTCACTTGCCTGTCAACGCTGCCGCACACTGGCACGGTGTTCTGACTGTGCGGGGCCTCTGGAGGCGAGCAGTGGGCATGCCATTCCCGCGTGTCGGTGGTGTGGTCTGCTCTCTGGTGCTCATCGGTGCGCCGAGTGTGGCAGCACGTCGCTGCGAGCTGTCACGGTCGGAGCAGGTCGAACCGCCGAGGAACTTGGCCGCGCGTTTCCGTCAGTGTCGGTCATCACCTCGGGTCGAGATGGCGTGATCGACGAGGTGTCGTCGCGCCCGGCTCTCGTGGTGTGTACACCGGGGGCCGAACCAGTGGCAGACGGAGGCTACGCGGCCGCCCTCCTGCTCGATGGCCGGTTGCTGCTTGACCGCATTGATCTGCGCGCCGAGGAAGAAGCCGTTCGACGGTGGATCAACGCGGCATCGCTGGTGCGCCCCGCATCCAGCGGAGGCCGAGTCGTGCTCGTCGCCGAAGCGGCGCTACGACCCGTACAAGCCCTAATTCGGTGGGATCCCGCAGGATGTGCTGAATCTGAGCGTGCTCAGCGAATCGAGTTGCGGCTGCCACCGGCGTGGCGGGTTGCCGAATTAGTGGGCCATCCCGACGATGTTCGATCGTTCACCGATGTACTTGAACTTCCACCGAGCGGACGCATTCTCGGCCCCGTTGCCGTGGCCGAGAGTCGGCGTTCGGGCCGAGGGGAGCCAGCGCCGCGTGTGAGGGCTCTGGTGAGTGCCACTCATGACGACGGGCAGGCCCTGTCGGCGGCGTGCAAAGCAGCTGCCTCGGTACGCAGCGCGGCGAAGTCAGGCGGTGCCGTGACCGTTCGGCTTGATCCCGTCAGTCTTGGCTAGGGTTCAGCAACTAGACTCGTGCTCATGTCTGTTAAGCCTGTGCGCCTCTTCGGTGACCCAGCGCTCACCACCCCTGCAGCGCCGGTGGTCGACTTCGACAAGGAACTGCGCAAGTTGGTCAAAGACCTGATCGACACCATGCTCGACGCGCCTGGCAGCGGGCTCGCGGCCCCTCAAATCGGTGTTTCGCTTCGAGTGTTTTCGTACTGGATCGATGACGAAGTGGGCTACCTGATTAACCCTGATCTCGACCTCTCTGACGAGATGCAAGAGGGGGAGGAGGGCTGCCTGTCGATTCCGGGGCTTGCCTTCAATACGCCGCGGGCGATGCGCGTGGTGGCACAGGGAATGGATTTACACGGCGAACCCGTGCAGATCGAGGGAAGCGAACTGCTGGCGCGGTGTGTGCAACATGAAACCGACCACCTCGATGGCGTGCTCTTCATTGACCGTTTAGACGCTGAGACGCGCAAGGAAGCGATGAAGGCCATCCGCGAGGCCGACTGGTTCGGTCAGCAGCCAGCCGATGTGAGGCTTTCACCTCACCGCGCAACCAGTCGCTGGCTGTAACACGTGCGTCTGCTGTTTGCTGGAACTCCCGACGTGGCCGTCGCGACTCTTGATGCGCTGCTGAAATCTCGTCATGAGGTGGTCGCGGTTCTCACCCGTCCGGACGCCCTCTCCGGCCGCGGGCTGCGTCGTGCCTCGAGTGCGGTCGCACAGCGGGCCACGGAATTGGGGTTGCGCCTGATGCAGCCAGATCGACCGACAAACCCCGACTTCCTTGCTGATCTCGCGACTCTGGGCGTTGATGCGGCGCCGATCGTGGCGTACGGCGGCCTGATCCCTCCCGCGGCCCTCGCGTTGCCCCGCAACGGATGGATCAATCTGCACTTCTCGCTTCTTCCGGCCTGGCGCGGCGCGGCGCCGGTACAGCGGGCCATCATGGCCGGCGATGACATCACGGGTGCCTCAACGTTCATTCTTGACGAGGGTCTCGACACCGGGCCCATTCTTGGGGTTGTCACCGAATCCATTCGGCCTCGTGACACCAGTGGCGATGTACTGGCGCGGCTGGCCGTCAGTGGAGCCGAACTCATGGTGCGCACGCTCGATGCGATCGACGAAGGGGTCGCGGTGCCGGCAGCTCAAGGGGGCGACGGACTATCGCTGGCGCCACGTATTTCAACTGAGGAGGTTCGCATCGACTGGTCTCGCCCGGCCCTTGCTATCGATCGACTGGTGCGCGGAGCGACTCCAGAACCTGGTGCATGGACAACCCTGCGCGGTGAACGAATGGGAGTCGGCCCGGTGGAACTAGTTGTTGATGACACGTCCCTTCCAGCAGGGCAGCTCGCTGTCGATCGGGCAGGTGTCCGGGTTGGTACCGGTAGTCATGCGGTGTTGCTGGGCGAGGTGAAGCCCGCCGGCAAACGGTTAA
The DNA here is from genome assembly GCA_903927265.1 of uncultured bacterium. Classification (GTDB taxonomy): domain Bacteria; phylum Actinomycetota; class Actinomycetes; order S36-B12; family CAIYMF01; genus CAIYMF01. The sequence goes on along the minus strand of CAIYMF010000222.1, from coordinate 27,126 downwards.
TGCCCGCTGCTGATTGGGCGCGCGGTGCCCGACTCAGCGAAAGCGATGTAGTTGAGTGACTGAGCACCGTCGCCGAGCCCGTCCGGGAAAGCCCGGAGTCGATCGACCTCGTCGCGCCGCCTACGACCTACTCCATGAGGTCGGATCAGGTGACGCGTACGCAAACTTGGCTCTCCCCGCCATCCTCAGCGCCCACGACCTACACGGACGCGATGCTGCATTCACGACTGAGTTGGCGTTTACGACATTGCGTTGGCGCGGACTGCTCGATGCCGTGTTGGCGCGATGTGTTGATCGCCCTCTCGATCGGCTCGACCCACAAGTGCTTGACCTGCTACGCCTTGGTGCGGCGCAGTTGTTGCTGATGCGGGTTCCGACGCATGCTGCGGTGTCCGAGACGGTGGCGCTCACACGCGATGTGAGGGGTGAGGGGGCGTCGAAGTTGGTGAATGCCGTATTGCGAAAGGTCGCTGCGCGTGATCTCACCCAATGGCGTGAGGTTGTCACTGCAGATATCACGGATGAAACAGAACGACTTGCGATCTTCTGGTCGCACCCGCGATGGATCGTCTCGGCACTGCGTGAAGCGATGTCAGGAGACGGTGTCGATCCCGAACAGATCGAGCAACTCCTTGAAGTCAATAACGAGGCGCCGGGAGTGACGCTGGTGGCGCGACCTGGGCGATGTTCTGTCGATGAATTGCTTGAAATTGACGATGCAACTCCCGGTCTGTGGTCTCCCTACGCCGTGTACCTCGGGCATGGGAGTCCGGGCGAAATCTCGGCCGTGCGCCAGCGGCGTGCGGCGGTGCAGGATGAAGGAAGCCAACTCATTGCCATTGCGTTGGCGGACGCACCCCTTGATGGTCGCGATGAGCGGTGGCTCGATCTGTGCGCCGGACCAGGCGGCAAAGCCGCACTGTTGGGAGCTCTAGCGGCGAAACGTGGGGCGACTGTGTTGGCAATCGAGCCCGTTCCTCATCGAGCCGAACTCGTTCGGTCGACAACCTTCGCACTTCCGGTCGAGGTGCGCGAGATCGACGGTCGCTCTGACGACCTTCCCGAAGGTGAGTTTGATCGGGTGCTGGTCGACGCACCGTGTACGGGACTCGGTGTGGTACGTCGCCGGCCTGAGGCCAGGTGGAGGCGCCAACCGTCCGACGTTGCCACCCTGGCCGTTCTACAGCGTGAACTCCTCACGGCGGCGCTACGGGCGGTTCGGCCCGGGGGAGTCGTCCTCTACTCAACGTGCTCTCCGCATCTGGCAGAAACCGAATACGTCGTTGACGACGTGGTGCAGCGAGCGGATGGCGCCGCTGAACGAGTGGCGATCTCATTGGTGTCCGGGGAGGCGGCCTCGCAGAACTCCCGATTGTGGCCGCATCGTCACGGCACTGACGGGATGTACGCCGCGCTCCTGCGGCGTACGGTCTAACGGCGCACTAGGCTCGCCGACATGGGAGTGCAGATCTCGCCGTCGATTCTTTCGGCCGATTTCGCGGTGCTCGCCGCCGAATGTGAGCGGGTCGCAGGTGCCGCGGATTGGCTCCATGTCGACGTGATGGACAACCACTTCGTTCCCAATCTCACCCTCGGACTGCCCATTGTCGAGGCTCTACTCAGGCACGTCAGGACTCCGGTCGATTGTCACCTGATGATCGATGACCCCGACCGCTGGGCGCCGCCCTATGCCGAGGCCGGCGCTGGCAGCGTCACGTTTCACGTTGAGGCAGCGCACAACCCCCGCGGAGTGGCCCGCGATATTCGCGCTGCGGGCGCGCGTGCCGGCGCCGCACTGAAGCCTGGTACGTCGATCGATGACTATGTCGACCTCCTTCCTCATCTGGACATGCTCCTCGTGATGACGGTTGAACCCGGATTCGGTGGCCAATCGTTCATGGCCGACATGTTGCCGAAAGTACGTCGTGCTCGAGAGATCGCGCGCAACGATGGACTCGAGTTGTGGATTCAGGTTGATGGGGGAGTCGCCGACGACACCATTGAGCAGTGTGCCGAGGCAGGAGCTGACGTATTCGTCGCCGGGTCCGCTGTCTACCGCGCGAGCGATCCGGCGCAGGCGTGCCGCCGTTTACGTGCCGCGGCTCAGGCGACTGCTGACGCCAGTTGGTGGTGCGCGTGATGATTTCCGAACGTGAGGCGATGGCACTTGCGCTGGAGGCAGCGCGCACGCCCGTGCGTCGTCCACATCCCAATCCACGAGTGGGCTGCGTGGTGCTCTCACGTGATGGTGATGTCGTAGGTGTCGGTCACCACCGAGCGGCAGGCCACTCGCACGCCGAGGTCGAGGCTTTGACACAGGCAGGCGACGCGGCGCGTGGGGGAACTGCCGTCGTCACACTGGAACCGTGTGCGCACGCAGGCCGCACTGGCCCTTGTACCGAGGCACTCGCAGAAGCCGGCATTGCCCGCGTGGTCTTTGCTCAGGAGGATCCCAACCCATTGGCTGCCGGTGGTGCGAGCGTGCTGGGCGGCTGGGGCATTACAGCAGTCGGTGGCCTGATGGTTGACGAGGCGCGTGCGCTGAACCCCGCATGGACATTCGCGCAAGAGAATGCTCGGCCCTTCGTCACGTGGAAAGTCGCTGCCACCCTTGACGGGCGGGTTGCCGCGAGTGACGGCACCTCGCGATGGATCACCGGCGAGGTTGCCCGCGCTGAAGTGCATGCGCTGCGCGCCGACGCTGATGCAGTGCTTGTTGGTACCGGCACGGTCTTCACCGATGATCCGGCGCTGACAGTTCGCAATGCCGAGGGAAGGCTCAGTGACGTTCAACCGCTGCGTGTTGCCATGGGAAGTCGCGAGGTTCCCGAGACGGCGCTCGTGCGTGATGGCGCGGCACCCTTCCTGCAGGTCGTTTCGGCTGACCCGGTAGAGGCGCTGGCGATGCTCGTTGAACGCGATGTGCACCACGTGCTGCTGGAAGGCGGACCCCGCCTCGCCGCCGCCTTTCTGCGGGCCGGAATGATTGACGCAATTCGCTGGTACGTGGCGCCCGCACTGCTGGGCAATGGGGCGCCTGCAATCGCCGACCTGGGCATCGGCACGATGGATGATGTTCGCCGATTCGATGTGACGGGTGTCGCGCAGGTTGGCGACGATATTCGCATCGACCTCGCACCTAGGGAGTAGTTCGTGTTCACCGGCATTGTGGAAGAGCTCGGCGAGGTCAGCGCGATTGGCGATCTCGGAGATTCAGTGCGCCTGACCGTGCGCGGACCTCGGGTCACCGATGACGCGCACCATGGGGATTCGATCGCCGTCAATGGCGTGTGTCTGACAGTTGTTGATGTGGTGGGTGAAGGGGTCGATCGAGGATTCACGGCGGATGTGATGGCGGAAACCTTGAAGCGCTCCTCCCTCGGGGCCTTGGCGCCTGGCTCGCCGGTCAATCTTGAACGTGCGGCCGCCGTCAGTTCGCGGCTCGGTGGGCACATTGTTCAGGGGCATGTTGACGGCGTCGGTCGCATTTGCGAACGCATACCGAGCGAGCACTGGGAAATCGTGCGAATCGCCGTTGATCGCGAGCTAACCCGGTACATCGTGGAGAAGGGGTCGATCACTGTTGATGGCGTCTCACTCACGGTGGTCGAGGTCGCTGATCCATCGGCCGTGGGGGACAATGAGGGTTGGTTTACCGTGTCGTTGATTCCCACGACGCTCGAGCTCACCACGCTCGGGTCCAAGGAGGTTGACGCGCCGGTCAACCTTGAAGTTGACATCATCGCCAAGTACGTCGAGAAGCTCATCACTTGGAGGACCGCGTGACCGAGTCGGGGCTCACCGAGCGGCAGGACGCCGCACCAGCGGTGGTTCTCAATACGGTCCCTGAGGCCATCGCAGCGATCGCGGCAGGCCACGCCGTCGTGGTTGTTGACGATGAGGACCGCGAGAACGAGGGTGACCTCATCTTCGCGGCTCAGCGCGCGACGGCCGAACTTACCGGTTTCATGATTCGACACACCAGCGGGTACATCTGTGTCGGAATGCGCGGTACCGAGCTCGATCGGCTGGGCTTGCCGCCGATGACCGTGGTCAACGAAGACCGCAAGCAGACGGCGTATGCCGTGAGCGTTGACGCGCGCGACGTTGAGTCAACAGGAATCTCCGCTGCCGACCGCGCACGCACGATCAAGGTGCTCGCAGACTCTGCCACCGAGCCATGGGAACTCACACGCCCCGGCCATGTGATGCCGCTGCGCGCAGTTGAGGGCGGGGTGTTGCGCAGAGCTGGTCACACCGAAGCTTCTGTCGAATTGGCACGGCTTGCCGGACTCGCTCCTGCTGCGGCGCTGTGTGAACTTGTCAATGATGACGGTTCAATGATGCGGGCACTCCAATGTCGAGCGTTCGCCGACGCTCACGGGTTGAAGATGATTTCGATCGCCGATCTCATTGCGTATATCCGGCGTACCGAGAAGCAGGTTGAACGGGTCGCGGAGGCGCGCATGCCCACCGAGTTCGGTGAATACCGGGCGGTTGGATTCCGCAGCACGATCGACGGGGTCGAGCACGTGGCGCTGGTAATGGGCGACATCGGCGATGGCGACGATGTGCTGGTGCGGGTGCACTCAGAATGTCTCACCGGAGATGTGCTGGGTTCATTGCGCTGCGACTGCGGACCGCAACTCGCTGCGGCCATTAGCCGCGTTGCTGAAGAAGGTCGAGGCGTTGTCCTCTACGTGCGCGGTCACGAAGGACGCGGGATTGGTCTCATGCACAAGTTGGCGGCTTACGGACTTCAAGACAACGGTGCCGACACAGTAGAAGCCAATCTCTCGCTGGGGCTTCCTGCTGATGCGCGTGACTACGGAACCGGCGCGCAGATTCTGGCCGACCTCGGAATCCGCACAATGCGACTACTCACGAACAATCCCGCGAAGCGCGCTGGGCTTGAGGGCTATGGACTATCGATCGTTGACCGAGTGCCGCTCGAGATGATTCCGACTGACGACAACCGCGAGTACTTGCGCACCAAGCGCGACCGCATGGGTCACCAACTGATTTCTGTCGATGAGGTGACGCCATGAGTGGGCAGGGTTCGCGGGTTGCAGGGGTCGAGGGTGCAGAGGGACTTCGGCTAGCGATCGTTGCCGGTGAATGGCACGCGGTGGTCACAGACGCTCTGGTTGACGGTGCGTTGCGCGCCATTGCAGATGCAGGCGCGACAGCCGATGTGGTGCGCTGCCCTGGCGCCTTCGAGCTTCCGATCGTGGCCAAGGCACTCGCCGAATCGGGCTACGACGCGGTGGTGGCTCTCGGCGTCGTGATTCGAGGTGGCACTCCGCATTTTGAGTACGTGTCCAGCGCAGCCACCGATGGTTTGCTTCGCGCTGGCCTCGACTCGGGTGTTCCAATTGGCTTCGGTGTGCTGACCTGCGACGACGACCAACAGGCGCGTGATCGAAGTGGTCTGCCTGGCTCGCGTGAAGACAAAGGACGCGAGGCCGCCGAGGCCGCGATGGCAACTGCCGTACTCCTGCGTGGCATCAGAGGGCCTTCGCCTGCCTAAGTACACGGCCGATACCCTAAATCCGTGAAGACATTCGACGGGCTGTGGGACGAGTTGAGTGCGAAGGCGGCGTCTGCCGATCCGACGTCGGGCACGGTTGCGCTGTTGTCCGGAGGCGTCCACGCCGTGGGGAAGAAGGTCGTCGAGGAAGCGGCCGAAGCATGGATGGCGGCCGAGCACGAATCTGGCGAGCGGGCTGCCGAGGAAATTGCCCAGCTTCTGTATCACGCTCAGGTACTCATGATCGCGGCCGGAATCGGACTCGACGACGTTCAGCGACATCTGTAGTCGGCGTCTCGCCGTCGCCACCGTCGACCCGTCTTTCCACAAGGGAGTTCCCATGCTGCGTATCGCTGTACCGAACAAGGGCCAACTGGCCGAGCCTGCATTATCGATGCTTCGTGAAGCGGGCTACCTCGCCAACACGAATCTGCGCGATCTTGTCGTCTCCGATCCCGACAACGACGTTGAGTTCTTCTTCCTGCGACCGCGCGATGTCGCGGTCTATGTGGGCACCGGCACGCTTGATCTGGGCATCACTGGCCGCGACATGATGCTCGATTCGGGTGCCAATGTTGACGAGGTGATGCAGTTAGGCTTTGCCCCCGCCATGTTCCGTCTGGCCGCACCCATCGGTTCGGCGAAGACAGTGGAAGAGCTCGCCGGAAAGCGCGTTGCCACCTCGTACCCCGGCCTGCTCAACGCGTGGCTGGATGAGCGTGGAATTGAAGCCACGGTGGTGCGGTTGGACGGCGCAGTGGAGAACGCCGTGGCACTCGGAGTTGCTGACTGGGTCGCTGATGTGGTGGCCACTGGCACCACAATGAAGCGCGCGGGTCTTGAGAGTGTGGGCGATCCGATCGTGCGCAGCGAGGCCCTGCTGGTGCGGCGCACCGGCATCGAGATCACTCCCGCAGTTGAGACGTGCATTCGTCGCCTTACCGGCGTGATGGTCGCGCGCACGTATGTGATGGTCGATTACGACATTGTGAACGCTCATCTCGAAGCGGCGTGCGCGATCACTCCCGGAATCGAATCGCCGACTGTGTCGCCGTTGCGTGACAGCGGGTGGGTGGCGGTGCGCGCAATGGTTCTGTCGGCTGACGTTCATGGTGTGATGGATGAACTCTTCGAACTCGGCGCTAAGGGCATCATCGTCACCGACATCCACGCGTGCCGACTCTAACGAGGCGACGCGCTTTCAAGGGCGGCTTCCGGCACGCTGTTGCGGCGGCGCGGACCGAGTGTCCACGTCAACGGAATCATGGCGACGGCGGTGGCCACGACAACCCACCACACCGCGGAGAAGTTGCCGGTGGAGTCATGGAGCCAGCCGCCAACCGCGGCGCAGGGGGCACTGATCAGATAGGCAAAGAGGAATGTCATCGCTGAGAGAGAAGCCGTCGAACGGGGAGTCGCTCCCAAGTCGTTAAGCAGTGCGAGCGCAATTCCGAAACCGCCACCGAGGCCGAGACCGAAAGCCAGCATCGCGGGCACTGTTGCCGTGGTCGCTCCGACGGCCAAGTACACGGCACCAAATCCGGTGAGAAGCACCGTGACCATCAACAAGGGTCTGCGGTCACTGAAGCGATGGGCGATGACGGGGGCCGACATCGCGCCGAGCATGTTTCCGAGAGTGACGGTTCCGAGCAGGAAGCCCGCCGCATCCAAACTCATTCCCGCTTCCTGATAGCTCGGTGCCACCCAGGCCAGCGCAATGATGTAGGTGATGCTTTGGGCCGTCATGAGCGCGACCGAAAGCCAGGCACTGCCCGAACGCCACGGTAGGCGGTTGCGTCCACCCGTTGCCGGCCGCGTGTGTCGCGCGTAGGGCAGCCAGATGAGCAACGCGATGAGTGCAGGAACTGCCCACGCGGCCAGTGCGGCCGTCGTGCCCCAGCGAGTAGCGAGCGGTGCGGTGAAACTCGACACGAGGACGGCCACGAGAGTGAGCGCGAAGGTGGTGGAGCCCACAGCGATGCCGACTCGATGGGGGAGACGTTCGGCGATGACTCCGGGCACCATCGTTCCGACCGCTGCAATACCTAGTCCGCCGATGATTGAACCGAGAAACAGAGTGATCGACAGTGGAGGTACAGCGCGAATGGCGCAGCCCACCACCACAGCGGCCGCACCGCACACGATGATCCACTCTCGGCTGAGCCGGTGATCGAGTGCTGCCGCGAGAGGTGACCCGAGAGCCATCATCACGACGGTCAAGGTGGTGGCCAGGCCGATGCCGAATGAATCGAGTGAGGCTTGCTCGCCGATCAGTGACGAGATGGGTGGCACCTCGGCCAGTGAAAAGCGTTGGGTGGCGGCCACGATGGTGAGAGCGACGAGAAGTCCGCGCTGAGAGGTCAGGCTGCGTGTACTTCCGGGGGCGGGCACGAGCCCAGTATTCCCTCCCGCGTGACGATACCGGACGATGATGGGTGTGAACGATCCGCGATTCGTCGGGCATGACATCCCTACCTCGGCATTCGCCGATGATGACGGGGCCGCCGACCCAGTGCTGTACGAGGTGCTCGAGCGGTTCAGCGACGATCCGTTGACCAGGGGAGAGGTCTACCGCGCCTTGATCGACGCGCGGTTGCTGGTTCCGATGGTCGCGGTGCTTGAGGAAGTTGAGGTGGGAGCAGACGGACTCTCACGTGAGAAGTCCAGTTCGATGGCCACGGTGTCCCTCATCGGCGCTGGCGGAAAGCGCGCGCTACTGGCCTTCACGTCGGTCGAGGCCATGAAAATGTGGGACCCCACGGCTCGGCAGGTCGCATCACTGGCTCCCGACGTGTGTCGCACGGCGCTCGATCAGGGAGAGGACGCGGTTTTACTGGATGTGGCCGGCCCGGTGCGCTTCGCGATCACCGACGAGGCGCTCACGGTCCTCGCCTCACTGTCGACGAACGACTGAGCAAGGGTCGGGCGGCCCCGTTTCGACCTCGGGCTTTCCTCGGGCTACACTGATCTACGACCACGCGGTAGTTCGTTTGCCGCAGTCAAGCGGAGTGTCCAACTCCCACCCGTCGGACCCCTCACCACGAGGGCTAGTCGCACGGGTTCCGGTCCCTAGGGTCGCCTTCGGGCGTGCCCTGAGGCACGGCTGGGCCCTCCGCAGGTATTGTCCCTGCGAGCAAGGAGGCGCCATCAGCGTCGAGCCACGGATCAACGAGCGGATCAGAGTTCCCGAAGTACGCCTCGTCGGCCCCAACGGTGAACAGGTCGGAATCGTGCGCATCGAAGATGCGCTGCGGTTGGCCGCGGAAGCAGATCTCGATCTTGTCGAGGTTGCCGCCCAAGGTCAGCCTCCGGTCTGCAAACTCATGGATTACGGCAAGTTCAAGTACGAATCGGCCCTGAAGGCGCGTGAAGACCGCAAAAAGCAGGTCAACACCGTCATCAAGGAAATGAAACTCCGCCCGAAGATCGACCCCCACGACTACGAGACCAAAAAGGGTCACATCGTGAGGTTCTTGTCGGCTGGCGACAAGGTGAAGGTCACCATCATGTTCCGCGGTCGCGAGCAGTCGCGCCCCGAACTCGGTTTCCGGCTGCTACAGAAATTGGCAGACGACATCGCCGACATCGGGTTCGTTGAGTCAGCTCCTAAGCAAGATGGCCGCAACATGATCATGGTGATCGGACCGCTGAAGAAGAAGACCGCAGGGCGCGGTGTGCACGGCGACGAAGGACATGTCGACGAAGGACATGTCGACGAGGCTCACACCGATGGCGACGAGGTTGCCAACGAGAACGACAACTGACTTTCAGCACGATCAGTGTTCACCCCCGGGCACTGACATCAGATAGAGGAGAGCGGCACCATGCCGAAGATGAAGACCCACAGCGGGACCAAGAAGCGTTTCAAGGTCACCGGCTCGGGCAAGATCATGCACGAGCGCACCAATCGACGCCACCTTCTTGAGGTCAAGTCATCGCGCCGTACCCGTCGACTCTCGCTTGACGCTCAGGTCAAGGCAGTTGACGTGCCCAAGATCAAGCGCCTGCTCGGAATGCGCTGAGCGCATTTCCTGACCATCCCCCGACATTCCCCGACTTTCCAGTACTGACTGAAGGAGACGTGACATGGCTCGCGTGAAGCGCGCGGTCAACGCGCAAAAGAAGCGTCGTGAGGTGCTCGAGCAGGCCAGCGGTTACCGCGGCCAGCGTTCGCGCCTGTACCGCAAGGCTAAGGAGCAGGTAACTCACTCGCTCGTCTACGCCTACGACCACCGCAAGGACCGCAAGGGCGACTTCCGTCGTCTATGGATTCAGCGCATCAACGCTGCAGCCCGTGCCGAAGGCATGACCTACAACCGATTCATCCAGGGCATCAAGGCCGCGGGTATCGAGGTCGACCGTCGCATGATGGCCGAGATGGCTGTCAACGATCCGGGTGCTTTCTCCCAGTTGGTGGCGTTGGCGAAGAAGTCACTCCCGGCTGACGCAACAGCCAGCGCGTCATCCTGATCTGCTGATGTCCGATTCGAGCCCCGTGCTCACCGTTCGCTCGTCGACGGTGGCCGGGGCTCGACGGCTTCTCCAGCGTAAGTTCCGTCGCGAGGAGGGGCTGTTCCTCGTCGACGGACCGCAAGCGGTGGCTGAAGCGTTCGAGGCGCAACTGGTTGTCGAGGTCTTTGTGAGTGAGACCGCCACCGATGCCGCACGGTTCGCGGCCGACGCGGTTGAACGTTCGGGGGTACGCGTACATGTCGTCGAGAGCGCCGCGTTGGCGCAGCTCAGCGGTTCGGTGACTCCTCAGGGAATTGTTGCTGTGGCTCGCATTGCACACCCGGGAATCGATGAGGTCCTTGACGGCGCGCCTCGCCTTCTGGTGTTGCTCGACGCGGTCGCCGATCCAGGTAACGCCGGTACTGTCATTCGGGTAGCCGACGCGGTGGGTGCCGATGCGGTCGTGGTGTCGCGAGCGTCCGTTGATATTTTCAACGACAAGTGCGTTCGTGCGACCACTGGATCGCTCTTTCACCTACCGGTGATTGCCGAAGCCGATCTGGTTGATGTCATCGGTTCGTTGCGCGCTGCCGGTGTTCAGGTACTTGGAACCACGGGGTCGTCGGCTGACGATCTCGATGACCTCATCGACGGGGGCATTCTGTGCGCTCCCACGGCGTGGGTGTTAGGTAACGAAGCGCACGGCCTTTCCAAGCCGGTTGCTCAGGCCTGCGATCGACTGGTGCGCATTCCCATCCACGGACGCGCCGAATCGTTGAATCTGGCTACGGCCGCCGCCGTGGTGCTGTATGCCAGTGCGCGGGAGCAGCGGGGGCACTAAGTCCCGCCATTGGGTGTGTGGATAACACGTCGGGACCTTTGACCCCGTAACTGGGGTCCTATGGGCGAGGGACAGACCCCCTTGAGCGCGTCACCATGGACTTGCCGCTCGATCCGCTCGGGGGTCGAGCGGCATCAGACTAGAGGTGATCTATGAGCCATTCTCGGATGTCCATCCTCGAAGAGACCGGTTATGTCGTTCTTGACTCGTGGGGCGATCCAATGGATCCCTCGGAGTGGCGTGATCTCGCCTATGTTGACTGGAAATCCTCTGGGGACACCCGCTTTGCTCCCCTGAAGTCGGCGTACGGTGACATCGAGTGCAACGGGTTCTGGCACCACAACCCGCCCAAGGCCGACAAGGACGGTGTCGACGTTCCACATAACGTGTCGCGGGCACCGACGCTGATGAAGCGCGTTGCTGAGGTAGGCGCGCGCGTAGGTCGCTGCCGCATCATCGAACTGCAGCCCAACACGTATGGCGACGCGTTGTACAACTCGCACCTCGATGACAACAACCGACTCAACCCTGAGGGCGAGGGTTGGATTGTGCGTTGCTTCATGCAACTCACCGACGACAGCGACTCGGTGATGGTGCTGCGTCACGACATTAACGACCCGTCCACTGAAACCCGATTGGCATTGCCCGCGGGAGCTCAGCTAGTTGTCGACTCAGAGCGCATGTGGCACTCGGTGTGGCACCCCGGTAGCGAACCACGCTACTGCCTGATCACATCGTTCGAGTCCAGCCCGGAACTCGAGGACTGGATCAACCGAAACAACCCGCGGACGAAGGTCGATGGGGAGTCCATCGATGCTGAATATGCGGCAACGATGGAAGCATCAGCGCAAGCACGACGTCAGGCACGTACCGACTACTACGGGTATGACCCCAGCGCGGTGTACAGCGAGGCATGATCGGCTGATCCCTTAGGGGCGTGCGCATCGGCCGCCTCTAAGGGATCACGCATGTCCGGGACAGGCTCGGTGCTGGGTGGCGTCGTTGGCCGATTGTCGGCGGGGGATGGGTCACAATAGAAACCGACACCGCAACCGGAGGTAGGGAATTCATGGCCGACTACACCAAACTCGCCATCTTTGAAGAGACCGGCTATGTCGTTCTTGACTCATACGACCAATCGGTCGACCCGGCAGAGTGGCTCGATATCGAGTTTGTCGACTGGAAGTCCTCAGGTGAGACGCGGTTTGCCCCCTTGGCCAGCGCCTATGGCGACCTCGAGTGCGACGGTTTCTGGAACCACACCCCGCCGAAGACCGACAAGGATGGCGTCTGGGTGCCTGCCAACGCTGACAAGGCTCCGCGTCTGGTAGCCCGCGCCCAGGAGCCCGGGGCCACTATCGGACGTTGCCGCGTCATCGAGCTTCAGCCCAACCTCTACGGCGAGACGCTGTACAACATGCATCGCGATGACAACAACCGTCTCAACCCCGAAGGCACTGGCTGGATCGTGAGGGGATTTTTCAACCTCACCGACAACCCCACTACCTGCATGGTGCTGCGCGAAGACAAGGACGACCCGAGCACTGAGACGCGCATTGCGTTGCCGGCCGGAGCACAGCTAATCGTTGACACTCAGCGCCTGTACCACGCGGTGTATCACCCCGGCGATGTAGCGCGGTACTGCCTGATTACCTCGTGGGAGTCAGGCCCTGAACTTGAGGCCTACATCACCGCAAAGAACGGTGTGAGCCGCGTTGAGTCACTTGCGATGACTGACGACGAAATCGCCTCAGGCGAGGAACTCGCTGCCCAAAAGCGTGCTGCTCGCGCTGCCGCTCTGGCGGCTCGTGGTGAAGATCCGAACTTCGGCGACGGCACCATGCGCGTGGCCGAGGGAATGGGTGGCGAGATGGCTGAAGTTCTCGACGAGGCCTAAAACCTGCATGGGGGGACACTCAGCACGCATAGACGCAGTTTTCTCGCCCCATGACCGCCCGCTTATCGAACGCCCATAGACTTTCGCGCATGTCCGCACCCAATTCGAGCTTCGATCCCAAGGAGGTCTCGGCGCTGTCTGCCGAGAGCATCTCCAATGCGGTTGAGGCCGCGGTTGCCGCGATTGCCTCCGCATGTGATTTGGAGGAGTTGAAGGCTGTTCGGCTGGCTCACGCTGGCGATCGCTCGCCACTCGCGTTGGCCAATCGTGAGATCGGTGCGCTTCCGCCGGCGGCCAAAGCCGAGGCCGGAAAGAGAGTCGGCGAAGCCCGCGGCGCGGTCAAAACAGCGCTTGATGGTCGAACTGTTGAACTTGAAATCGCGCGCGACCAGCGAGTACTGCTTGAGGAAGCTGTCGATGTCACCTTGTCGTACGACCGGCGTCCTGTGGGGGCTCGCCATCCGCTCACGACCATCCAGGAGCGCATCGCCGACGTCTTCACCGCCATGGGTTGGGAAGTTGCCGAAGGCCCCGAAGTTGAAACCGAGTGGTTCACGTTCGACGCGTTGAACATTCCGCCCGATCACCCTGCGCGCACCATGCAAGACACATTCTTTGTTGGTACCGAGAACTCCGGAGTCGTGCTGCGCACCCACACGTCACCCGTGCAGATTCGCACCATGCTCGATCGCACGCCACCGATCTATGTCATCTGTCCCGGGCGCGTCTTTCGCACCGATGAGCTCGACGCCACCCACACGCCGGTTTTTCATCAAGTCGAAGGCCTTGTCGTCGACGAAGGCATCACGATGGCGCATCTCAAGGGCACACTTGACCACTTCGCGACAGCCATGTTCGGCCCTGAGGCACGCACCCGTCTTCGACCCTCTTACTTCCCATTCACTGAGCCCTCGGCCGAACTTGACCTCTGGTTCCCCGGCGCCAAGGGTGGGCCTCGCTGGATTGAATGGGGCGGTTGTGGAATGGTCAATCCGCGAGTGCTGCGTGCCTGCGGCATCGACACCGAGCGTTACTCAGGATTCGCCTTTGGTATGGGAATTGAGCGCACCTTGATGTTCCGTCATGACGTCACCGACATGCGCGACATGGTTGAAGGCGACGTGCGCTTCACCTCGGCATTCGGAGTGGATCTCTGATGCGCGCACCTGTGTCGTGGGTTCGTGAGTACGCCGATCTTCCTGCCGATGTCGATGGCGAGTCCCTCGCCGCCGCACTCGTGCGCGCTGGTCTGGAGGTGGAGTCGGTTGAAGTGATGGGTGCCGAGGTAACCGGCCCCGTGGTCGTCGGCTTCGTTCGCAGCATCGAAGAACTCACCGAATTCAAGAAGCCCATCCGCTGGTGTCAGGTTGAGGTCGGCGCCGAACACGGGCATCCCGATACGCTGGGCCTTCGCGGAATTATTTGCGGTGCGCGCAATTTCGTTGAGGGTGACTTGGTTGCCATCGCGCTCCCCGGAACCGTGCTGCCCGGTGATTTCCGCATCGCTTCACGCGAGACATACGGTCACGTATCCGACGGAATGATCTGCTCGGCGCGTGAGCTCGGTCTCGGTGATGAGCACGATGGCATCATCGTCTTGCCGCCGAATTCCGCGGCGGTCGGATCCGATGCCAAGCCGTTGCTCGGAATTGGTGACGAGGTTCTCGATATTGCCGTGACGCCCGATCGCGGCTATGCCCTGTCGATTCGTGGCATCGCACGCGAGGCCGCGACGGCGTTCGGTGTGACGTTCCGCGATCCTGGTCTTGAGCTTGTCGAATTGCCCGCGCCCGAGGCAGGTAGCGAGCCGCACCCGTGCGGTTCTGACGATCTCGATGCGTGCGACCTATTCACCCTGCGGACCATCGTCGATTTCGATCCGCACGCACCGACACCACTGTGGATGAGCAGCAGGCTTGTTGCTGCCGGAATGCGCTCAGTGTCTCTTGCAGTCGACATCACCAACTATGTGATGCTTGAGACTGGCCAACCACTGCACGCATTTGATCTCGGCAAACTCCGCGGCCCCGTACGCCCTCGCCCCGCGGTGGCAGGCGAAATTCTAGAAACTCTCGATCACGTCGCGCGCACTCTGAGCACCGACGATTTGGTCATCTCTGACGACACCGGTGCTATCGGTCTGGCCGGCGTCATGGGCGGTCTCACCAGTGAGATCGATGATGAGTCCACGGCCATCGCGTTGGAAGCCGCTCACTTTGAGTCAACGAAGATCGCGCGCGTGTGTCGGCGCCACAAGTCCTCGAGTGAGGCGTCTCGCCGCTACGAACGTGGAGTCGACCGAGTGCTGGCTCCGTACGCGTCGGCTCGTGCGACGGCACTACTGCTACAACTCGGTGGCGGTCGGTACCTCGGCATGACTGCCGTCGAAGCAGCACATGAGTCGGTAGCCATCGCATTGCCCGTAGACCTGCCTGGGCGCACCGGCGGGCTTCCGGTTGCTTCTGAGACCGTGGTCGCGCACCTCCGATCAGTAGGTTGTGTCGTCGACGGCTCGACTGACCTGCTCGCTGTGACTCCACCCACGTGGCGACCTGACCTCACTGACCCTGCTGATCTCGTTGAAGAAGTGCTACGACTCATCGGCTACGACGCCATTCCTTCCGAGCTCCCGGTCGCCCCCGCCGGATTCGGACTTACTGATGCTCAGCGAGACCGCACCCGGGTGGGTCGTGCCCTCGCGGGTGCGGGCTTCACTGAAGTGTTGTCGTATCCGTTCGTCGGACAGGCTGAACTCGATGCCCTGGGGCTGCCCTCCGACGACGTGCGCCGCGAACTGCTACTGCTGGCCAATCCGTTGTCTGATGAGCAGCCGGGAATGCGCAGCACGTTGCTGCCAGGTTTGGTTGCTGCCGCCCGACGCAATGTGGGTCGTGGCAGCAACGACTTGGCGCTGTTCGAAATTGGTGCGGTCATCGCACTCAAGCCCGGACAGTTGCCTCGGGGTATCGAGGACCCGCCGCGCCCGCCGGTAACGGGGCGTCCCTCCGAAGCAGACCTGAAAGCCCTCGTCTCCCTCTTGCCCGACGAGAGTCGGCACGTGGCGGTACTCCTCTGCGGAAATCGCGACCGTCAGGGTTGGTGGGGAAGTGCCACGGCCGCATCGTGGGCCGATGCCATTGAAGCGATGCAGTCTGCGGCGCGAGCCGTCAACCGCGTCCTTGAGGTTCGCGCGGGCTCTGCGCCGATGCCGTGGCACCCTGGTCGGTGCGCCGAACTCGTGCTTGATGGCGTCGTCGTTGGTCATGCGGGCGAACTGCACCCCCGCGCCTGCGAAAGTGCGGGGCTCCCACCCAGGTCGGCAGCCGCGGAAATCGATCTTGACGCGTTGCTTGCTGAAGCCTTTCGGGTAGTGCCAGCGCCTGCCGTCGGAACTCAGCCCTTGGCGAAGGAAGACCTCGCCCTCGTGGTCGATGCCGTTGTGTCGGCCAGCGAGGTGGCACAGGCACTTCGCGATGGCGCAGGTGACCTCGTTGAGTCGGTGCGCCTCTTCGACGTCTATGAGGGGCCTCAGGTGGGCGAGGGGAAGCGTTCGTTGGCGTTCACCCTGCGGCTGCGCGCTCCCGATCGCACGCTCTCTGCCGAGGAACTTGCGGCGGCACGCGAAGGCGCCGTTTCCGAGGCAGCACGCCGGGTGGGGGCCGTACTGAGATAAATATGCGTATATGCGTATACTTATCTCATGGGATTCACGGTGGCAGTTGCCGGCGCCTCAGGCTACGCCGGTGGTGAATTGCTGCGGCTCATCGCAACTCACCCCGAACTCACGCTCGGAACGGTGACAGCGGCTTCCAATGCAGGCGTCTCGATCACGTCAGTGCATCCTCAATTGATCGGTGTTGTTGATGGCGTATTCGCATCGACAACGGCCGAGTCACTCGGTGAGGCGGACCTCGTCTTCACTGCACTTCCGCACGGCGAAAGTGCCAGCATCGTGGCTCACCTTCCGGCCGCCCTTCCGGTGGTCGACCTGGGCGCCGATTTCCGACTTACCAGCGGTGCCGCATGGACTCAGTACTACGGCGGCAGTCACGCCGGTACCTGGGAATACGGACTTCCTGAGTTGCCTGATCGTCGCGCCGCGATCACTGCGAGCCACCGCATCGCCAACCCCGGCTGCTACGCCACCTCGGTGGCACTTGGACTGGCACCGCTTCTCAACGCCGGCCTGGCCGAGCCCGGTGACATCGTGGTAGTGGCCGCAAGTGGCACATCGGGGGCCGGCCGCAAGGCCAGTGAGTCGCTGTTGGGGAGTGAAGTCATGAACAGCATGACGACATACAAGACCGGGGGAGTGCACCAGCACACGCCGGAGATGGAACAGTCCCTGGCGTCGGTCTGCGGCGAAACAGTCTCACTGAGTTTCACGCCGATGCTGGCGCCGATGCCTCGTGGAATCCTGGCCACCTGCACTGCTCGCGTGCAGGGCGGCGTTTCTGCTGACGACGTGCGCGCGGCGATGCATGCGGCCTACGCCGGCGAGGCGTTCGTTCAACTCTTGCCTGAAGGAATGTGGCCACGCACCGCTGACACTCTCGGATCTAATAGTGCTCACGTGCAGGTCGCCCTCGACTCTCATGCCGGCCGAGTGATCGTCGTGGTCGCACTCGACAATTTGGTCAAGGGTGCAGCGGGGCAGGCGGTGCAGAACGCGAATCTCGTGCTCGGTTTGCCAGAGTCGACTGGTCTGCCAATCGGGGGAGTCGCGCCATGAGCGTCACCGCAGCAGCCGGATTCCGGGCGTCAGGAGTCGCTGCCGGGCTGAAGTCGTCTGGGGCACCCGATGTGGCACTCGTGGTGAATGAGGGACCGAGCGCGACTGCCGCGGCCGTCTTCACGTCTAATCGCATCAAGGCAGCGCCGGTCATGTGGTCGCAGCAATGCATCGCCACCGGGCAGGCGCGCGCTGTGGTACTGAACTCGGGTGGAGCGAACGCCTGCACTGGCCCAGAGGGATTCGCGGACACGCATCACACGGCTGAGCATGTGGCGAAGATCGTTGGTGTTGGACCCATCGAGGTGTTGGTGTGCAGCACGGGGTTGATTGGCGAGCGTCTGCCGATGGCACGTCTCCTCGGTGGAATCGACGTCGCGCACGCGGCTCTTTCTGCAACCGGTGGAGATGATGCAGCGCGCGCCATCATGACTACCGACAGCGTTCCGAAGACCGCAGTGTTGTCTGCGCACGGCATCACCGTGGGCGGAATGGCGAAGGGCGCTGGGATGCTGGCACCTGGTCTTGCCACGATGCTGGTTGTTCTCACCACTGACGCTGAGGCAACGTCGAGTGACCTCGACGAGGCGCTCCGATCGGCGACGCACGCCAGTTTCGATCTACTTGACTCCGACGGCTGCATGTCGACCAACGACACAGTGATTCTGATGGCGAGTGGCGCCTCGGGAATCACGCCTCCCTTGCCAGTGCTTGCGAGACTAGTCCTCGACGTATGTCGTGACTTGGCACATCAACTGATGTCCGACGCCGAAGGGTCGAGTAAGGACATCACCATCAGTGTGACCTCGGCCGCATCGATCGACGACGCCGTGACTGTGGCGCGTGCCGTGTCGCGCAGCAACCTCTTTAAGTGTGCGATCACCGGAGAAGACCCCAACTGGGGGCGGGTATTGGCAGCGCTTGGAACGACTGTGGCCGCCTACGAACCTGACGAAATCGACGTCGCGATCAACGGAGTGTGGGTGTGTCGCAACGGATCGGTAGGAGACTCGCGCGACTTGGTCGATATGAGTGGCCGCGCCGTTGAAGTTGTCATCGATCTGGGCGCAGGCGACTACGAAGCGTCGCTGCTCACTAACGACCTCACAGCCGCGTACGTCCATGAGAATTCGGCGTACTCAACATGAGCGACAACTCGCCTGAAGGTGCTGCGGCTAAGGCAGAGGTTTTGGCCGAAGCGCTTCCGTGGCTCGAACGCTTCCGCGGATCCACCGTCGTGCTCAAGTACGGCGGAAACGCCATGGTCGATCCCTCGTTGTCAGCGGACTTCGCTGCCGATGTGGTGTTCCTGCGTCACGTCGGGTTACGTCCTGTGGTCGTTCACGGTGGCGGCCCGCAGATTTCCTCCATGCTCGATCGGCTCGGTGTTGCGAGTGAATTTCGGGGTGGGTTACGCGTGACGACGCCTGAAGCGATGGACATCGTGCGCATGGTCCTCACCGGTCAGGTGCAGCGCGAAATCGTGGGACTGTTGAACGCTCACGGACCATGGGCCGTCGGAATCTCCGGTGAAGATGCGCAGCTCTTTACAGCCGAACGCCGCGGCACGGTGATTGACGGTGTCGAAGTTGACTTGGGGCTCGTGGGCGACGTCACTCAGGTGAGACCCGACCTGGTGTTGCACATGCTCGACCGCGACCTCATTCCAGTGGTGTCAAGTATCGGTGTGGGAATCGACGGGCAGGTCTACAACATCAATGCTGACACGGCGGCAGGTGCGCTGGCCGTTGCTGTCGGTGCACGCAAGATGGTCATGCTCACCGACGTTGCGGGGCTCTACCGCGACTGGCCGACCAGCGAAGAAGTCATTGCCACCATTGAGGCGACTGAACTGCGCGCACTTCTACCGAGCCTCGAAAGTGGCATGGTGCCCAAGATGGAAGCCTGCCTGCGTGCCGTCGAGGGCGGAGTGGAACGCGCTCACGTCATCGACGGGCGGGTGCCACATTCGGTGCTGCTTGAGGTCTTCACCGACCGCGGTGTCGGAACGATGGTGCTTCCGGACGGTGGGCAGTGACCGACAGCGAGATGTGGCAGAAGCGTTGGTCGGAGTCGATGGCCAACAACTACGGCACTCCCACGCTCACTCTGGTGCGAGGCGAGGGTGCCAGGGTGTGGGATGTCGAGGGCATCGAGTATCTCGACCTCGTTGCTGGCATCGCCGTGAACTCGTTGGGTCACGCTCACCCGGCTGTCGTTGACGCGGTGTCTCGCCAAGTTGCAACTCTCGGACACACCAGCAATCTGGCGATTCATGGGCCGGGAGTGCTGTTGGCAGAGCGTTTGCTTGCACTTCTTGACCCTGAAGGTGCGCGCGGAGGACGGGTGTTCTTCTGCAATTCGGGCGCTGAGGCAAATGAGGCAGCCTTCAAGTTGAGTCGACTCGTGGGCCGAACGCAGGTCGTTGCGGTGACTAATTCATTTCACGGACGCACCATGGGGGCGCTGGCGCTCACGGGTCAGCCGGCGAAACAGGATCCTTTCCGCCCCCTTCCTGGTGATGTCACGTTCGTTGAGTACGGCGATATACCCGCACTTGTCGAGGCGGTCACGACCGATACTGCGGCCATCATTCTTGAGCCCGTGCAGGGCGAAGGGGGTGTGCTGCCTGCTCCCGACGGTTACCTCGCAGAAGCCGAAGCGATTGCCCACGCCAGCGGGG
This sequence comes from uncultured bacterium, assembly GCA_903927265.1. Classification (GTDB taxonomy): domain Bacteria; phylum Actinomycetota; class Actinomycetes; order S36-B12; family CAIYMF01; genus CAIYMF01. The sequence goes on along the minus strand of CAIYMF010000222.1, from coordinate 6,991 downwards.
CACTGTTCATTCTTGATGAGGTGCAAACGGGTGTCGGCCGCACCGGCAGTTGGTTCGCGTTTCAGCAGGCCGGCGTGGCGCCCGATGTGGTCACTCTGGCCAAGGGGTTAGGTGGCGGACTCCCCATCGGAGCGATGGTGGCTTTTGGATCCGCCGCCGCATTGCTAACGCCAGGTACTCACGGTTCGACTTTCGGCGGAAATCCGGTCGCGTGTGCGGCGGCGCTTGCGGTGCTCGACACGATTGACCAGCAAGGTCTCGTTGCTCGGGCAGCGGCGCTGGGGGAGTACCTCCGTGTGAAACTTGCGGAGCATTCGCTGGTTGCTCATGTTCGTGGGCGCGGGCTCATGCTCGGGATTGTGTTGCGCCAACCGTTGGCTCGTGAAGTGGAAGCATCCGCTCGTCAGCATGGAGTTCTGGTGAACGCCATTGGAACTGACGTGATTCGCATTGTTCCGCCGCTGGTCATCACCGACGACGATGTTGCCATGTTGCTCGACCGTTGGCACGTGATCCTCAACTCTGTGTGGGGAGCGACGTCATGAGTGTTGCTCGTACCAAGACTGCGCGACACCGTCGCATTATCGAAATTCTCGAAGGCAGTGCGGTGCACACCCAAGATGAACTGCGTTGCAAGCTTGAGGTTGAGGGCCTTGGCGTGACCCAAGCCACGCTCTCGCGCGATCTTGACGAGATTGGCGCAGTCAAGGTCGAGTCGGCACAGGGGTCGGTGTACAGCGTTCCCGCGGAAGGCGGCACTGTTCCTGATGCCGAGACTGACAGCGCTGCCAGGCTGGCTCGCGCCTTGGGTGAACTTCTGGCCAGTGCCGACTACTCGGCCAACATTGTGGTACTTCGTACGCCGCCTGGTGCCGCGCAGTACCTCGCCTCGGCCATCGACCACGCGCGACTTGACGACGTCCTCGGTACGATTGCTGGCGATGACACCGTCATGCTGGTAACTCGTCATCCTGCTGGTGGTGCGGTCACGGCCGCGGCGCTTCTTAGACTTGCGCGCAGGCGACGTGCCACCCGATGAACGACTCAACCGCACGTCCCGCAACCTTAACCATCACCGCACCGACACAGGGAGAACTAAAGTGACCGACCGCGTCGTACTTGCCTACTCAGGTGGACTCGACACCTCCGTTGCCATCGGCTGGATTGCTGAAGAGACCGGAGCCGAGGTCATCGCTGTGGCCATGGATGTCGGGCAGGGTGGTGAGGACATGAACGTGATCCGCGAACGCGCAATTGCGTGCGGTGCGGTCGAAGCCGAAGTGGCCGATAATCGAAATGAGTTTGCCGATGAGTACTGCTTACCGGCGCTCAAGGCGAATTCGCTGTACATGGATCGGTACCCGTTGGTCTCGGCACTCTCGCGCCCAGTCATCGTCAAGCACCTCGTCGCGGCCGCTCGCAAGCACAACGCGACCATCGTTGCTCACGGCTGCACCGGTAAGGGAAACGATCAGGTGCGCTTCGAGGTCGGCATCTCCAATCTTGCCCCCGACCTCACGTGCATCGCACCTGTGCGCGACTACGCGATGACTCGTGACAAGGCGATTGAGTTTGCCGAGCGCAACTCGCTCCCCATCGAGACCACGAAGAAGTCGCCCTATTCAATCGATCAGAATGTGTGGGGCCGCGCGGTTGAGACCGGATTCCTTGAAGACATCTGGAACGGTCCCATCGAGGACGTGTACTCGTACACCTCAGACCCGTCCGTGGCGCGCGAGCCTGACGAGGTCGTGATCTCCTTCAACGCTGGTGTACCCGTTGCTATTGATGGGCGTCCCGTCTCAATGCTCGAGGCCATTCAGGAAATGAACCGTCGCGCTGGCGGCCAGGGTGTGGGGCGTATCGACTTGGTCGAAGACCGACTCGTGGGAATCAAGAGTCGTGAGATTTATGAAGCCCCCGGAGCCATCGCCTTGATGACTGCTCGTGAAGAGTTGGCAAACGTCACTGTTGAACGAGACCTTGCGCGATTCGGTCGTGGCGTCTCGCAGCGGTGGAGTGAGCTTGTCTACGACGGTCTGTGGTTCAGTCCGCTCAAGCGCGCTCTCGACGGCTTCATTGACGATCTGAACTCATCGGTCACGGGTGACGTTCGGATGACCCTGCATGGTGGCCGTGCTGTCGTCTCTGGACGTCGCAGCGACGAATCCTTGTACGACTTCAACCTCGCGACCTACGACACCGGTGACACCTTTGATCAGACACTGGCTAAGGGTTTCGTCGACATCTGGGGATTGCCCAGCAAGATCGCCTCACGTCGTGATCTGGGCAAGGGTCGTGGCTGACAACCCGTCGGCTGACGCGACCGGCGAACCCACCCGATTGTGGGGTGGGCGGTTTGCATCGGGGCCCGATACCGCCATGGCGGCACTGAGTCGTTCGGTGCACTTCGACTGGGTGCTGGCTCCGTACGACCTTGCGCAGAGTCGCGCGCACGCTGGAGTACTCGAACGCGCCGGTTTGCTGTCACCTGTCGATGCTGATCGAGTACGCGCTGCGATCGATGTGTTGAGCGTCGAGGTCGCGAGCGGTGATTTCGTGCCCGCCCTCGATGACGAAGACGTTCACACGGCCATTGAACGCGGTCTGCTCGAGAAGTTGGGACCTGAGCTAGGTGGTCGGCTGCGCGCCGGACGCAGTCGAAACGATCAGGTCGCCACGGATTTTCGAATGTATTTGCGTGATCAGGCGCGATTGATTGCTCGTGACGTGGTGGCACTTCAGGACGCCCTTCTGACGCAGGCCGAAGCGCATGTCGATGTTGCGGCACCCGGTTTCACACACTTGCAGCATGCTCAGCCGGTATCACTCGGCCACGAAATTGCCAAGCATGTGCACGCTTTGGCTCGAGATCTCGATCGGCTCAAGGATTGGGATGCGCGCACCGCGTGGTCGCCACTGGGTGCAGGGGCACTCGCTGGATCGAGCCTTGATCTCGACCCGCAGGCTGTAGCGCTTGAACTCGGGTTCACGGGCGCGCTGCCCAACTCTATTGATGCGGTAAGTGATCGCGATTGGGTTGCGGAGTTCCTTTTCGTTGCAGCGATGCTTGGTGTGCACCTCTCACGCATTGGTGAAGAGGTCGTGCTCTGGACCTCACGCGAGTTCTCCTGGGCACGTCTTGATGATGCATGGTCAACGGGTTCATCGATCATGCCGCAGAAGAAGAACCCTGACGTTGCCGAACTGGCGCGGGGAAAGAGCGGTCGTCTGATTGGCAACCTCACGGGGCTTCTCGCCACGTTGAAGTCGCTTCCGTTCGCATACAACCGTGATCTGCAAGAAGACAAGGAGCCCGTGTTCGACACTGTCGATCAGTTGCTTGTACTCATTCCTGCCGTCACTGGTATGTACTCAACCCTGACTTTCGACGTCGAGCGCATCACGGCGTCAGCTCCCGAAGGTTTCGCGCTTGCCACTGATATTGCTGAGTGGTTGGTGCGTAACGGAGTGCCATTCCGCGACGCACATGAGGCAGCAGGTGCCTGTGTTCGTGCGGCAGAGGTGCGCGGGATCGACCTCGCAGACCTGAGCGATGAGGAGTTCGCGAACATCTCCGATCACCTCACACCCGACGTTCGGGACGTGCTCACGGTTGAGGGTTCGCTCGCATCACGCGCCACCTATGGAGGAACAGCACCTGTGCGGGTCCGTGAACAACTTGCCGCCGCCCGCGCTGATCTCGCGGTCTCGGTCCAGAACTGGGCCAGTGGGTCATTCCCGACCACGTCACGTCACGACTAGTGGTCATCTTTGGTCATTCGAATCCCGTGACGGGCACCTTCTGACCAGAGAAGCGGGGGTACACGCCACGGCCGTTAGTCGACTGTCGTGTTGCGGCGGGTGTCGGCGGTCCAGTCGCTGCCGAAGTGTGCGGGGTAGGAAGTGCGCTCCCCGCCTCCGGTGATTCTCTGTCAGAATCACGCCCATGCAGTCCGGCAGGGGCCCGAGTGACACCTCACACTCAGAGGCACCAACGCAGCCCATGACGACAACTCTCGCCGGCCGACTCGCACCACGTTGGCTGTGGGGATTGCGCCGCAGCGCCGGGCAGTGGCCGGCACCGGTGAGGCGCGCTGCGTACTACCTGTGGTTGGTAGCCGATGGTGATCGCCCGCGATTCGCGTCGGATCTTTCGCGGCGTCTGTTGTCGCGCAATCCTGTGACGTACCGCCAAAAAATGATGTACAAACTGTCGCGCGATCGACGGCCGATTCTGACCACCATGGCCGACAAAGTGACCGTTCGCGATTATGTGAGGGAACGTGTGGGGGAACGGTGGATTAAGCAGGCTTACGCCGTCGCCGACCGTGCTTCGCAGATTCCGTGGGAGACATTACCGAAAGAAGCGGTCTTCAAGGTGAATCACGGTTCGAGTGGTGCGGTCATCGTCGCTCAGCACGCCGACCCACGCACCGATCTACCCGATCCCAAATCCAAGCCCGGCTGGACGCGCTTCGTGGTGCACCCCGACAGTGTGACGCCCGAGCAGATTGGCGCGCTGCTCGAGTACTGGCTCGGACTCAGATACGGATACTGCGACACGCAATCGCCGGAGTGGGCCTACACCGGTATTCGTCCGCAGATCTTGGTGGAGGAGTTGATTCGGGGGAGTGGCCCGGGTCTGCCCAATGAACTCTGGATGCACTGCTTCGATGGCGAGGTGGCGCAGTACCTTGTCGTCGGTCGTGCCGACACCTTCGACGAAGTCGGCTTACGTCGCTTCATGGATGACGAGTCAGAGCAAGCGCGCAATGCCGCCGGACTTGATGACGACGTCTGGGATGCGGTCATTGACGCCTCACGCCGATTGTCGGCCGAAACCGACAGTCTGAGGGTGGATTGGTTGCTCAGCGATCGCGGACCTCTGCTCGCAGAACTCACCAACTACCCGGGGGCCGGCAGACTCGAATTCAACGGCCACGGGTCTCTTTCCCCACAGCAAGTACATGAACACATGACCTCTCGATGGCACGTTCCTGCGCGATACGTCTGATCTCTGCGCGTCCCCGTGGCCGCAACTGGGCTGAGTGAGGAAAGATGGCGGTCATGAGCGCCATTCTGGATGAACTACAGGCACGCAACCTGCTTGCCCAGTCAACCGACCTCGACGCGCTCGCGCGTGACCTCTCAGCGGCACCGGTCACGCTCTACTGCGGCTTCGACCCCACAGCCCCGAGTTTGCACCTGGGTAACCTGTCTCAGATTCTGACCGTGCGGCGCTTCCAGCAGCATGGGCATCGTCCACTTGCACTGGTCGGTGGAGCCACCGGCCTGATCGGTGATCCGAAGATGACTGGCGAGCGCACCCTCAACGATGCCGACACCGTTTCGGAGTGGGTGCTGCGTATCAGAGAGCAGGTCGAGCGCTTCTACGAATTCGACGGCCCCAATGCCGCCATCGTCGTCAACAACCTTGACTGGACCGCACCGGTGACCGCTATCGAGTTTCTCCGCGATATCGGCAAGCACTTCAGCGTCAACCGCATGCTTGACCGTGAGGCGGTGGCGGCACGGCTTGCTGGACCAGGGATTTCGTTCACCGAGTTCTCGTACGCACTCCTGCAGTCGTTCGACTATCTCGAGTTGTACCGACGCTACGGCTGCACCCTGCAGACTGGCGGTTCCGACCAGTGGGGCAACATCACTGCGGGCGTCGACCTTGTGCGTCGTGCTGAGGGCGCACACGTTCATGCGCTCACCACGCCTCTGATCACCAAGGCCGATGGCACCAAGTTCGGAAAGACCGAAAGCGGCACGATTTGGCTCGACGCGGCGCTCACGTCTCCCTATGCGTTCCATCAGTTCTGGCTCAATGCCGACGATCGCGACGTTCCGACGCTGTTGCGCACCTTTTCATTCAGCACGATTGAAGAAATGCTGGCCCTTGAACAGGCCAGCCGTGACGAGCCAGCCAAACGAGCAGCCCAGCGCGCGCTGGCCGACGAGCTCACCACCCTCGTGCACGGCGCTGACGAGGCCCGTGCGGCCGAAGCAGCTGCTGCAGCACTGTTCGGTAGGGGAGACCTCTCTGATTTGCCTGAGGCCACTCTGGCTGCGGCCTTGACCGAGGCGGGTGTCGGAGTCGTGGAGCCGAGCGAGGTGGTTGACGGCAACCTCCCGCCCGTCAGCGAACTGCTGGTCCGCGCAGGTCTGTGCGCCAGCAAGGGGGCAGCCCGCCGCACGGTCGCAGAGGGTGGAGTCTCGATTAACAACGAGCGAGTCGCTGCCGAGTCCGCCGACGCCCCGATTCCGTTGCAGCAGTTGCTTTTTGGGCAATGGCTCGTGCTGCGTCGAGGCCGTCGGTCCTTTGCGGGTATCCGCATAGCGCTTGCTGAATGAGCCCGCCAGACCCCCGATTTGGACTCTGGGTGATCGACGAGTAGAGTTCATCTTCGGCGCTGGATCTCTCCGGAGGTTCCGGGTGGCTCCACTGGAACGTTAAGTTCCGAGGTAGCACTCACTCTGGGCGCCACGCCGAAAGGCCCTCGGGTTTGACCCGAGAGCCTGAGGCAGGTAAGTTAGGAAGGTCGCCTTAAAGCGGACCCGAAAGGGTCTTATTTGATGCGCGCCCGTAACTTGAGAACTCAACAGTGTGCCAAATGTCAATGCCAAAAACCCCGTCATAGACGGATCGGTTCGCCGATCCATTGACGGATTTCTTTGAGGCAGACAGATAGCTTCGAGCTAGCTTGTCTTGCCAGAACAAACAATCCTTAACGGAGAGTTTGATCCTGGCTCAGGACGAACGCTGGCGGCGTGCTTAACACATGCAAGTCGAACGGTGAACCAGGGCTTGCCTTGGGGATCAGTGGCGAACGGGTGAGTAACACGTGGGCAACCTGCCCCTGACTTTGGGATAACGCTTCGAAAGAGGTGCTAATACCGGATATGAGCTCCCTTGGCATCTGGGGGGCTGGAAAGTTTTTCGGTCAGGGATGGGCCCGCGGCCTATCAGCTTGTTGGTGAG
>CAIYMF010000221.1 GCA_903927265.1 uncultured bacterium | reverse complement strand
GACCTGATCACCTTGGTGGACAGCCATAGCGCAGATGCGGTTGCCACGGAAGTAGTGCGCTACGGCCAACGGGTCGCCATCCTCGCCTTCCCTTGCGCGCCCATCTGGCGAACACCCCGAGGAATCGAAATCGCAGGTCCACGTGCCTTCGGATACGACTTCGACTACGCCCCGATGGAGGTGAGTCGTGTCGTCCGGGCTTGATCTGCGACTTGGCATCGACGTCGGTGGAACCCACACCGACGCCGTCATTTTAGATCGCGCCAACACCGTGATCGCCAAAACGAAACAGCCAACCTCACTTGATGTGACATCGGGTGTTCGTGCGGCAATTGCGGCCGTCATAGGCCAGCCCGGAATCGACAAAGGGCGAATCAGCCACGTCATGCTCGGCACAACTCACGCGACCAACGCGGTGCTTGAGCGCCGCCGGTTGCACTCGGTAGCGGTGCTTCGGGTTGGTGCACCCTCCTCCGTTGCGGTCCGGCCGCTGTTTGGCTGGCCCGTTGATCTCGTCGCAGCCATCGGTGACCATTACACAATTGTTGCTGGCGGCTATGAGTACGACGGACGCGAGATAGTGCCGTTCGACGCCGAGGCAACTCGCGCGTTCTTCACCTCTGTGAAGGGCAAGGTCGAAGCCGTCGCCATCTCAGCCGTCTTCTCGCCCATGTTCGCCGTCCACGAACTCGCTGCCGCAGACATCGCGCGCGAGGTTCTCGGTGCCGACATCATCGTGTCGCTCTCACATGAAATCGGTTCACTTGGCCTTCTCGCTCGAGAGAACGCGACGGTGCTCAATGCCGCACTCACCGAGGTTGCTCGCGAGGTAGCTACCGCTCTCACCACGTCGCTGCATGAATACGGAATCGACGCCAGCGTGTTGTACGCGCAAAACGACGGCACGCTCATGGCACTCGACTACGCGGTGCGATTCCCGATTCTCACCATCGGATCTGGCCCGGCCAACTCGATTAGGGGTGCCGCCTTCCTGACCGGGCTCAACGAGGCACTGGTCGCCGACGTCGGCGGCACCTCCACCGACTTTGGCATGCTGGTCAATGGGTTTCCGCGCGAGTCCACCGCGGCCGTCAATATCGGCGGCGTGAACACCAACTTCAGAATGCCCGACATTCTGGCGATCGCGCTGGGCGGCGGCACCGTCGTGCGCCAGACCGAAGTTGGCGTTGATCTCGGGCCCGACAGCGTCGGCTACCGACTTCCGGAAGAAGGGCTGTGCTTCGGGGGGATCACCCCCACAGTTACTGACGCGGCGGTACAGGGCGGGCGCGCCCTCATCGGAACGGTTCCCGTGCCCGACGAGCACCATGAGGTCCTCGCCTCGGCTCTCGACGTCGCTGATTCAATGATCGCCGATGCAGTCGACCGCATGAAGCTCGGAAAAGGGGACGTTCCGCTGATCGTCGTCGGCGGCGGCTCAGTGTTGATCGCCGATTCGATTCCTGGCGTATCACAGGTTCTTCGCCCGGAACATTACGATGTGGCAAACGCTATTGGTGCTGCGATTGCTCAAGTTTCGGGACGCTGGGATGAAGTGGTTTCACTGGCGCCAGGACGCGCCGAGGTTATCGAAGCGGCGTGCGCGCAGGCTCGTGCACGAGCCATCGAGGCTGGCGCAGATTCAGAAAAAATCGAGATCGTTGAGATCGACGAGATCCCGCTCGCCTATCTGACCCACCCCGTTGCTCGCATCACAGTGAAGGCTGTCGGCCCACTCGGTCGACTTTAGGAGGAGTCCAACATGATCACAATCCCTCGACTGGTGGCCATTGCCGCAGCCGCCTCAGTGCTGGCAGCCTGCTCCGGAAAGGCGCCGGACCCAGTGCCGGTGACGGCGCCGACCAACGCCGCATTCACCTACATCAACAATCTGGACGTCATGACGTCGTGGGACCCAGCCACGAGCTACTCCAATGAGGGAATCGCTACAAACAATCTCTACGAGCAACTCACCCGAAGCGATCCCAAGACGAACAAGGTCGAACCTCTGCTTGCCACCAAATGGGCGGCCTCGGCCGACGGCCTCACGTGGACATTCACACTGCGCGACAACGTGAAATTCACTACCGGCAACCCGATGGACGCTGCAGCTGCCAAGGCCGCCCTCGATCGGACCATCGAACTTGCGGGCGGTGGCGCCTACATCTGGGATCCGGTCAAAACCATCACTGCGAAGGACGCCACGACCCTAGTTTTCGACCTGAAGTACGCCGCCCCTCTCGATTTGATTTCCTCATCCGCATACGCCGCATTCATTTATGACACCAAGGCAGCCACCGGTGACCTCGCGAAGTGGTTCGAGTCTGGACATGCCGCGGGCACCGGCGCCTACATTGTTGACACGTGGAAGAAGGGGACCGAAAACGAACTGACCTTGAAGGTGAACAAGGACTACTGGGGAGGTTGGACCGGAGTGCATTACCAGACGGTCACCTTCAAGGTAGTTCCGCAAGAGACCACCGCGGTGCAGATGCTCCAAAGTGGTCAGGGTTCATTCATGCCAAGCGTCTCTTCGGCGTTGTACGCAAGCCTGAAGGGTCAGAAGAACGTCACCACGGAAGAGTCTCCGTCATTTCAGAACATGCTCGCCATGCTCAATACGGCGTCCGGTCCGCTCGCCGATGTCAACGTGCGCAAGGCAGTGGCCGAGGCGATTGACTACGACGGCATCATCACTACCTTGCAAGGAAGCATGATCAAGGCCACCGG
>CAIYMF010000220.1 GCA_903927265.1 uncultured bacterium | reverse complement strand
GCCGCGACGTCAACGTCATTGGTAAAGGCGGTGCGAGCAGCGCCTACAGCGGTGCGGAAGTTCTCGTTAGCGGTGCGAACCGCTGCCTTGAGGGCGTCGCGCGCAGCCTTGGTGGCGGGGTTGTGGGTGCCGTGCCAGCCGTGGGGGCCTTCGTTGACGTGAGTCTTGGGGACGTCCTTGAACGGATCATCGTTGTGACCCTTGGCAAATGCGACGCCGGACATGGGCACGGCGAGTAGGGCAGCAAGCGCCGCGGTGGCGACGACAGTGGTGGTGCGTCGAGTGGTGGTACGCATCGGACCCTCCAGGGTTCGTGTTGCGCGGATTGGTTCCGCTCTCGGTCTTCCACAGTTTCGACGCGTGGCACTGGGTAATCAAGTCGATACACCCTGTTTCCAGCAAACCACCAGCATTGATCACCGTCTCTTGAGGTGGCCTTTTCGTGATTCACAGCAAGTGTCCGACTATCGAACGAATACTGTGCGCCGATCGGGTGAGGAACGGATACCGTCAGGAGCGTGATTCACGGCTATTCCCCGAGCGATGAAGAGCGCTGGGTGTCCGAGGACCTTAAGTCGGCATCGCGCACGGCCTTTGCGCGTGATCGAGCGCGGGTACTTCATTCAGCGGGCCTGCGTCGTCTGGCGGCCAAGACCCAGGTGCTGGTGGCAGGCGAACTGGATTTCCCGCGAACCCGCCTCACTCACACGCTCGAGGTTGCCCAGATCGGGCGTGAACTCGGAACCGCGCTGGGCTGCGACCCCGATCTCGTCGACGTCGCCGGTCTCGCGCACGACCTCGGGCACCCTCCGTTTGGTCATAACGGAGAAGAGGCACTCGACGGAATCTGTGCTGACATCGGCGGATTCGAGGGCAACGCGCAGACGTTGCGCGTTCTCACTCGGCTCGAGGCCAAGGTGGTTGATTCCGCGGGGCGCAGTGTGGGGCTTAATCTCACCCGCGCAGCCCTCGACGCCTCATGCAAATACCCGTGGCCGCGCCATTCCGGAACGCGCAAGTTCGGGGTCTACGAAGATGACCTCCCCGTCTTCGAGTGGCTGCGGCGCGGGTCGATCGGAACGCGCACGTGCATCGAGTCGCAGGTGATGGACTGGGCCGACGACGTGGCCTATTCGGTGCACGATCTTGAAGATGCGGTGGTGGGTGGTCACTTTGACCTGCGGTCATTTCACGCGCCCACGGAAGTTGAGTCGCTCGTGGTGCTCGCACACACCACTTATGCTCCCGATCTGCACCCCGATCGATTGCGTGAAGCGGCTCTGCGCATTGCCGCACTCCCATGGCTTCCTGCATCGTTCAGTGGCTCGCATTCCGACCTCGTCGCGCTCAAAGACCTCACGTCACGATTGATCGGGCGGTTCTGTTCGGCTGCCGAAATGGCGACGCTCGCCGAGTTTCCACAGTCGCCCCTCACGCGTTACGCGGCTAATCTCATCGTTCCTGACGATGCCCGCTCGGAAGTGGCGATTCTCAAGGCCGTCACTGCGCGGCACGTGATGTTCCGCGACGGCGCCGGCGCTCAGTACGCCGAGCAGCGCGCATTGCTCACTGATCTTGTTTCTGCAGTTCAACGTTCGCATGGTACGGCGTTAGAACCGTGGTTGAGGCCGACGTATGAAGTCGCGATCACTGACGCGCAGAAGTTACGCGTGACCGTCGATCAGGTGGCCAGTTTGACCGACGTGAGCGCTGTCGTGTGGCACGAACGGTTGTGCAGTTGACGCTTAATTTGCAGCGACGATGCTCACCAGGCGTTCGAT
>CAIYMF010000219.1 GCA_903927265.1 uncultured bacterium | reverse complement strand
TCTCCTCATTAGTGGACTTAAGTTCTTCATTTGTGGTCTCAAGCTCCTCCACTGTAGTCATGAGGTAATCGCGAGAGGCACTGAGTTCCTGTTCAAGTTCCAGAATTCTGATGACGCTCTCATCAGAGGGTGCAGTAGGGTCGCCCTGCCTCTCGATAGGTTCTGGATTAACTTCTTCAAAAATAACTAAGGCCAATCCCTCCACACTCGGGGGGCTAGTGAGTAGCCTAATGCGGAGATTAATTGTTTTGTGGTTGCCATTTGTTCTAACCCGGACGCTCGGGCAGACAACGTCTGTTGTGGGGATGGCACTATCCTGTTCGAAAACCTTACGCAGGGCGGATGCCAGATAGCTCTTCAGTCCCTCGCGTGCCATGGCCACGAGGTTACGGACATCCGTGCCGGGGGCGGGCTCCAGAAATTTGCCTGTGCGTCCATGGACACAAAGCAACTCGAGCTGACGGTTGACCAGCACGCACGGCGGCGTGAAATCCGCCAGAACCAGCCGCTCCATGATGCTGGGCAGGTTGATCGTCGGCACGGTGTTTTCCATGGCCACTTCCTTGAACGGCAGGGGGGGTCCGACACGGGCGGTGCTGATGGTCAGGTTTGGCAGCGGCATTGGGGTGCCACCCTTGCCCCGGAATATCTTCATCTTTCGATCAACGACCGTGAACAAGTCCGGCACGTCACCGATTGACTCCGAAGTGCCCAAGAATAGGAACCCATTGGGCTTGAGGGCGTAGTGAAACAGCGGGATAATTTTCTTCTGGAGATCGCCGCCCATGTAGATCATGGCATTGCGGCAACTGATCAGATCAAGCCGCGAGAACGGTGGGTCCTTGATCATGTTCTGCTCGGCGTAGACGATGCTGTCTCGTATCACTTTTCCTAAGCGGTAGCCGCCCTCCTCGCACACGAAATACCGCACGAGAAGATCGGGCGACACGTCGACGGCGATGCTCGCAGGGTAGACGCCCCTGCGGGCGACAGAAATCGCCCTGCTGTCGATGTCCGTGGCGAAGACCTGGACCTTGACACCCTGCGGGGACACAGCGAGCCGTTCATGGAGCAGGATGGCGATCGACACCGCCTCCTCGCCCGTCGAACACGCGGGAACCCAGACCCTAATCTCGTTGTCCGTCCCCCGCCCGTCGACGAGTGCGGGAATCACGATCTCTCGCAGTGCCGCGAAGGCTTCGGTATCACGGAAAAAGCGGGTCACGCCGATCAGGAGCTCCCTGAATAATGTATCAAGCTCCTGTGGATAGTGCTGTAGAAACCTCAGGTAGTCGCTCATCCGTCCGAGTCTGTGGACCACCATCCGTCGCTCGATCCTTCGAACGATGGTGTTTCGCTTGTACTGCCAGAAATCGTGTCCCGACCTTGCCCTTAGGAGCAACAGTATCTTCTTGAGTTGGTCAGGATGCTCCGATTCTGGCTCAAACACTTGCCGTGGCGATTTACGACCACCCCGCCCGACGATGGCGAGTAGGTTTTCGGCCATCTCCTCGATCGGCAGGATGAGGTCGGCGAGGCCAGTGCCCACCGCACTGCCGGGCATGCCGTTGAATTTCGCGGTTACCGGGTCTTGGACGAGCACGATCCCGCCCGCCTCCTTGATGTCCCGCAGCCCGATGGTACCTTCGGTCCCAGTTCCGCTTACCACAATGCCAATGGACTTATCCCCTTGGTCGATGGCCAGCGAGCGGAAGAAGGAGTCAATCGGATGGCGAAGACCGCGGCGTTCTGGGGGTTCCAGCAGGTGCAGGGAGCCGTGCAAGATGCCAAGGTCGCGGTCGGGTGGAATGACGTAGACACAGTTGGGCGTGATTGTCATGCCGTCCGTAATCTCATACACGGGCAT
>CAIYMF010000218.1 GCA_903927265.1 uncultured bacterium | reverse complement strand
CGCTCTAACCGACTGAGCTAATCGCCCGACGGCGCGAGTCTATCGAAGCCCGGCCCTCCCCTGCGATGGTCACCTGTCCTGTGACGACCTTCTCATCGAATCCTCCAACGAATGCACGCACTCGGATGGTGTACGTTCCGGCAAAGGGAAGCAACCCGCTTGCTGCTGATCTTTGGAAGTTCCACGACAACGGTGCGGGTAGGCTCGGGTGACTCCACTCGACCGTTCCCTCCTGCAGTCCGCCCCAGAGGCGCAGGCTGCGGATCCCGACGCGCGCGCCAGATAGACGCAGTCGTCGACCGTTGAGCGTGATCGTCGTGGGAGTTGCCGTGGGTGTCGGTGCTCGGATCGAGAAGGCCACAGCGTTGCGAATGAGATGTCCATCCGCGCTCGTGACCTCGTACGTATAGGCATACCGACCCGCGGTGAGCGCCTGCACAGGCGCTACCAGCGTGCGCCCCTCCACTCGTGTGACACCGCTTCGCACGTTCCCCGCCGAGTCGAAGAGGACGAGTCCACTCCGAGTGACTTCAACATCTTCGTTGAAGCTCACGCTGATCTTCTTTGGTGCAACGTTCAGGTTGGCGTTGGCTGCAGGGTTGTGGTTGCTGGCAACAGCATGGCCAAATGCAAGCGCTGGCACCAGCAAGACCAATAGTCCGCCACCGATGATGTGAGAGATTCGCATCTTGATTGTGTCTCCTTCCGGCTGGACTTGGGTGGGGCGACAAGTCCCCCCACCCAAGTCGTGCCTTAGTGGCTTGAGGCCGCCGCTGCCGCGACGGTGATTGTCGCGGCCGGATGCTCTGCATCGCTCCCGCGCTCTACCCACGCGACCTTGTTGGCACCGCAGTACTGGACCACTGGGACACGAAACGACCCTGCCGTGGCCGGGTACTTCGTACTGATGCCAAAGTCCTGAAACTCGCTGTCCTGCAGGTCATCGCCAGTGGCAACCCACGTCAGCTTGTAGCCACCCTTGCCCTTGAAGGGCGTGACCGAGGCCTTCCACCCTGCGATCTGCTGTGGCTTTCCGGATTGGAAGGCTCCCTGCAACCACACCGCCACCTTATTGACGGCGACTGGATTGCCCTTGGCGTCTTCACAGCCGTGACCGATACGGACCCAAAACGCGCCGTACCCATCGGCCTTTGGAGTGCTGCCGTACGTTTGCACTGTTGCGTGCCCAAAAGCAGGGGCGGCGACAGCTGCAAGCATCGCACCAATCAGCGCGACGAAGATAAGCGCGCGAACGCGCCTCGAGAGGGTCTTCATAAACTGCTCCTAATCGTAGGTCCGCCGGAATCTTCCGACGGACGGTAGTCACCGGCACCTAGCCGGTTCTGCTATCCGATTAGAGCCAAGGGGGGTCCACGCGGCGCGAGGTGGCACTCCAGCAGAGCCCGACTGTCGCGGAGCAACCCCGTTCGCCGAACAACCGTCGCACGAAATCGGAGCGGCACCCGTTGCGCGCTCACCAACTCGACGAGTTCAACGATGGCACGGACGAGCAACCGTGCTACGAGATACGCGCCCAGGGCAAATGGCACCTGGAGCGCAAGACCAAGTGCGAAGGTTGGCTCGAGTGCTGCCTGG
>CAIYMF010000217.1 GCA_903927265.1 uncultured bacterium | reverse complement strand
GCAAGACCCGGCCTCACGCCCCTCGCTCGCGCAGACCGCACACGCACTCGCAGTCGCGGAAGACTCGCCAGTCGCCGAGTACCCCGAACTCATCGAACACGCGGCCCAGGCAATCGTCGACCGTCACCCCACTGCCGAACCCCACGACGTACTTCTCTGGGCCGAGGCGCTGCACTCTGCGGCGAGCACATGACCACCGTCATCCTCGATTCCGAAGCCATCACAGCGTTGCGAAAACCAGCCTCGGCGAAAGGTCGCGCAGTACTCGCGGCTCTGGAAGTGGTGCCCGCGCAACGCAAGCGGCGCCGCATCAACGCGCATGCGATCGTTCCCACAACGGTTCGTGTCGAAGCGCACTGGAATCGCCGCGACCCAGCAGCCGCAACCCTCAACCGCTTGCCCATTCTTGACTCGACGCTCACCTCAGACATCGCCAACCACGCAAGTGACATCGTCGAATCCACCGGTGTGAGCGTGGCCGACGCGCACATTGCTGCCCTTGTCGCCACCAGCGGGCAGCCCGTAGTCGTCGTCACCAGCGACCCTCGTGACATCGAGCGCGCCAGTGCCCCTCATCGCGTACGCGTCATCAGGCTGTAGCCCACGCGCCACCCAGCCCCCGCCCACTACCCTCGATTCATGACCCTGCGCCAACGCGTCACCGCTGTCACGGTGATTGGCGTGCTCGTGATCGTGGGGCTCGGTGGCTGGCTGACCTACCGCTTTTGGCGAGCCGCTGAAAGTAGTCGCGCAATCATGACCACTGTTCAACCGGCCGCCGACGCCAGCCGCACTCTGTCGACCGCCTACTCCGACGCCAACGGCTATGTCTCCGTCGCCGTCCTCGACGCGGCGCTCGGCCAGACAACCCACACCGTCGTGGCGGGCTGCGGCGATCCGAAGACCTGCTACGAGCAGTCGTTGACACTCGCCCAGGAGTCGCTCACAGTCATCAACGACTCATTCCCTGACGACGCCGAGATCAGCGCGGCCGTGGGCGCCAGCGCAAACTCGGTCGTCGCGTGGAAGAAGGCCGATGCCAACAAGGTCTTCCGACTTCTCGACATGGGAGCCACGCGCACCGCGGCTCAGGTCACTCGCTCGGAAGACGCACTCGCTACCTACGACAGCATGACCGGTTCCGCCATCGCACTGCAACGTCTCATTGACGATCGCCGCACTCAGCAGGTCGACGACTTCACCACCTTCGCCAGCAAACTCGCGTGGGCACTGGTCATCGCCGGACTCACCCTGTTGCTCCTGCTACTCGCCGGACTCGCGGCACTGCGTCAGTGGGTTCTCAATCCGCTTGACCATCTACGCGCGCAGCTTCGCATCGCGGCCACACCCGAAGGTCGTTACCACCCGATCGATCCCAGCGGTCCACCCGAACTTGAAGCCACCGGCATCGACGCGGAAACCATGCGACGCCAACTCGTCCTGCAACTCGACGAAGCAACTGCTGCTCGCCAAGGACTCACGCAACAGGGTCCGGTGGTCGCCGCGATTCGCGCGGAACTGGAAGCGAGCGACAGCGTTACCGTTCCCGGCCTAGCGATCGCCGGTGTACTCCAACCAGCCGAAGGTGTACTCGCCGGTGACTGGTGGAACGTGATCCAACTGCCCGACGGACGCGCCGCCGTGATCGTCACCGATGTCGCCGGCCACGGACCCGCGGCCGGCATCGGTGCCGTGCGCCTCAAGAACGTCATCGGAAGTGCGCTCGCCACCGGCTTCGCGCCCGATACTGCACTCGAACATGCAGCCCGCGCATTCGCCGACGAAGAGGCGCAGTTCGCCACCTGCGCGGTGATGGTGGTCGACCCAGCAACCGGAGCGACCACCTGGGCCAACGCCGGACATCCACCGCCGCTGCTTCGTCGCGCTGACGGAACGCCGATCCGCCTTGATCCCACCGGTCCACTCGTCTCAGGTCTCGGTGGTGCGTGGACGTGTCGCACGGACACTCTGCACCGCGGAGATCTCCTGCTCGCCTGGAGCGATGGCCTCGTTGAGTCACACAATGCAGCCGGCGACGAACTCGGCGAAGCGGGCCTGATGGCACTCATCGACATCGCCGTCGCCGACGACGCACCCCCCGTGGAAGTCGTGGAGCGAGTACTCGCCGCTGCTCGCGAACGCGCCGTCGACTGGCGTCGCGACGACGTCACGCTCACGGCCATCGCGCGCGCCTAGCACTATCCGCGCAGCGTGCGCACCGCGTCTTCGAACACCTCGGTGTGACGCTCAACATCGGCCGCCGACGTTTCCGGACACATCAGCGCCATGTTGTGGAACGGCGTGATGAGTACACCCCGATTCGCGCAGAACAGATGCAGGTATTCCTCGATGTCGTCATCAGCCGCCGCCTCCGCCTCACTTCCATTGCGAGGAGCGGGCGAAGCAAATCTGTACTCAGAGCGCGCCCCCAATTGCGCGACCGACCACGGCAGGTCATAGCGCGTGATGACGTCGGTGACGCCTTCGGTGAATGACGTCGCCAACTCGATCATCGGCGGCCACACATCGTCGGTGAGCACGTGCTCGAGCGTCGCGCGCATCGCCGCCACTGACATGGCGTTACCGGCCAGCGTTCCGCCTACTCCTCCGACATCGATGATGTCGACTTCACTGTTCTGGGTGTGGTGCGTCACCATGTCGGCGACCTTGTGCGACAGGCCGTAGGCACCGCTCGGAATTCCGCCGCCGATCGACTTTCCGATGATGAAAATGTCGGGCTCGAGACCGAGTTGTTTGGTCATGCCACCAGGACCTGCAGAAATCGTGTGTGTCTCATCGATCATCAGCAACGTTCCGTAAGCCGTAGCCAAGCGCCGCACGCCCTCAAGGTAACCGGGGTCGGGCAACACGATTCCGATGTTGGTGAGAGCCGGTTCCATCAGGATCGCTGCCACATCACCGTGCGAGAGTGCGCGTTCCAACGCCGGCAAATCGTTGAACTCGACGGCTCGCGTTGTCAGGTCGAGCGGAACGGGAGGCGCGACATTTCCAGGACGCGACACCGTGTGACCGTCGGGTTGCCCGAGTGCGAAGATCTCATCAACCGAACCGTGGTAGCAGTAGTTGAAGACCAGAATCTTGGGCCTCTCGGTCACCTGACGCGCTAGGCGAATCGCCCAACGATTGGCATCGGTGGCAGTGAGTGCAAACGACCACAGCGGCACGCCGAATCGGCGCGCAAGTTCAGCGCCCACCCACTCTGCGTCCTCGGTGGGAAGCATCGTGGTGATTCCGCCAAGCTCACCGATGCGCTTCTGAACAGCAGCAATCGTCGGCTTCGGCGAGTGACCCGCCATCGCACCGGTGTCGCCCAAAGCGAAGTCGATGTAGGTGTGACCGTCGACGTCGGTGATGCGATTGCCATGCGCGTGATCGAGGTAGATCGGAAAGCCGCCCGACCACTTGTTCATCCACGTCATTGGAACGCGACCAAAGAGGTGGTCCGCCCGTTCGAACAGCTCACGTGAACGCGGGTGGCGCTCGGTATAGAGCGTGCGTTCGTCAGCAAGCACAACGGCAAGGCGATCGCGATCGACCGGGGTCATGGAAACGCTCCTATTTCTCAGTGTTCTCTGAGGCTAGCGCCCAGCCACGGCCGACGGTTGCTAGAGCCGCCCAATCGGTTCAAGGCCAAGCAACACTGCTGCCTGATCGAAGGCGATCCAGGGTTCGAGCACATCGAGTAGCACGCATCGCAGGCCCGCCTTCACGCCGCCTTCGATGTACGACGGGCTGTCATCGACAAACACCGTGCGCTCAGCGGGTAGCCCCATCACCTCGATCGCACGCGCGTACGGCTCAGGTGCAGGCTTACGAACGCCCACCTCGGTTGAATCAACCGCGAAATCCACCAACTGAAACCACGTCTGCGCTTGCGCCCACTCGCGGCCGTGGAAGTCGTACAACTCATTGGAAAGGAAACCCGTGCGGATTCCCGCCGCCCGCGTCGCCTCCATCAGAGCCACGGCCTCGGGGCGCACACCGCGCTCGCCGGCGGCCCGAAAGAGGGAGCGCATCACGTTCGGGTGCCCCTCAAGGTCAATCCCATTCGCGATCGCGGCATCGTTCATCGACATCCAGTACTCACGCTCGGTGATCTCGCCGCGTCGGTAGGCGTCCCATCGCTCGTCGACGTACTCACCGGAAGCAACATCGAAGGGGCCACGCCCCGGAATTGAACGGGGTGGAAGGCCACGCATTTCCTCGAAGATGTCGGCCAGCTCCCACGGAGAAAGCGCCACCACTAAGCCGACGTCCAACAGCAGCCCATCGCATTCACGAGTCATGCCACCATCCTCACGGACACTTGGCAACCGCGCGACCGCATGTCCCGCTCGGCGGACCCCTAGGCTCAGGGGGTGCCGTCGGACCCGTCTCCTCTGGCCCGCATCGGTGCGGTCCTGCGGGGTGCGCGCACGCTCTCACCCACGCGTTTCACCGCACCTCGCATTTGGCGCCCGACTCCCGGGTCATTCGCAGCTCTCATCGCCGGTCTCTGGCTGTTCGGAACCGGCGAGGGAATGTTGCTCGCCGCCAATCTCGGCGCGGCTCCGTGGTCAGTTCTTGCGCAGGGCCTGTCACTACGTACCAGCATCTCCATCGGCTGGACCACACTGTTCATCTCCACCTGTGTGCTGCTGCTCTGGATTCCCTTACGCCAGCGCCCGGGCCTCGGCACGATCATGAACATTCTGGTGATCGCTCTCGCCTTGGGCATTACCTATGGCGCGCTCACGACTCCCGCGTCACTCGCACTGAGATACGCGATGGTGTTCGGTGGAATCATCATCATCGGAATCGGCAGCGGCTTCTATCTCACGTCCGGTCACGGACCAGGTCCGCGCGATGGCTGGATGACCGGTCTGCATCGGGTGACCGGTTGGCCGGTCGGTGTTGTGCGACTGTGCATTGAAGTGGTCGTGTTGAGTTGCGGCTGGCTGCTCGGCGGCACCGTCGGAATCGGCACCGTCTTCTTCGCCCTGCTCATTGGTCAAGCCGTCGCGATGGGACTGGCCCTCATGCATCGACTGTTCGGAGTTGAGTCGCCATCGCCTGAACATCACGCCATTCTCGGCTCGGAAGAACTGCCAGCTGATCACGTGCCGAACGTCGACGACCACGACCTCGGCGACTGACTGACAAGTAGTGTCGTGACATGACTGCTGCGCAGAACTGGGCCGACGCTCTCGCTTCGTGGGCGATTCCCAAGGAAATCCTCGATCAGGCACCCACGAGTCCGTGGATTCACCCCGTCGCGCAATTCACGCCACCTGAGGTCATTCCTGATTCGCCCAGTCACCAACGTGCACGTGAAGCGATGCCCGAAGGCGGCACCGTTCTCGACGTCGGAAGTGGCGGTGGCCGCGCATCGATGGCCCTCACTCCGCCAGCCGCGCACATCATCGCCGTCGATACGCAGAGTGCGATGCTCGATGTTGCCGAGCGCGAGGCGTTGTCGCGTGGTGCCACCTTTGAGGCAGTGCTCGGAGGCTGGCCTGAGGTAGCAACCGATACGCCCGACGCAGATGTGGTGGTGTGTCATCACGTCGTGTTCAACGTTGCCGACATCACGCCGTTCCTGATCACCTTGTCGTCCCACGCACGACGTCGCGTCGTCGTCGAACTTCCCTACCTGCACCCCCTCACCCACCTCAACCCTTTGTGGGAAAAGTTCTGGGGACTCGCTCGCCCCACCTCTCCCACCGCACATGACCTACTCGACTGCGCACGCGAAGCCGGAATCGACGCGCAACTTCAAGTGTGGGTTGACACCGCCTGGGGTGCGCGCGTCGGACTGCCAATGGAACAGCGAGTCGAGATGGCCCGCACTCGTTTGTGTCTGCCCGCCGACCGCGATGACGAGGTCGCCGCAGCAATCGCCGAATTCGGCGAGAGCACGAACCGCGAGGTTGCGACTCTCTGGTGGGACGTCTAAAGACAGTTACGGTCGGCCGAGTGCACGGAAGGCGAAACCACCGTCACGCCACTGCGCCGGATTGAGAACATTGCGCCCGTCGACGATGCGACGCTGTGTTACCAGAGCGCCTGCACGTTCGGGAGTGAGTTGAGCGAACTCATCCCACTCGGTGAGCAGCAACACCACGTCGGCTGCGGCAAGCGCCTCGTCGACGGATTCGGCGTACAGAAGGTCGGGAAACTGCCGGGCTGCCGGACCCATTGCCTTGGGGTCATACACGCGTACCGTGGCACCCTCTTCCTGCAATGCCGCAGCAACCGAGAGTGCCGGGCTATCACGCACATCGTCACTGTTCGGCTTGAATGCCGCGCCCAAACACGCAGCAGTCACACCCTGCAACGAGCCACCGCACAATTCACGCGCCATGTCGACGGTACGCGCACGGCGACGCAGGTTGATCGCGTCAACTTCATTGAGGAAGGCGACAGCATCACCGGCACCGAGCTCGTCGGCGCGGGCCATGAAAGCGCGGATGTCCTTAGGCAAGCACCCGCCGCCGAAACCGAGTCCGGCACGCAGGAAGCGATGGCCGATGCGCTCGTCGTAGCCGATTGCCTGCGCTAACACCGTGACATCAGCGCCCGACGCTTCACACACTTCGGCCATGGCATTGATGAACGAGATTTTGGTCGCGAGGAAAGCGTTAGCCGACACCTTCACCAATTCGGCCGTCGCATAGTCGGTGACCACGATCGGAACGCCGTCACTCAGCAAGGCGGCGTACACCTCACGCAGAGTCGCTTCCGCCGATCCGGCTTGAACCCCAATTACCAAACGATCGGGATGAACGGTGTCTTCAATAGCGAACCCTTCGCGAAGAAACTCGGGGTTCCAGGCCAGTTCAACACCAGCGCCGGCCGGCGCCACGTGCACCAGCTTTTCGGCAATGGTCACAGCGGTTCCGACTGGCACCGTCGACTTGCCGACGACGAGGCATGGTCGAGTAAGAAGTGGGCCGAGAGCATCAATCGTCGCGTACACCTGCCCGAGGTCAGCAGCGTGCGAACCCGGAAGCTGCGGGGTTCCGACACAGATAAAGTGCACGTCGCCGAACTCGGCAGCTTCTTCCAGTGAGGTCGTGAATCGAAGTCGACCAGTGGCACCAGTGCGCGCCAGCAGTTCGTTCAGGCCCGGCTCAAAGAACGGCGCTTCGCCGCGTGCCAACGCCTCAACCCGCGACTGATCACGATCGACACCGAGCACCTCGAAACCGAGGTCGGCCATACAGGCGGCGTGAACGGCTCCGAGGTACCCCGTGCCAATGACCGTGAGACGCAACGGCACGTTATGCACCACCGTCGGTGCCGGCGCTACCGCGGTGCAACGTGCCTGGCATCAACTGACCCTCGAGCAGACCGAGGAGGTAGTCGCCGTAACCGCTCTTGCGCAATGGTTCGGCCACCGCACGCAATCCAGCGTCATCGATGAAACCCTCACGCCACGCGACTTCCTCAATACAGCCGATCTTGAGTCCCTGTCGTTTCTCGACCACCTGCACGAATTCGCCCGCTGCCATCAGTGAGTCGACAGTTCCGGTGTCGAGCCACGCGGTACCTCGGTCGAGCACCGTGACACTCAAACGACCCTGCTGCATGTAGTGCTCGTTGACCGCAGTGATTTCGAGTTCGCCGCGCGCACTCGGAGTGATGCTGCGAGCGACCTCGACCACAGCCGCGTCGTAGAAGTACAAACCCGGAACCGCGTAGTTGCTGCGCGGTGACACGGGCTTCTCTTCGATCGAGATCGCGTGGCCTGACTCGTCGAACTCGACAACACCGTAATCACGGGGGTTACTCACGTGGTACGCGAAAACGTGTCCGCCATCGACTTCGGTGCTGGCCTTGAGCACGGGTGAGAGTTGCGAGCCGTAGAAGATGTTGTCGCCAAGAATCAAGCACGCGGAATCACCGTTGAGAAACTCTGCTCCAATGACGAACGCCTGCGCCAAGCCTTCAGGCTTCGGCTGCACCGCGTAGGTCAGTTCAATTCCGAGTTCGTGCCCGTCACCCAAGAGGCGGTGAAACTGTGGCGCATCTTCGGGAGTGGTGATGATCAAAATTTCGCGAATGCCCGTGCTCATCACGGTCGACAGCGGGTAATAGATCATCGGCTTGTCGTAGACCGGCAGAAGTTGCTTGCTCGAACCGCGTGTAATCGGGTGCAGGCGCGTTCCCGAGCCCCCCGCCAGCACAATTCCTCGCATACGCCCAAGGTTAAGGGATCCACGCCCTGCCAACTGAGTCGGTACGATGGAATCTCGCTTCATCGCTCACGAGACTCGAGGTTTTCCCGATGCGCATCCTCATCACCGGCGGTGCCGGCTTCATCGGGTCGCACTTCACCCGCACCCTCGCCACGGGGGGTTACGACGCCATCGACCCTCGCTTCGTCAACGCTGACATCACCGTGCTCGATGCGCTCACCTACGCGGGAAGTCTCACCAATCTTGAGCCCGTCGCCGAACGCATCACCTTTGTCGAAGGCAACATTCTCGACGCTGCACTCGTCGATCAACTCATCGCTGATACCGACCTCGTCGTGCACTTCGCCGCCGAGTCGCACGTTGATCGATCGATTCTGGGCGCCCGCGACTTTGTGATGACCAACGTGGTCGGAACCCAGACCCTGCTCGACGCCGCACATCGTCATCGCCTCGGTCGATTCCTGCACGTGTCGACAGATGAGGTGTACGGCAGCATCGATGAAGGGTCGTGGCCCGAGACGCATCCCCTCGAGCCGAACTCGCCGTATGCCGCGTCCAAGGCCTCCAGCGATCTCATCGCGCGCGCATACGCCCGCACTCACCATCTCGATGTCGTCATCACTCGCTGTTCCAACAACTACGGGCCCTACCAGTTCCCTGAGAAGGTCATGCCGCTGTTCATCACCAACCTCATTGATGGCGGCACCGTTCCGCTCTATGGCGACGGAATGAATGTGCGCGACTGGCTGCATGTCGACGACCACTGCCGCGGAATCGCTCTGGCTATCGCCCACGGAAAGTCGGGCGAGGTCTACAACATCGGCGGAGGCACAGAACTGACGAACCGTGAACTCACCGAACGGCTGCTCGACGGCACCGGCACTGACTGGACTCGAGTGGTGATGGTCGAAGACCGCAAGGGACACGATCGTCGCTATTCGGTGGACATTGCCAAGAGCACGCGCGAATTGGGCTACGAACCACGTGTCGGATTTGATCAGGGCCTCGCCGACACCGTGCAGTGGTACCGCGATAACCGCGCGTGGTGGGAGCCACTCAAGGCGCAAGCGGCACTCGCGTAATGACGCATCCTGCGCAGGTCGACGGTCGCTGGCTGGTGATCGGGCACCGCGGAATGCTCGGAACCGACCTGATGGCGGTTCTTCACGATCGCGATGTGGTCGGACTCGATCTACCTGACATCGACATCACCGACGCCGCGTCCGTTGACCATGCCGTGAATGGTTTCGACATTGTGGTGAACTGTGCGGCATACACCGCAGTTGATGCAGCCGAGGATAACGAAGACATCGCCTTCGCCGTGAACGCAGTAGGGCCCGAGAACATCGCTCGCGCGTGTGCACGCACCGGCGCATGGATGACACACATTTCCACTGACTACGTCTTTGACGGCACGGCAACGACGCCGTATCCCGAAGACGCTCCGATGGCACCGAACACTGCCTACGGCCGCACGAAAGCGGCGGGTGAGCGAGCCGTGCGCACTGTGCATTCAGACCGTTCGCACATTCTGCGCACCGCGTGGTTGTACGGAGCACACGGACCCAACTTCGTGCGCACAATGATTGCTCTTGAACAACAGCGCGACAGCCTAGAAGTAGTGAGCGATCAGCACGGGCAGCCGACCTGGTCACACGATCTCGCCACCCGACTGACGCTCGCACTCGTGCGCGGAGTTCCCGCAGGCACTTTCCATGCGACGTCGTCAGGCGCCACCACGTGGTACGACTTCACGCAGCGCATCTTCACGATGCTCGGTGCTGATCCCGAACGCGTGTTACCCACGACCACCGATAAGTTCCCCCGCCCCGCTCCTCGCCCCGCGTACTCGGTGCTCGGTCATGACGCGTGGGCACGCCACGGCCTCAGCCCCATGCGTGACTGGAACTCGGCGCTTGAGGCTGCCTGGCCCTCACTCACTACTCCGGAAAGTTGAGCGCGATGACTTCTCCTTCCCCGCTAGTTGAGGTCTCGCCCGATGTGTGGGTGCAAACTTCACGACGGTACGCGGCATTGAGCACCGTGATTCGCGGTGATGACGGTGCCTGCGTTGTCATCGACCCGAACTGGGACGCCGACGAGCTCGCGTCGATTCCCGCGGGAATGCGGGCGCTGGGCCTCACGTGCGGTCTTGGATTGGCTACACACGTTCATTACGACCACGTGCTGTGGCACCCCGACCTTGAGGCGCACACTGACACACCCACCCCGCGCTACGCATCGCGCTGGACGGTGTGGGCACATGAGAATCGTCGCGATGAATTTCTTGCTCCACTGATCGGCGACCTGCCACCCGAACTCATCGAGATCGCTGGCCGGCTCATTGAGATTCCGGGCGGTCGCGCACCCGATGAGGTACCCGACCCCGCAGCACCGCATGTACTGCGCGACCTACCTCACGCCTACGCACTTCCATGGAGTGGGCGCGACATCGTGCTGCACGAACATGATGCTCATGCGCCGGCTCACGTCGCGGTTGAAGTGGTCGACCTCGGCGTTCTCGTCTGCGGCGACCTCGGTAGCGATATCGAACTGCCGATGCCTGACGAAGCCAACCCCGATCTCGGTGCTTACTTGCAAGGTCTTGATCGCGTCGCCGTAGTCGCAGCTCGTTGCTCGGTGCTGATCCCCGGCCACGGAACTCCCGCAAACGACCCACTCGCACGCATTGACGCTGATCGTCGTTACCTCGATGACCTCATCACGCGCGGTGATTCTGACGATCCGCGCGTCGACTTACCCGACATGCGCGAGCTGCACGAGGCCAATCAGGCGCGTGCCGCAGCGATGAGAAATGGCAAATAGCGCACGAAGGGTGGAACAGGCGCAATGCCCATTCCACCCATCGTTCTAGTTCGGCGTGATGCCGTGGCTCCTAGTCGTCCCAGGGGCCGTAGTCGACCTCGTACATGAGGTTCTCCCTTCAACGGCCTTACCAGCTGCAACTCATTCGTCAGACGAATGGGAGCGGTAATGCCGCGCTGTT
>CAIYMF010000216.1 GCA_903927265.1 uncultured bacterium | reverse complement strand
GGGAAGGGGGCCGTAGGGATTTCTCTACCGCACTGAATTCGCTTATCCATGCTCTCCGGTCATACCAACGACCGTGAGTGACGGATGGCGATGGATAAGCGAGTACGTCGGAAATGGTGGGGTGCCTGAACGCGCTAGGTGCGCGCGTGGGTGCCCCCGATGCAGGAAGGGGAATGCATGAGTGCGGTGGAGAAGGGGGCGCGGTGGAGAAGGGGGGGCGCGTGCAGAAGGGGGGCGCGTGGAGAAGGGTTAGAGGTATTGGCCGGTGTTCGAGACGTTGTCGATCGAGCGGCCGGCCTCAGTTCCTTGCTTGCCCTGGATGAGCGTGCGGATGAAGACGATGCGCTCACCCTTCTTACCCGAGATGCGTGCCCAGTCATCGGGGTTGGTGGTGTTGGGCAGGTCCTCGTTCTCGCGGAATTCATCGACACATGAGGCGAGCAGGTGCTGCACCCGGATTCCGCGCTGACCCTCATCGAGGAAGCCCTTGATCGCCATCTTCTTGGCACGCGACACGATGTTTTCGATCATGGCGCCTGAGTTGAAGTCCTTGAAGTAAAGAACCTCCTTGTCACCGTTGGCGTAGGTGACTTCCAGGAATCGGTTTTCGTCGATCTCGGAGTACATGTGTTCAACCGTGCGCCGAATCATCGCGGCAACCGTGGCGTCGCGATTTCCGCCGTGCTCGCCCACATCGTCGGCGTGGAGCGGGAGATCGGCGGTGAGGTACTTGCTAAAGATGTCGGCAGCGGACTGGGCATCAGGGCGTTCGATCTTGATCTTCACGTCAAGACGTCCTGGTCGCAGGATGGCCGGGTCGATCATGTCTTCGCGGTTGGAGGCACCGATCACGATGACGTTCTCAAGGCTCTCGACTCCGTCGATCTCGCTGAGCAGTTGAGGAACAATGGTGTTCTCGACATCACTGGAAACACCCGATCCGCGCGTGCGGAACAGTGAGTCCATCTCGTCGAAGAAGACAATGACGGGCATGCCCTCGCTCGCCTTCTCACGGGCGCGCTGAAAGACCAGCCGGATGTGGCGTTCGGTTTCGCCGACGTACTTGTTGAGAAGTTCGGGGCCTTTGATGTTGAGAAAGAACGAGCGACCCTCTTCACGGCCCGTGCGCTCGGCCACCTTCTTGGCCAGTGAGTTGGCCACAGCCTTGGCGATGAGCGTCTTGCCGCAGCCGGGAGGGCCGTACAGCAGGATGCCCTTGGGTGCGGCCAGCTTGTGCTCGGCATAAAGCTCAGGGTGCATGAACGGCAACTCGACGGCGTCACGAATTGCTTCGATCTGAGAAGCGAGACCGCCGATGTCGCTGTAGTCGATGTCGGGAACTTCCTCGAGTACGAGTTCCTCGACCTCAGCCTTGGGGATGCGCTCGTAGACGTACGAACTGCGTGATTCAAGCAGGAGTGAGTCTCCGGGGCGCAGGTGGACATCGCGCAGAGACTCGGCAAGGCGTACGACCCGCTCTTCATCGGCGTGCGCCATCACCAGCGCACGGTCGCCACCTTCGAGAATTTCCTTGAGGCTCACGATTTCGCCGAAGCGTTCATACGAGCGCACTCCGACGATGTTCATCGCTTCGTTGAGCATGACCTCCATGCCAGGACGCAGGCTTTCGATGTCGATGCTGGGGGCGACAACGACGCGCATCTTGCGGCCGGAGTTGATGATGTCGACAGTGCCGTCATCAAGGTGGTCGAGGAAGATGGCGTACCCGCTCGGCGGTTCAGCCAGCCGATCGACTTCTTCCTTCAAGGCCACGATTTGGTCGCGGGCCTCGCGCAGGGTCGATACCAGTCGTTGGTTCTGGGTGGTCGTGGAGGCGAGGTCGGATTCGAGCCCGACAATGCGTGACTCAAGAGTTCTGAGGCGTTCGTCGTCTGCCATCACGCACCTCCCCGGCTTCGCCCGTGCGAGCCATGCCGCTCATCCGACCCTACCTTTGTCGGACGCTGTGTCCAGCATTCAGGGCGAGGGTGTCTCGGTCAGTTCCTCAAGTTCAGGACGAGCCCCCTTGGCCGGACGTACGCGACGCGGGGGAAGAACGGTTCCGGGCGCAAGTCGTCGACATGCGGTGAGAAAGCCGGTGTGTCCACTCATGCGGTGGTCGGGCCGCACGGCGAGACCTTCCAAATGCCACGTGCGCAGCAGTGTTTCCTGCGAACGAGGTTCGGAGAAGTTCTTACTGTCTCGAATGGCCTCAACCACCTTCGACAATTGAGTTGTCGTGGCGACATAACACACGAGCACTCCCCCGGGCTCGAGCGCATTCGCAACCATGTCCAGACATTCCCAGGGCGCCAACATGTCGAGCACGACGCGATCAACGGGCTCAGTGTGAACTCCGTCATTGAGATCGCCGAGCGTGAGTGTCCAAGCCGGGTGTGGTCCGCCAAAGAAGGTCTCCACATTGCGACGGGCGATCTCAGCGAAATCCTCGCGACGCTCATACGAGTACAGACGGCCCTCGTCACCGATTCCACGCAACAGCCAGCAACTGAGCGCTCCCGAGCCAGCGCCCGCTTCGAGTACGCGGGCGCCCGGGTAGATGTCAGCGAGGCCAAGAATGAGCGAGGCGTCCTTCGGATACACAATCGTGGCGCCGCGCTTCATTCCGAGCACGTAGTCGGTGAGCAGTGGCCGGAAGGCGAGATAGCCGGTGCCATTGGTCGAGTTGATGACCGTGCCTTCGCTACTTCCGATCAGTTCATCGTGCGCCAGTGCCCCCTTCGAGGTGTGAAAGGCAGCGCCGGGGACGAGCGTGATCGTGTGAACGCGACCGCGCGGGTCGGTGAGTTGGCACCGTTCACCAGCGCGAAAAGGTCCGGTAGGCATGCGGCCCGTGGGCACGTGGTCAGAGCGGTCTGCGGTCACGTGTTGAGCCTAGGGAGCGGTGAGTGCGGTCTGAACATCGCCCATCGTCAACACTCCGACGACGACACCGGCAGCATCGAGCACGAGGTACTCGGGGGCTGGGTTGTCGGACATTGCGTCGAGCAGGTCTTCGCCGGTCAGCGACGACAGCAGTGTGCTCGCGGGTGAAATGCTGCGCGATACCGATCCCACGCTGACCCAGGGTCGGCGCTCTGCTGGAACGGCGGTCACCGCCGCATCGTTGGCGATGGCGGTTGGCACGCCGTTGCTGTCGATAACGATCAGTGCGCTCGCTCCGGCCGCGGACTGACGAGAGAGTCCCTCTGACAGAGGCAGGTCGCGATACACGGCGATCGCCTGCCGTGCCAGCGCACCCGCGTCGAGTCCGGGAAGGCGCTCCTGCATCTTCGACCGGCGCAGTGCGTCGTACGCGCCCATGCCCAGCCAGGCGGCAAAGATCGCAACGGTGATCACGCTGGCGGTGTCGGGTGAGTCTTGTCCGAGACGACGAGCGATCGCGAACGGGCTCAGGAAGACGGCAATGGCGACCACGATGCCCGACCACGCACCCACCTTCGTTCCGAGTGCTTCTGAACCACTGATCTTCCACACCGGGCACTTCACGAGCGCGCCGCCATCGAGTGGAATTCCTGGCAGCAGGTTGTAAATACCGAGCACTAGGCCCACCCACCCCAGTTGCAGCAGCATGTCGGTGATGATCGAGCCGGGCTCGAGGATTGCGCCGATCGCCCTTCCGCCGTACCAGCAGATCGCTGCCACAACCAGTGTTGTCGCCGGGCCGGCGAGCGCGATCACGAGCTCACGCCCCGGAGTGTGCACTTTGCGCTCGTAGGTCGTGTAGCCACCGAGTGCATAGAGGCGAATCTGGTGCACGGGAAAGCCGAAGCTCCGCGCCGCACCGGCGTGGGCCAACTCGTGCAGCAGAATCGTGCCGTAGACGAGCACGGCGAAAATGGCGGCGAGGACGTAACCGCCCGTTCCGGAGCCGTCGGTAAACCCCGGAGCGAAGATCCAGGTGAGCACGCCCACGCCGATCAGACTCGACCACGGCAGCACGATCGGAATGCCGGCGATGCGCAGGGTGCCGCGTTCGTCGGAGTCGCTCATCCCCTGATGGTAGGTGGTCGGGTTACGGTGGAGCGGTGTCGGATCACTCAGCAGCAGCGCGTGCCATCGGTGTCTCCAAGATCTATGGCGGAGGTGACACAACGGTGGTTGCCCTCGATGCCGTCGATATCGCCATGGCCACCGGTGAGTTCACCGCCATCATGGGCCCATCGGGATCGGGCAAATCAACGTTGATGCACTGCCTGGCCGGGCTTGATTCGGTGAGTTCGGGGCAGGTATTCATCGGCGACACCGAGTTGACCGCCCTCGGTGACCGCGATCTGACCCGCCTGCGACGCGATGCGGTGGGTTTCGTCTTCCAGGCATTCAACCTCGTACCCACATTGACCGCGCGCGAGAACATCACGCTTCCGCTCGACATCGCCGGACGTAAGCCCGATGCCGAGTGGCTCGACACCGTGATCGACACCGTCGGTCTGCGCGATCGGCTCACGCATAAGCCTTCCGAACTCAGCGGCGGTCAGCAGCAGCGTGTCGCATGCGCGCGAGCGTTGGCCAGTCGACCGCTCATCGTGTTCGCCGACGAACCTACCGGAAACCTTGACTCGCGTTCGGGCGCCGAGGTGCTGTCGTTCCTCAGGCGCAGTGTCGATGATTTTGGTCAGACGATCGTGATGGTGACGCACGATCCGGGTGCTGCGGCGTACTCCGACCGGGTGGTGTTCCTTGCCGATGGCCGCGTGGTTGATGAACTGCGCTCGCCCACGTCGAGTTCAGTACTTGATCGAATGAAGGCGCTCGAGCCGGCGCCGAGGGCCTGACATGCTGCGGGCGGCACTTCGCAGTATCACCGCGCACCGATTGAGGCTGGGCCTCACTGCGCTGGCGATCATCCTGGGCGTTTCCTTTGTCGCTGGCACGTTCATCTTCACCGACTCGCTCAAGAAGTCCTTCGACTCGCTGTTCAATCAGCGTGGCCCCGACATCGTGGTCGAGTCGGTTGATACTCAGGCCGGCAACGGTGGTGGAGGCGGCGGCCCGGGCGCTGACTCGCAGCGGTGGATGCCCGAGAGCGTCATCGCAAAAGTGGCTGCCGTTCAGGGAGTGTCTTTAGCCGAAGGTTACGTGTCGTCGCGATCGGCAGTTGTGCTCGGAAGCGACGGTAAGCCCATTGGTGGTCAGGGTGCCGCAGCCGCGGGCCGCTCGTGGCTTGATCCGGCGATGAACCCGCTCTCGATCGCTGAGGGTCGGGCTCCTCAGGCGGCCGGTGAAGTAGCTCTCGATCGTACGACGGCCGAAAAGGCGGGCGCCTCCGTCGGAGGGAACATCTCGCTCGCGCCTCCGCGAGTGACCGACGGGCAAGCAGTGGTTCCGATGAGACTCGTCGGCATTCTCGACGACAGCATCACCGCGACCTTCGGTGGCGGAACTCTCACCGTGATGACGTTGCCCGATGCGCAGAAGTTGCTGCTAGGCCCGGGACGGCTCAGTTCGGTACGGGCAGTTGCTGCCGCAGGTGTGACTCAAGATCAACTTGCTGCTGCCGTAGGCGAAACGCTGGGCAAGGGTTTCACCATCACCACCGGACAGCAGCAACGTGATCGCACGGCGCAACGGATTCAAGATCAATTGCAGTTCCTCAACACGTTTCTCTTAGTTTTCGCGTTGATCGCTCTCTTCGTCGCGTCATTCCTGATCTACAACACCTTCTCGATGCTCGTGGCACAGCGCACGCGCGAGCTGGCGTTGCTACGGGCTATTGGCGCCTCCCGAACACAGGTGCAGAGCACAGTGTTGGTTGAAGCCTTCGTGATCTCAGTGATTGCATCGACGATCGGTCTCTTCGTCGGTTTGGGCCTTGCATTGGTGCTGCGCGCACTGTTCTCGGCGTTCGGCGCCACTCTGCCCGGTGGAGCGCTCGTGATTGCACCACGCACGATCATCGCGACGTACATCGTCGGGGTGGTGGTCACCATGCTGTGCGCGTGGTTCCCGGCGCGCCGAGCCGGTCGAGTTCCTCCTGTTGCCGCCATGCGCGATGACGTGGCCCTGCCCGCGCGTTCGCTGCGGGTGCGTGCCGTTGTAGCAGTGGTGCTGCTCGTGGTGGCTGCGTTCCTGGCCGTGCGAGCCGTCCGCCTGGGCGAGACAGACGGTGAACGCGCGGCGCAACTCGTCGGCTTCTCGGCGCTGTGTGGTGTGATCGCTGCGATTGCCGCTGCCGCCTTCCTCGCTCGGCCCGTACTCGGCGTGCTCGGGGCGGGCTTCCGCGGAGCCATCGGAAGGCTCGCTCGCGAGAACGGTCGGCGCAATCCTCGACGCACGGCCGCTACATCAACCGCGCTCACGATTGGTATTGCGTTGATGGCGGCGCTTTCAGTGATTGCGGCCTCGGCCACAGCATCGGTGGCCAAGGTGGTCGATGACACGATCGGTGCGGACTACGTGGTATTCGGCGCCGGCTTCCGACCATTCCCCACTCAAGTGTTCGACTCGATTCGCGATACGCCGGGACTCGGTCTTGCCACCTACGTGCGTCAAAGCGTCGCGCAGGCCGACGGTTCCAAGGCACGCACGCCCGTGACCGGTATTCAGCCCGATGCGCTCACGAAGGTGCTCAACCTCACGTTCACTTCCGGCTCGCTCACATCGGTCGGCCTCGGCTCGGTGCTCGTTGATACCGATCTGGCGAAGGCCAATGGCTACAAGGTGGGGCAAGACATTGGGCTGACGCTGCCCAATGGACGCACCACACTGCGCGTGGTCGGAATCTACGAACCGGCGGCCCTGTATCGCGGCTACATCGTGTCGATGCCGACTTTGTCGAGTATCGGCTCACTCGAGCAAGACTCCGCGGTGTATCTGCTGCTGGCCCCCGACGCTGATCCAGACGCAGTGCGGGCCGAACTTGAACAACGGCTCGCCGCATACCCCACAGTGACTCTGCAAGACCAAGTCGAACTCAAGAATGCGGTCGCTGATCAGGTCAACTCCCTCCTCGGCTTCCTCTTCGCCTTGCTCGCCTTGGCAGTCGTCATCGCCATTCTGGGCATCATCAACACGTTGTTGCTTTCGGTGGTCGAACGCACGCGCGAGATCGGCCTAATACGGGCTGTCGGAGCGACCCGCGCTCAAGTTCGCCGCATGATTGTGCTCGAGTCGCTGCTCATCGCGGTGTTTGGTGCGGTGGTCGGAGTGGTCGTAGGCGTGGTCTACGGCGTCCTGCTGCAGCGAGTCTTGGCATCGCAAGGAATCAGCGTGTTAAGCATTCCGTGGGTGCGCATTGCTGCGCTCGTACTCGTTGCAGCAATCGGTGGCGTCGTCGCCGCCCTCTGGCCTGCTCGACGTGCCGCCCGTCTGGATGTGCTGCGAGCGATCTCCATCGAGTGATGCACTCAGTCGCCGTGTTCGGCAAGCCATTCCGCAAGATGCTCGGGCGTGACTTCGTCGAGGGTGTGAATCACTACGAGCCGGTGACCTGGCTCGATCGCCACGATGTCCGGAATCGCAACGACCACTCCCCCACTGCTGTGACCAGCAGCGACTCCATTTGGTGAATCCTCAAGGATGACGCAGCGCATGATGTCGACGTCGAGGCGCTCGGCTGCGAGGAGGTAGGGCAACGGATCGGGCTTGGATCGCTCAACTTCGTCACCGGCGATCGTCGTGGTGAAGTGTTCAGCCCCCATGATGTCGAGAACACAGTCCATGACGCGCCGAGGTGACGCCGACACGAGAGCGAGTGGGATTCCGGCCGCCACGAGATCGTCAAGCAGCTGCTCGCTGCCCGGGGTGAACGATACGTTGCTGCTGCGGAACGTGTCCTCAACCTTGTCGAGCAGGATGCTGGAAATCTCGGCTTGGGTCAGGGAGGTGCCAGATTTCGCCTGCATGCGGGCTGTGACGTTTTCGAGCGGACCGCCGAGGCTGAACTTCTGGTCCTCCGCAGTCCATTCCGAACCGAGGAAACGCATGGTGTCACGTTCGGCGATATGCCAGAGGTGCTCAGTGTTGACCAGCGTGCCGTCCATGTCGACGAGCACCGCTTCGGGTAGTGGGTGGGTACTCATATCGCGTTGAAGTACGTCGCTTCGGGGTGATGCAGGATCAACGCGGAGGTTGATTGTTCGGGGTGCAATTGAAACTCCTCTGACAATTCGACGCCGACACGCTCAGGTCGCAGCAATTCGAACAGCCCGCTCTGCTGCTCGAGGTCGGGGCAGGCGGGGTATCCGAACGAATAGCGTTCGCCGCGGTACTGCTGCTTGAGGATGCTTGCCAGTTCCGGGGAGTCGAGGGTGCCGATGCCAAGTTCCTCGCGCACCCGTACATGCCAGTACTCGGCCAGAGCCTCAGTGAGTTGAACCGACAAGCCGTGCAGTTCGAGATAGTCGCGGTAGGAGTCAGCGGCGAAGAGTTCTTGGCATGCCTGAGAAATGCGTGAACCCATGGTCACCACATGGAATCCGATGACATCGAGTTCGGCGCTCTCACGAGGACGCACATAGTCGGCGAGGCAGAGGTGTCGTCCGCGGGTTTGTCGTGGAAACTGGAATCGCAGGCGCTCGGTTCCGAAGGATTCGCCCTGGTGGTGTGCGATGACGATCTCGTTGCCTTCAGACCAGCAGGGGTAGTAGCCGTAGACAACCGCCGCTTCCAGAAGACCCTCCGACGCGACGCGGTTCAGCCAGGTGCGCAAGCGAGGTCGGCCCTCGGTCTCGACCAATTCCTCGTAACTAGGCCCACCACTACGTGCTGCTTTGAGACCCCACTGGCCGAGGAACGTGGCGCGCTCATCGAGGTAGGCGGAGTAGTCGGCGAGAGCGATTCCTTTGACGATGCGATCACCCCAGAACGGCGGAGTGGGAATCGGGGCATCAATGGCGACGTCGGAGCGGGCAGGCAGTTCGGCGGCGGGAGTTTCTGGGCGACTACTGGTGCGCACCCTGCGTTCGCGACGTTCGGGCAAGGCGGCGCCTTCAACTCCGCGCTTGACGCCGATCATCGCGTCCATCAGGCGCAGACCTTCGAATGCGTCGCGGGCGTAACGCACCTCGCCCTCGTAGATATCGGCGAGATCTTGCTCAACGTAGGCGCGTGTCAGTGCTGCACCGCCGAGGATGACCGGCCAGCGGGCAGCGACTTTACGCAGGTTCATTTCCTCAAGGTTTTCGCGCATCACGACTGTCGACTTCACTAGCAGCCCGGACATACCGACCACATCGGCATTGGATTCTTCGGCTGCATCAAGTATGGCGCTGATCGGCTGCTTGATTCCGATGTTGACGACGGTGTAGCCATTGTTCGACAAAATGATGTCGACAAGGTTCTTGCCGATGTCGTGAACATCGCCCTTCACCGTAGCCAGCACGATGGTGCCTTTGCCCGACTCGTCGGAGCGTTCCATGTGGGGTTCGAGATGTGCCACCGCGGCTTTCATGACCTCCGCGCTCTGCAGTACGAACGGAAGTTGCATCTCGCCCGAGGCGAAGAGTTCGCCCACCGTACGCATGCCGGCAAGCAGGGTGTCGTTGACGATTTCAAGTGCCGGCCGATCGTCGAGTGCAAGGTCGAGGTCGTCGGCAAGGCCTTGCCGTTCGCCGTCGACGATGCGTCGCTCGAGTCGCTCAAACAGCGGAAGGGCGGCAAGTTCCTCGGCGCGAGTGGCTGCCGATGTCTGCGACTGCGCACCGTCGAACAGGGTGAGAAAGTGTGTGAGCGGGTCGTGAGTGACATTGCCGTCACCGTCGTATTTGCGACGATCCCATACGAGGTCGAGAGCGGCGTGACGCTGCTCGTCGGGGATGCGTGCCATCGGCAAGATCTTTGAAGCATGAACGATCGCGGAATCGAGGCCGGCCTGAATGCATTCGTGGAGGAAGACCGAGTTCAGTACCTGACGTGCGGCCGGATTGAGGCCGAAGGAGATATTCGACAATCCCAGAATCGTCTGGACGGCCGGGTGGCGACGCTTTACCTCTCGAATGGCTTCAATCGTCTCAATGCCGTCGCGGCGTGTCTCTTCCTGACCGGTGGCGATGGGGAAAGTCAGTAGGTCAACGAGGATGTCATCAACGTGCATGCCCCAGATGCCGGTGAGGTTCGCAATGAGTCGGTCGGCCACCTGTACTTTCCAGTCAGCGGTGCGCGCCTGACCCTCCTCGTCGATCGTGAGAGCAACGACGGCTGCGCCGTGTTCGGCAACGAGCGGCATGATGCGAGCGAATCGCGAGGTCGGGCCGTCGCCGTCTTCGTAGTTCACCGAGTTGACGATGGCGCGACCGCCGAGGCGTTCAAGGCCAGCGCGCACGACTTCTGGCTCAGTTGAGTCAAGCATCAGCGGCAAAGTTGACGTGGTGGCAAGTAGAAAGGCCAGATGGTCCATGTCGGCGGTGCCGTCGCGTCCGACGTAATCGACGCACACGTCGAGCATGTGCGTTCCGTCGCGAATCTGATCACGGGCAATGTCGAGGCAGGCCTCCCAATCCTCGGCGAGCATTGCCTCCCGGAATGCCTTCGAACCGTTGGCGTTGGTGCGCTCGCCCACTGAGAGGTACGAGGTGTCTTGCCGGAAGGGCACCGATTGGTAGAGCGACGCTGC
Source organism: uncultured bacterium (assembly GCA_903927265.1). Classification (GTDB taxonomy): domain Bacteria; phylum Actinomycetota; class Actinomycetes; order S36-B12; family CAIYMF01; genus CAIYMF01. The sequence continues at coordinate 12,958 of CAIYMF010000216.1, read as the reverse complement.
TCCAGGCTCGGGACGCGGACGGCGCGGTGTGACTGGGCGCGAGCCGATGCGCTCAACGACCGCGCGCATGTGTTCGGGAGTTGTTCCGCAACAGCCGCCAACGAGTGAGAGTCCGTACTCTCGGGTGAACGTGTCGTGTGCGTGAGCTAGTTCATCGGGCGTGAGTGGGTAGTGAGCGCCGTTAGCGCCCAGTACGGGCAGTCCCGCGTTGGGCATACAAGACAGATGGATACGCGAGTGGCGGGCCAGGTGCCGCAGGTGCTCGCTCATCTCGGCCGGACCGGTGGCGCAGTTCAAACCGATCACCTCGATGCCGAGCGGCTCAAGGGCGGTGAGTGCCGCACCAATTTCCGAGCCCAACAGCATGGTGCCGTTTGTCTCAACCGTGACCTGAACCCACACCGGAATATCCGCACCCGCCGCGGTGATGGCGCGACGGGCGCCGATGATTGCGGCCTTGGCCTGCAGCAGGTCTTGCGCTGTTTCGACCAGCACTGAATCGACTCCACCGTCAACCAGACCGCGGACCTGTTCTTGGTACGCATCGCGCAGTGTGGCGAAGGTGGTGTGACCCAAGGTCGGGAGTTTGGTTCCGGGGCCGACTGAGCCAATCACCCAGCGTGGGTGTTCGACCGTTGAGTAGGCATCGACGGCGACGCGCGCAACAACGGCTCCCGCGTGCGCGAGTTCGTAGATTCGTTCTTCGATGTCGTATTCGGCCAGGTTCGCGAGGTTCGCACCGAACGTATTGGTCTCAATCGCGTCAACACCAACGTCGAGGTACGCCCGGTGAATTGCTTCGATGACATCAGGTCGCGTGACATTGAGAATCTCGTTGCAACCCTCAAGGCCGATGAAGTCGTCGAGGATCAGGTCGGCGGCCTGCAGCATGGTGCCCATACCGCCATCAGCGATCACGACGCGCTCGTTGAGAGCTCTACGAAGAGCGGACACAGAATCGGTGCGAGCCATTGGTTCCATCGTACCGAATGAAGGCCACTGCGCCGCGTCGACGTCAGCCGATAGCCTCGTCGCGTGAACGTACCCGTGGACTCAGTGCGCCTCGTGCGGTCGACAGCGGATGTGTCGCTGGTCGCCGACTATGTTGCGGGCGACACCGATCTACCGACTGTGGTGCTGCTACACGGTCTCACCCAGCAGCGCAAGTTCTGGGGACCGGTTATCCGACGGCTCACCGCCAGACCAATGCATCCGCCGATACTTGCCGTCGATCAACGTGGCCACGGCGACGCTGACAAACCCGACCACGGTCCGTACGATGTGCCACTCTGCGCCGACGATGTGTCATTGCTCCTTGACCAACTCGATGTCGATCGCTGTGTGGTGGTCGGACACTCATGGGGAGGTTGGATCACAGTCGAACTCGCGGCCCAGCAGCCTGATCGCGTCGCGGGGATCGTGGCTCTCGATGGCGGATTCACCCGCCTGGCCGATCTCGGAGACCGCGAAGCCGTGCGTACGCGTCTCACTCCCCCGCGCCTCGGCATTCCGCTTGACGATCTGATGGGACACATCGCCACGGGACCACTCGCACCATGGTGGAGTGACGACGTACGTGAGGCATTGCTTCCCACGTTCGAGGTGGACACCGAGGGTCTGGCCCGAACTCGTTTGGGCTTTGATCGACATATGCAGGTGCTCGATGGCGCCCTCGACTACGACCCCGTCGTCGCACTCGAGGCAATTACCTGTCCCACGTGGTTGGTGCGTTGTGAAGCGATGGGCACTGTCGAACCAGATGCCGCACTCATCCGCGCGGCGGGGCTGTTGGCGATGCCCCGGGTCCTCCGATGGGCAGGAGCCGTGCACGACGTACCCTTACAGTGGCCGGCGTTGGTTGCCGGTGTGATCGAATCGTGTGTCGACGAGGCGGGCGCCCCACAACGCACCGACGGGAGGAGGGATGCATGACCGAGTCATTCCACACCATCCCTGAACTGGTGGCTCCCGTGATGGTCGTGGCGTTCGAAGGCTGGAACGATGCCGGAGATTCGGCCACCGAAGCGATCGAACACTTGGAAGCCGTGTGGTCGGCCACTCCGTGGGCCGAACTCGATCCCGAGCCTTACTACGACTATCAAGTCAATCGACCTATCGTGAGTCTCAACGAGCACGGAATCCGAAATATCAGTTGGCCCACGACTCGTCTGACGATCGCCCGGATTCCCTTGGCGCAACGTGATGTGGTGTTGGTGCGCGGAATTGAGCCCAATATGCGATGGCGTGGATTTTGCGCCGAAATCCTGACCTATGCCCGGGCGCTCGGTGTCGAGATGGTCGTCAGCCTCGGAGCGTTGCTCGCTGACACACCCCACACCAGGCCGGTTCCCGTCTCAGGGGTTACCAACGATGACCGACTGGTCGAGAGCATGGGCTTCGAGCAATCAAGTTACGAAGGCCCGACCGGGATTGTCGGAGTCTTGCAGTCGGCGTGTCAGGAAGCCGGCATCCCTGCGGTCTCGCTGTGGGCAGCAATCCCGCACTACGTGGCCCAGCCCCCCTGTCCGAAGGCCACACTTGCACTGCTCACTCGGTTAGAGGACGTGCTCGACGTGCCGGTGCCCCTGGGTGACCTGGCAGACGAAGCGGCCGCCTGGCAGGTGGGGGTTGATGAGTTGGCCGAGGATGACGTTGAAGTTGCCGAATACGTACGTCACCTTGAGGAAACGCAAGACGCCGCCGAGCTGCCCGAAGCAAGTGGTGAAGCCATTGCCCGCGAGTTCGAACGGTACCTGCGGCGACGCAGCACCGACGGCTGAGTTGCCTACCGACGATCGCGGTAGCGAAGAATTAACTGCGCTGTTGAGCCATCAATGTCGTCAGGAATAGCAGCACCGGTCAGAGTCGGAATGATTCGCTGGGCCATCACCTTGCCGAGTTCAACCCCCCACTGATCGAATGAGTTGATTCCCCACACGGTGCCCTGCACGAACACGATGTGCTCGTAGAGGGCGACCAGCGATCCGAGCGCGTATGGGGTGAGTTCGTCAAGCATGAGCAGACTCGACGGGCGGTTTCCTTCCATCACCTTGTGCGCCACCACGGCATCAGCGGTTCCGTCGGCGCGCACCTCGTCAGCCGTGCGGCCGAAGGCCATCACAGACGCTTGGGCCAACACGTTGGCTACCAGGATGTCGTGATGCTGACCTAGCGGATTGAGTGTTCGGGCGAAGACGATGAAATCGGCTGGCACGATCGTGGTGCCCTGGTGGATGAGTTGGTAGAACGAGTGTTGTCCGTTCGTTCCTGGCTCTCCCCAGTAGATAGCGCCTGTGGCGTAGTCGACATGAGTTCCGTCGAGACTGACGTGCTTGCCGTTGCTTTCCATGGTGAGTTGCTGCAAATAGGCCGGAAAGCGTTTGAGGTACTGCTCGTAGGGCAACACCGCAACGGTCTGGCAATCAAAGAAGTCGCGATACCAGAGACCGACAAGCCCCATGATGGCAGCGAGGTTCTGCTCGAGGGGTGTAGTGCGCACATGCTCGTCCATGGCGTGGAAGCCATCAAGCATTGAGCGGAAGGCCTCGGGGCCAATGGCCAGCATGGTCGACAGGCCGATCGCCGAGTCCATGGAGTAGCGGCCGCCGACCCAGTCCCAGAAGCCGAACATCGCGTTGTCGGCATCGATACCGAACTTCGAGACCTCAGCCGCGTTGGTGCTGACCGCAACGAAGTGTTTCGACACGTCAGCATCGGCACCCAGACCCGCAACGAGCCATTCACGAGCACTGTGGGCGTTGGTCATCGTCTCCAAGGTGGTGAACGTCTTGGACGAGACAATGAAGAGGGTGTCGGCCGGGTCGAGGTCACGTGTCGCTTCTGCGATATCGGTGCCGTCAACGTTCGAAACAAACCGAAACACCATGTCGCGCCGCGAAAAGAAGCGCAGCGCTTCATACGCCATCACCGGTCCGAGGTCGGAACCGCCGATTCCGATGTTGACCACATTCTTGATGGCGTTGCCGGTGTGGCCTTTCCACTCGCCGCTGCGAACACGGTCGGCAAATGCCGACATTGCGTCGAGGGTGGCATGAACGTCAGCGGCGACGTCGACACCGTCGACGACCAGCGTCTCTCCAGGAGGCACCCGCAGGGCTGTGTGCAGCACTGATCGGTTCTCGGTGGTGTTAATGCGGTCGCCACGGAACATTTGCTGCCACCGTTCTTCGACACCACGCTCACGAGCGAGGTCGAAGAGCAGCGCGAGCGTTTCATCAGTGACGCGATGCTTGCTGTAGTCAAGATGAACACCAGCGCCATCTGCGGTGTAACGCTGTGCACGACTGGGGTCGGCAGCGAACAGTTCACGCAAGTGAATGTCGTTCATCGCGACCGCGTGCGTCGATAGCGTCTGCCACGCGGCGGTGTCAGTGAGGTCAGTGCTCATCAGTGCTCCTCAAGTTCGCGCGGAAGCTTCCAGGGGGCGTGACCTCGGATCAGTTCCTGTGCTTGCTCGGGACCCCACGTGTCTTGAGCGTACGCAATGACCGGTGGAGGGTTGTCGAGCAGTGGCTGCACGACTTCCCATGTTGCTTCGACGGTGTCCCAGCGTGGAAAGAGATCGTGATTGCCATGCAAAGCGTCATTGAGCAAGCGCTCGTAAGGGGTCGGCTCTTCGCCAAGCACGTCATCGAAGTGCACTGAAAGCCAGGTGGGCTCAGTGACGTTCAGACCGGGCTTCTTGACCCGCATGCCAATGTCGACACCGGGGTTATGCCCAATGTTGAAGACGATTTGATCGTGTCCGGGAACGTCGACAAGGCGACCGGCCGCGCGCACTCGGGGCACCTTCTTGAGACGGGCGACTACTTCGGTTGCAGTTCCGGGCATGCGTTTGCCCGCGCGGATGTAGATCGGAACGCCGGCCCAACGCCAGTTGTCGACTTCGAGTTTGAGGGCCACGAACGTCTCGGTATCGCTGTCATCTGCGACCCCCGTGATGTCGCGATACCCCGAGTATTGGCCCCGTACCGTCTTAGCCGGATTGATCGGGCGCATGGATTCAAAGAGCGTGCGACGAGCGTCGGAAACTGCGTCTTCTCCGGCGCCGGGCGGTTCCATGATCACGAGTGCCAAGACCTGCAACAGGTGGTTCTGAACCACATCGCGCATCGTGCCCACTTTGTCGTAGAAGGAACCGCGGTCTTCTACGCCAAATGACTCGGCCATCGTGATCTGGATTGAGTCGATGTAGTGGCGGTTCCACAGCGGCTCAAACAGAGCGTTCGCAAAACGCAGGTACATGATGTCCTGCACTGGTTCCTTGCCCAAGAAGTGGTCGACCCGGAACAACTGGTCTTCGGTGAGGACCTGCAGCAGTCGGTTGTTGAGTTCGCGGGCGGTTTCCAAACTCGTTCCGAAGGGCTTCTCGACAGCAATGCGCGCACCGGCGGTGAGATTGGCAGCACCGAGGCTTTCAACCACCGGGCCGAACAGCGACGGCGGAATCTCGAGGTAGAACAGTGGCGAGGTGCTGCCGGCGGCGCGGAGTGCGGCGGCTACCTGCTGATAGAGCGCCGCGTCAGAGAAGTCTCCGTGTACGTAGGCCAAGCGAGCGGCGAACCGGTCGAAGATGGCCTGATCGAAGTCATCGCCGGATGCCTCCAGTGATTCGGAGACCGCTTTGCGGGCACGCTCAACGAGTTGGTCGAGCGTCCAGTCGTCGAACGCTACTCCGAGTACATTGACGTTGAGTAGCCCTCGTACCTCAAGTCGGTACAGGGAGGGCAGGGTCATCTTGTAGCCCAGGTCCCCGGTGATCCCGAAAATCACCAGGTGGTCGGACTCGTGTGCGGTCGGCATGGCGGCGGTCAGCCCCTCTCGTCTAGTGTTCAGGATGCTAGCGGCATCCGGATTCGGCCGGGCCGAGCCACCGATGGGAGACACGCGTGACCACCTCGACACCGATGCAATTGGGCATGGTCGGCCTGGGCCGGATGGGCGCCAATATCGTGCGACGTCTGATGCGCGACGGTCACCGCTGTGTCGTCTACGACGTGAACCCCGACGCCGTGAAGGCTCTGGAGGCCGAAGGAGCCACCGGAGCGACGAGCTTGGAAGATTTCGTCGCCAAGCTGGAGAAGCCCCGCACCACCTGGATCATGGTGCCGGCCGGCCACATCACTGACTCCACGGTGCTTGCCCTCGGAGCCCTGCTCGAAGACGGCGATGCACTGATCGACGGTGGCAACAGCTACTACCGCGACGACATCCGTCATGCCAATGGTTTGCGTGACAAGGGCGTTCACTTCATCGACTGTGGTACATCCGGAGGTGTGTGGGGCCTTGACCGCGGATACTGCTTGATGGTGGGTGGTGACACCGAAGCCGTTGAGTCACGAAACCCGTTGTTCGACACCATCGCGCCAGGATTTGATTCCGCCGCTCGTACCGAGGGCCTCACCGGACCAATTCAGCCGGCTGAGAAGGGCTGGCTGCACTGCGGACCCAACGGCGCCGGGCACTTCGTGAAGATGGTGCACAACGGCATCGAGTACGCCATCATGGCCGCCTACGCAGAGGGCCTGAACATTCTCAAGAACGCCGATGCTGGAAAACGACCGCCGTCGCAGGACGCCGAGACTGCCCCCCTCGAACATCCGGAGTTCTACCAGTACACCCTCGATCTCCCGGCGGTCGCTGAAGTATGGCGGCGTGGGTCGGTGATTGGATCATGGTTGCTTGACCTCACGGCCATTGCGCTGCACGAAGATCCGGAACTGTCGGAGTTCAACGGTCGAGTGTCTGACTCCGGTGAAGGTCGCTGGACCTCGATCGCAGCCATTGATGAAGGTGTTCCCGCGCCGGTTCTCACCGGATCGCTCTACTCGCGATTCGGTTCACAGGGCAACGACCTGTTCGCGAACAAGGTGCAGTCTGCGATGCGCAAGCAGTTCGGCGGACACGACGAGAAGAAGAAGTAGGCGCAAGGCCGGGTGTGGCGTTTTAGAGCGCCACACCCAAGAGGGCATCACATGCGCGCGTGACGATGCCCGGACCCGAGGGGTCGTCTCCCCCGCGGCTGAGTTGGTGGTCAACCCACCGATCGACCGCAGCGAGCGCACTCGGTGCATTGAGGTCGTCTGAGAGTGCCTGTCGCATTCGCAGCAGCGTGTCGTCGGGTCGTGGACCCGTGGGTGGTGACACCGCGGCCCGCCAGCGAGCCAGGCGTTCTTCGGCGGCAGGAAGATCGGCGTCCGTCCACTCCCAGTCGGTGCGGTAATGATGGTTAAGAAGTGCCAGACGAATGGCCATCGGGTCGTGCCCGAGCATCCGTAGTGCTGAAACGAAGACTAGGTTTCCCCGCGACTTCGACATCTTCTCGCCGTCGAGTCCGACCAGACCCGCGTGCACATACGACCGTGCGTAGGGCCACTCGCCGGTCAAGACATGTGCCTCGCTGGCGCCCATCTCATGATGGGGGAAAGCGAGATCGCGTCCGCCGCCCTGAACATCGAATGACATGCCCAGAGTTCCGAGCGCAATGGCGACGCACTCGATATGCCAACCGGGGCGTCCGTGTCCGAGGGCTGTATCCCATGCTGGCTCGTTGGGACGTGCCGCCTGCCACAGCAGACAGTCGAGCGGATCGGACTTACCTGGCCTGTGCGGGTCACCACCGCGATCGCCGAAGATCTCGAGCATCTCCCCCGAACTCAAGGACGCCACACTGCCAAATCTCTCGTCAGCGCGAATGCGGAAGTACAGGTCACCGTCGACGTCGTAAACAGCTCCGAGCTCGCGCAACTTTTCGACAGCCTCTACCACGGCGGGGATCGACTCGACGGCACCGAGATAGTGATCGGGAGGAAGGACGCGCAGAGCGGTCATGTCATCACGGAACAACTCGGTTTCGCGCTGTGCCAGCGCCTGCCAGTCGTCACCGGTCGCCACCGCCCGCTCAAGAAGTGGGTCGTCGATGTCGGTGACGTTTTGCACGTAGTGCACCGCGTGACCGGAATCGCGCCATGCGCGTCCGAGCAGATCAAAGGTGAGGTACGTCGCCGCGTGACCAAGATGCGTGGCGTCGTACGGAGTGATCCCGCAGACATACATCCGAGCGGTGGGGCCGGGGGCGGTCGCTTTCACGGCCCCCGAAGCCGAGTCGAAGACACGCACCTCCGGCCCAATTCCGGGCAGTTCGGGCAGGGAGAGGGTGGGCCATGATCGCACCGGTTGACTCTATCGGTTTAGAAGGCGGGCCATGGCAGGCTGGGCCAACCCTCGCCAGGGTACGGAAAGGTCGCGTCGGCCAGAAGGTGGTCAACACGCTCGCGGGTGCGAGTGATCTCGTCTCGATGCAGCAGACTCCGTAGACCAGCGGCGTCGGGAGCGGCGAGGGCGTCGCTGAGGACTTCCAGCGAGGCGATCAACGCGTCGTCAATTGGCTCGCCAGCCCACCCCCACAGCACGGTGCGCAGTTTGTCGTCTGCACTGAATGTCACTCCGTGATCGATTCCGAAAACCTTGGCGGAGGCATCGATGAGCACATGGCCACCTTTTCGGTCAGCGTTGTTGACGACGGCGTCGAACACCGCCATAGCGCGCAGTTCAGGAGTGTCGGCATGGACCAGGGTTACGGGTCGCCCTCGTGCACCCTCGGCGTCGATGACGCGCTTCCACCCCGTGGGGCATGAGCCTCCCGGGACCACGGCGATGAGAGCGACCCCTTCGTCGACATCGATCCAGCGTTGACACATTCCCTCGCCGGCAGGGCCGTCGTCTCGCCACACCGTGGTGGGCACCAGATTCCAACCGGCTGCCGCACTGATGCGGTACGCGGCCACCTCGCGTCGGCTCAGGGTCGATTCGGGAAAATCCCAGAGCGGTCGCTCGCCCGACACTGGCTTGTAGACGCAGCGCAAGGACAGGCCGTCGAGTTGAGCGACCGCTACGACGGCGAGATTCGACGCTTCAACGAGGCGGCCCTCAATGTCGAGTTGTCCGTGGGTGAGGACACGGATGGCATCAGACTCATCGAGCCGGTCGTGATCAGGCACGGCGACGGTAGCCGTTCGCCCGGGGGCACACGTGACCTTCCGGATCGAGTGGCATATGGCACAGCGGGCACGGTGGTCGCCCAGCGGAGACGAGGGCGTTGGAGCGCACGATGAAGTCGCGTGCCTGAGCGCCGGTAATGCGTACGCGAAGACACACGGGAGAGTTGTCGGGAACGTCGTCTTCATCAAGATCGGGAACTTCGAACTCATCGCTGTCGACCGTTGCGTGAAGCTCGATGACGGCGCGTTCGATCTCCCCGTTCCAGCCAAGGCCGATGGCGCCGACCCTGAATTCTTCCGTGAGCGGTAGTTCCAAGGGCTCAAGATCGAGAGCGCCTGAAGCCTCGACTGGAATCGGAAGCGGTCCCTCAGCGCGCCGCAGCACTTCACTGAGCAACTCATCGAGACGCTCGGACAGTAGGGCCACCTGCTGCTTTTCCAAGATCACGCTGGTGGTGCGTGAGCCGCTGCGTGCTTGCACGTAAAACGTGCGCTCCCCTGGTTGGCCCACGGTGCCCGCGACGAAGCGGTCGGGTGGGTCGTACTCAAAGAGTTCTCGGGCCATGGGGCAAGACTACGGCGATAGACCCAAGTCAGTCGCCAGCCCCTCCACCGACGGGTGCGTCGGTCGAGCGTCGACGTCGGCTCTTGGCCTTGGGCTTCGGAACCAGTGAGGTGAAACGGCCGCCTGTGTCGTTGACGCGCATCACGTAGGGGCGAACGGAGGTGTAGCGAACGATCGTCACCGAGCACGGGTCGCAGGATATTCGTTGGAATGCGTCGAGATGCATTCCGAGGGCGTCAGCGGAGATCGCCTTGATCACATCGCCATGGGACACGATGGCGTACACGGCGTCGGGTCCATGCTCGGCTTCAATGTGCGCGTCCCATTCACGCACTGCGCCCACCGCACGGGCAGCCATCGACACCATCGACTCACCCTGCGCGCCGGGGAAGGTGACAGCACTCGGTTGAGACTGCACCACCTTCCACAGTGGGTCTTTGGCCAGGGCGCTGAGTTTTTGGCCGGTCCAGTCGCCGTAGTGCGCCTCGGCGACCCGGTCGTCGAGATGCAGTGGCGGTGCAGGTTCGCGGCCCTCGAGTAGGTAGCCGGCTGTTGATTGGGTGCGAAGTAACGGGCTGACGATGACTGCGGCCAGTGGGACGGGAAGAAGTCGAGTGGCTAGATCGCCCGCTTGGTCGCGGCCGGCGTCATCGAGGTCGACCCCTTCGGTGTGGCCCGCGAGCACGCCGGTGGCGTTGGCTTGTGTGCGGCCGTGCCGTATCAGCAGTGCAATCGCCATTCCCCCACTCTAAGCCCTCCCGCATGGGGGGACATTGAGCACGCATAGACGCAGTTTTGCTTCCCCATAGGTTGATCCGTGGGCACGAAAAACTGCGCCTAGGGTGCCTAGGGGTCCCCCCATGCAAGGTGGAAAGGGGGGAAAGGGTGTGGGTTCGTGCGAGGATGGCCACCGTGATCAGGGGACTTGGCTTCTACCGCAACGGCGAGGTAGTCGTTTCGCGCGACGATCTGATGGCCGCACACAGCAACGACGCGGATTTGAGCGAACACATCACTCAACTGCTACGCGAGGCGCGGCAAGACCCTGATCCCAGTACCTTCATTTGGCTCGGCCTCTACCAGCCGACGCCTGCTGAGATGGCCGTGGTGGCAGAGGAACTCGGGCTGCCCTATCTACAAGTTGAAGATGCCCTCAATGTGCGCCAGCGTGCCAAAGTCGAATCGAACAACGACGAATGGTTCCTGCTGTTCAAGGTGCTGCGATATGTCGAGGAAACCAGTGACGTAGAGACTGGCCAGATTTCCATGTTTGTTGGCGATGGTTTCGTGGTGACCGTGAGGTACGGAGGTGTGGGCGAACTCGTCGAGGCACGGCAACGACTTGAGCGATCACCGCACCTTTTGGAACAGGGCGCGCTTTCGGTGGCGTACGTCGTTCTCGACACCATCGTCGACGGTTACACCTACGTGGCCGACGAAATCGAACGCGATATCGACATGATTCAGGAGTCGGTCTTCTCTCCTGTGCGATCCGACGACTCCGAAAGCATCTACCGACTCAAGCGCGAAGTTCTCGAACTCAAGCGCGCGATCTCGCCCCTCGTACCGGTAGCGCAGAGCCTCATTGATCCCGGTTCAACCATTGTGCCGGCCGAACTCAAGCCCTATTTCCGCGATATCGCTGACCACGTCTTTCGAGTCAGTGATCAAGTCGAAGGATTCGACAACCTCCTCGGCACTCTCTTGTCTGCCAGCACTCAGCGTCTTGACCTGCAGCAGAACAGCGACATGCGCAAGATCTCTGCCTGGGTGGCGATCGCCGCTGTGCCGACCATGATCGCCGGAATCTACGGAATGAACTTCGACAACATTCCCGAATTGCATTGGGAATACGGGTATTTCATGGTCATCGGACTCATGCTCACCGCCTGCGGACTCATGTTCCGCGCATTCAAGAGATCGGGCTGGCTCTAAACAACGGTGGGGCTCACCACACCGAACAGCAGCGCAATGATGAGCAACAAACCGAGGGCAATGCGGTAGATGACGAATGGCAAGAAGGTATTGCTCACTAAATAGCGCAGCAACCACGCAATCACCAAGTAGCCGACAACAAATGCGATGGCAGTGGCAAGCAGGGTCGGACCCCATGCGGCCGTGGTGTCGCTTCCGATTTTGAGCGCCTCGAACAATCCACTAGCAAGCACTGCCGGAATAGCGAGCAGGAACGAGTAGCGTGCGGCGCTCTCTCGCGTATAGCCGAGCGCGAGGCCCGTACTGATGGTGGCGCCCGACCGTGACACCCCAGGAATGAGTGCCAGTGCTTGGCCTAAGCCGTAGAGAATTCCATCGCGCGCATTCAGATCGTCAACATTCTTGGTGCGGCTACCGAGCGCATCGCACACGCCAAGAATCGCGCCGAAGATGATCAGGGTGAATGCAACCAACCACAGGTTGCGGGCAACCGTCTCAATCTTGTCTCGAAAGAGAAAGCCAAGAACCAAGATGGGAAGCGAGCCGATGATCACGTACCAGCCCATGCGTGCGTCAATCGAACCCCGGGCCGACTGATCGCGCAACGATCGAAGCCACGCTTTCGCAATGCGCACGATGTCGTGTCGGAAATAGATGATGACCGCGAGTTCAGTTCCGATCTGAGTGACAGCGGTGAAAGCAGCGCCAGGGTCGCCCCAGCCGGTGAATCGCGACAGGATCAGCAAATGCGCGGACGATGAGATCGGGAGAAACTCCGTCAGCCCCTGAACGATTCCGAGAATGATGGCCTCAAGCCACGTCACAGTGCCGAGAATCAAAGACACAGTCACGTGGCGAGCCCTGTTTCCTCAAGAAGTTCAGCCATCGTGCGCAGAGTCTGCTTCTGTTCGTCCAAGGTTCCGACGTAAGTGGAAACGGTGAGGGTTGTGACTCCGGCCTCGGCATAGGCAGGAAGCCGATCACGAATGCGCTCGCGCGGACCGATCAGTGCCGTGCGATCGATGAATTCCATCGGCACCGCGGCCGCGGCGCCCGCGTAGTCTCGAGCGAGGTATTTCTCCTGAATCTCGTCGGCTTCCTTTTCGTAACCCATGCGCACCGCGAGTTGGTTGTAGAAGTTTTGCTCACGGCTACCCATGCCTCCGATATAGAGGGCCGCGAACGCGCGGACAGCGGCCGCGCATTGCTCGAGGTCGTCGCCGATCACCACCGGCACCGTGGGCACCACGTCGAATCCCTCAAGCGTCTTGCCGGCGATTTCACGCCCAGTCTTGATGTGACCGAGCAATTCGGCCGAAGACTCCGGGGCGAAGAAGATGGCCAGCCAGCCGTCAAACGCCTCTCCGGCGAGCTCGAGATTCTTGGGGCCAACGGCAGCGAGGTACATCGGAATGTAGTCACGCGCCGGGTGCACGGT
>CAIYMF010000215.1 GCA_903927265.1 uncultured bacterium | reverse complement strand
CGCGTCGACGGCGATCGCTACCAACTGCTGCTTCACCTATCGAACATGGAACTCAAGCGCCCCGCCAAACTCGACGCCAAGATCGACACTGGGGAGGAGTCGTGAGCCGCTACCGCACTGAGGGTGGCCGGCCTCTCGGACCCGCCACCATTTACACGATCGGTTCGGTGACCGATACCGAACTCACTCGCACCTTCGACACGTACCGAAGCGCTGTCGCCTCGCGCTATCTCGCAGTCGGTTCCTCCGACATTCCGCATCGCATCGGCGGCGGGCCGTACTGGGTGTCACCCAAACTTGACGGTGAACTGTGGTACCTCTGTCGACTTGAAGACGAAACTCTGCTCGCTGCACCAAACGGTCGCGTGATCAGTGGCGGACTCGACATTCTCAAGTCTGCCGAATCACTACCCAAGGGCACCGTGCTTGCCGGCGAATTGCACGTCACTCCTCCCAGTGGAATCCCGCGCACTGTGTTCGTGAGTTCGACAAGCCGCGACATGCAGACGCAGCGCGCGGCGATTCGCGGTGTGGTTGAGGAACTCGGAATGATGTACGTCGGCATGGAGGACTTCGTTCCCGACGAAGTGACACCGGCCGAGTACATCCGCGACAAGGTCGACGAGTGCGACCTGTACATCGGCATCATCGGAATGCGATACGGCCACGTTGAACCTGGCTCGGGTATGTCGATGACCGAAATCGAGTACCACCAGGCCGTTGCGGGCAACAAGCCGTTGCGAATCTTCGTGATGTCCGACGAGGCCACGGTGTCCGACGAGCATCGTGAGACCGACCCTGAAAGTCTGGCGAAACTCGCCGCCTTCAAGGAGCGCGTGCTCGCAAGCCACACCTGTCGCATGTTCACCGATGACGACGACCTGACCGCCAAAGTTCGCCAGGCACTCAGCACGCCGAGTGGACGTCGAGGCCGGGTGGGAGATGTTGGACTTGCACTGACGGGTGCGATGGCGGCAGGTCCGCTCGGTTTCGCGGCCTTCGACGTCGTGATGGGCGGCGAAGTCAACGCCATCTCCGCGTATGCCGATCGACTGGCCTTCTTGCGCGAGCACGTTCCTGCCGACGGTCCCGTGCGTTTGGTCACCACGGAACCAGTGGAGTCACTGGGCCAAGTGTCCGAGGCCTACGACACGATCGTCGCGCAAGGCGGTGCTGAAGGAATCGTCGTTCGCGCGAGCGACGGGCGCACCTTCAAGGTCAAACCCACCACCGAGGTCGACGCCGTCATCGTGGCCTACACCGAACGCAAGAACGAGTCTGGCGCAACCGAGATTCGTTCAATTCTTGTCGCGGTCGCTCATCCTGATGGCGGTTGGATTCCGTTCACGTCGGTGAGCAACCTTGGTGATTCGGCTGCACGGGTAGCGCTGTACGAACGTCTCATCGCGATTCAGAAGCCCAGCGCGTATCGGCATGCAGGCGACAGCATCATGTATCGCTTTGTTGAACCGACGATTGTTGTCGAGGTGCGAGTTTCAGATCTACAAGCCGAGGATTCGCGCGGTCAACACATTCGGCAGGCGCGCTTGAACTACGAACCCGATGCCGGATGGCGCGCCGTTGCGCAGATCGATTCCGTTGCCTCACTCGGTCCAGTGCTGCAGCGTATTCGTGACGACAAGTTGCCGACGTTGCTCGACGCCGGCTGGCGTCAACTTGAGCCGTATCTGTCGGTGCCCGATCCCGATGCCGGGCGTAGTGCGGCACCGAGCGAGATCGTGAGGCGTCAGGTGTGGGTGAAGCGCAGTGGTGAAAAGACCGACGTGCGCAAACTGCTCGTGTGGAAGACCAACAAGGAAGCAACGGGTAAGTACCCGGCGTACGTGGTGCATTGGACTGACTACAGCAGTACCCGCAAGTCGCCACTCAACCGCGAAGTGCGTCTCGCGCCGACGGAAGATGAGGCAACGCGACTTGCTGACGCGATGGTGGCCGAAAACGTGAAGAAGGGCTGGGAGGAAGTGGTGTGATGGTGGGCCCCGTAGCGGGGAGCCGAGAGCCGGTGAACTCCAGTGTCGACTTCAGTTTCGCTCGAGGGGTCTCTCACCGTCGGGCCTAGGACATGGGTTAACCGCTCAAGACTTAAGAACAGACCGTCATAGACGTGACTACCAGGAGGGATCATGGCTACGTGGCAAGAGGTTGAGGCTCATCTGATCGCCGAGAACGGCACGGTGATCAACAGCGGGCGCTACCCACTCGTGGTATTCAAAAACCCCGAGTGTGCATGCACAGTGCTCCTCGGGGGCTACAACGATGACTGGCCCAGTTATTGTGTGGCGCCGTTGGCTCCCTTGGGCGACAACTACCTGGCGTCGGCCGAGGACGCATACGCGTCGGCGGAATTGCCATCGGCCTACTGGGTCTCGACTGACGATCAGTTCGGCACACATCTCGTCGTCGATGTGCAGGACTACGATGACGCTCCCGCACTCGCTGCCGAGATGCGCACCTTCGCGGAAGCGGCCGTCCGCTTGCGCAACACACCCGGGCTTGTCCCTAGTCGGTGGTGGCATCGCACAGTATCCAGGGCCCTCGTTGGAATCGCATTCGACCCTGGTAGCGACCCACTGACGGTAGCGAACGTACTTCCCAGCGGCCCGGCTGAACTCGCCGGAATTAGACCTACCGACATCGTTGTATCCCTAGACCCAACCCAGATAATGAGTCCCGCGGAGATTCTCAGCCGACTGGAAGAGACAAGCCCTGGAGACGAGCTTGAGGTCGTACTCGAAGATCGAACCGTCGTTCTTACCGTCGCCGAGGTAGAGGCGTACGAGCGCGAACACCCCCGCGCCAAGAGGGCCGCGGACACGCTGCAGTCGCAGCTGTTTCAACTGTGGCGCGATGACCCGATAGAGATGGAGTCGGCAAACGGTCACGTCACCTACTCAGCAGTGAAGCTGGGATCCCTCAGCTTGGAAGGCGCCGCGGTCTGGGCTTTCGACCCTGCCTGGGATGACGGCGATGGGTACTTCGGAGAGGGTGTGTTGCCGACCATCGGTCATGGCGGCGATACATCTGTGTTGATTCACAGCCTGATGAGAAGCGAGGGTGGGGTTTCGGAGCAAATCGGCCTCGTTGTCGACTTCTACGAGGGTGCGTGGAATCCCGCCGTCGCAGCAGGCGAAGAGTGGCTGTGGCAGGCGGAGGTGGGAAGCCCAGTTCCCATCGGGTGGATCTTTCGTGGCGGCCTCAAGGTGCTTGCTCCCGGGTCCTTCTGGACTGAAGGTCGACTCCACCCGCGGGCCAAGCTTCATCACAAGGGGAAGCCAAAGGGCTTCCACATCTACGCATCGCTCGTGCTGAGCTCGATGGGGGATGAGGAAGACATACAGATCCCCGCAGAAGGGGACTTCACCGTGCTCGGCGCCGAGATCTTGGATGCGCCCTTCGTCTTCATGCCGCTAGCCCTAGTGGACGAATTCCGAAACTGCGTGCCACCAATTCCACAAGCCGAAACAGGCTGGCTGTTGAGCCAAGTGGCCGAGGTGCGAGGCCAAGGGGAATTGGCGGGGCAGTTTGGAGTGACCCTGATCGAATTGGCTCACGCTCCCAACATAACTGCAGACGAGCGTGAAGCACTCTTAACCGCCGCTGACGAACTGGTCTCCACCGAATGGATCCTCGAGGAGGCGGACCGGGGTGCGTACCGCGATCCCTTTGGACTCGCTCTCAGCAGTCTCAGCACGCGGCCATCTCGGACGAAGGCGGAGCAGAAGGCTCTCAAGAAGGCTGCAACCAGCCGAACTCCATGACTTCGATCCTCTCCATTGCCAGGAGGCGATGCGACGTGGGAATCCTCGTGAGCGGGTTGTGGGAGCAACACCTTTCCGTCGCGCATGAGCTCGTTTCGGCAGGGATTCCGGTGTTCGCGGCCCCACCTTCGTCCACAGGCGCCCAAACGGAGTTCGAGCTGCCAGCAAACCGTCTCTGGATGTCGGCGTCAGATTCCAACATCGACGACTGGAGACCCGGTTGGGCTCTCGGCATGGTGACGGGATGCGGCTTCGATGCCGTAGATGTCGACGTACAGCATGGCGGCAGTGTGGACGCTGAACAAGCACTCCTCATGAAACTTGGAATTCCGATTCTGGCGCAGGTCAGCACGCCCAGCGGAGGTGCGCACTTCTATGTCCCCACCTGCGGCATTTCCTCGTCAATGAACCGGGCGAGAGGCGTCGACTTTCGTGGGGGACTTGAGGGTCGACATGGGTTCGTCTACCTGCCTGGGACCCGACGAAGGCGGCGGACTCGCAAGACCTACTCCTGGACGCAAACCCCACGACTCGATGCGCTGGGCGGACTCCAGTCTGTTGCAGGCCAACTGCGGTGCTACCTCTCAAGGCAGTTGACCGACGACACGTGGCGGACCAACCTTTGAGTCACCTCACAATGCATCCAGGTCCGGCCCGTAGTAGACCTTGACGGCACCGTACTCGCTGAGCCAGAAGTGATCCGGCGCGTCCGCGAATAGCTGGGCTGGCGCAAGGCGGGGGCAGCACAGAGCGTCCCTTCCTCCGGAGCGCGTCCTGCCAAGGCCATGGGCATGTGTCCCGGCGTACGTGGTGCATTGGACTGACTACAGCAGCACCCGCAAGTCGCCACTCAACCGAGAAGTGCGTCTCGCGCCGACGGAGGATGAGGCGACGCGACTTGCTGACGCGATGGTGGCCGAGAACGTGAAGAAGGGCTGGGAGGAAGTGGTGTGACTTCCTGTCACACCTGCCGTCACGCAGCGCTAATCG
>CAIYMF010000214.1 GCA_903927265.1 uncultured bacterium | reverse complement strand
TTGGAAGCCGTCGCTACTAGTCACCGACACGTCGAAAGCGCACTTGGGTAGTAGGCAGTGGGTAGACGCGCCCCACGCTCGATCGCGCCGCGCGATCACTCCTCACTTTGTCCCAAGAGTGACAACTTCGTCCCGTACAGACAGTGATGGCCCCCTCGTTATCGAGCGGGCCATCACTGGCGTTCGGTGGAGGATTAATCTAGGTGAATGCCAACCAATACCCCGGCGCGGAGGAGTTCGAGATGACGGGCAAGCCGCGTTGGACGATGTTGAGCGCAATGCTCATCGGAGTGGCGTTGGCCGCCAGCGGTTGTGCGGCTCAGACGGGCGCGTCCTCCGCGTCGTCGGCTGTGGGGACATCTTCGGCCGGTTCATCGGTCACCGTGGCGTCATCGGGTGGCACCTCGCAACCGATTGATTTCATCGCCGAGGTGTGGGTCGACAACTGGTTCTCGCTCACGGTCAACGGCCAAGCAATCGGCGAGGACGCTGAGCCCATCACCCAAGAGCGGTCGTTCAACTCGCAGACGCTGGAGTTCACCGCGACCTACCCACTCACCTTGGCGGTCGTGAGCAAGGACTACATGGAGAATTCGAGTGGGCTCGAGTACATCGGGACGTCCAAGCAGCAGATCGGCGACGGCGGCCTGATCATGCAAGTTCGCGAGAAGGCTTCGGGTCGAGTAGTTGCGGTGACCTCCACACAGTGGCGCGGATTGGTGGTGCAGCAGGCGCCCCTCAACCCCGACTGTGTCGAGTCGTCGCAGCCACAGGTGGACTGCCAGACCTCGACTCAGGACGAGCCAGCCGGATGGACGAGCCCGGGGTTCGACGATTCGCAGTGGCCCACGGCGACGGTGTACACAGCCGATCAGGTGGGCGTGAAGGAGGGGTACGAAGCGATTTCCTGGGATGGTTCCGCGCAGCTGATCTGGGGTCCGGACCTCAAGCTCGACAACACCATTCTGTGGCGGTTCACGGTCGCGGGTTAGTCGCACATCGCCGGCTGTTGGGGCATGCAATCACGTGGCCCGTTGTCACTGCGGGCTACGCTGCGCCCATGGGCCGCATGCGAGGGGCGCGCTCCTTCCACTACGACGCGGAGTGATTGATGTCAGAAACACCCCTGGTCGATGCATGGCGCAACGCGCGATCGGCGAACCGCAAACCGATGCAGGTGCCCGGCCACAAGATGCGCTACCTCGATGCGGCCGACGGATGGGCGCATGACTTGGTCGGCGACACAGTTCGCGATGACATCCCACTGCAGGGTGGTGTCGACGACAACGCCTACAGCAACCGCTACCTGCAACGGGCCGAGGAGTTGTGGGCGACCGCCGTCGGGGCCGATCACAGCCGCTTCCTCGTGGGCGGTTCGTCACAGGGCAACATCGCTGCGCTCGCCACAGTGGGCGATGAGGGTGTTCCGATCGCGATCGACCGCACCTCGCATCGCAGCACTCAGGCTGGCTTGGTTCTCATTGGTGCGCGGCCGATTTGGATCTATCCCCAGTTGCATCCGGAGTTCCATCTACCGATCGGGATGAGCGCGGGAAGCCTTGAGGCCATGGCCAAGCAAGTCAACGGCTTCTTCGTCACGTCGCCCTCCTACATCGGCACACTCTCCGACGTGGCGGCTCTGGCGCGGGTAGCAAACGCCCGCAAGGAGCCCTTGATCATTGATCAGGCGTGGGGCGCCCACCTCGACTTCATTCCTGGCGCCGGAGCGATGGCGCAGGGCGCTGACTTCTCGGTCACCAGCGTTCATAAGGCACTCCTGGGATACTCGCAGACCGCGGTCGTCAGCATGCGTGACGGACTCATTCCCCGCTCGACTCTCGACCGTTGGGTCGACCACACCACCACCACCTCGCCATCGGGCACCCTGCTGGCGTCCATCGACGGGACTCGCGCCGCGATGGAGAGAGACGGGCTCGGCCGGCTGCAACTCCTGATCGAAGCGGTCGCTGACGCGCGTCGTCGACTCGCGCGGGTGAGGGGGCTCGTGGTGCTCGACGACAACACGGCCGGCTGCCCCGTGGACCCCACCAAACTCACGATCATCTTGCCGAAAACTGGAGCCGATGGGGTGGTGCTCGGCGAGGAACTCTGGCAGCTCGGTCATGGCCCGGAGTCGGCCGATCACGACACCCTCATCTTCACCGTGAGCGTGGCAGATGAGCCCGAATGGGTTGTGGGTTTTGCGGACTTGTTGGCCAACCTCATCGAAGCCCACCGAGGCGAGCCACGCACATCGTCGCCGTTGTCGGTGTGGCGGGTAGAGCCAGAAGTGGTGCTGACGCCGCGCGAGGCGTTCCTGCGAGGACGACGCCGCGTGACCATGGCAGAGGCCATTGGCGAAGTAAGTGCTGAGCAGTTTTGCCCGTACCCGCCCGGTGTACCGCTGCTTGCGCCCGGGGAGAGAGTCACCGAGGAATCCGTGGAGGCGATTAGGGCAGCCAGTTTGGTCTGCCGAGTTGCCTACTGCAGTGACCCGTCGCTGCAGTCGATGCTCATCGTCGACCAGTAGCAGTTCGGTAACGAATCGGGAGTGGCGTCTTGTATTCAGACATCGAAGTGAGATATACCTGTGGCACTTCACAGATTTCTAGGAGGCACGAATGGCGCGAACTGGCATTGCTTACGTCACTGCATGTCTGGGTGTGGCCGTCACGCTAGCTGCGTGCTCGAGCACACCAAGCGACACGCCCTCTGGGTCAGCGAGCTCAGTTCCGGACGTGACGCAAGCGACGCCGTTCGCGCCAATGTCCCCGCCTGCCACGAAACCCCTGCCCAGCGTGACGTGGGCCTTGGCGATGGGCGAGCCTGTCTCCCTCGACCCCATTTCGCCGTTCAACAGTTCGACCAACGTTCCTCTTGCCAACATGTGTGAGCCACTCCTGCGTCAGCAGCCAGACGGAGCGATCGTTGCGGGGTTGGCGAGCAGTTTTGAAACGCCGGATGCCACGACCTACGTGTTTAAGCTCCGTGATGCCAAGTTCTGGGACGGCTCGACGATGACGTCGGCCGACGTGGTCGCGAGCCTGAGCCGTGCGAAGGATGCGACTCTGGGTTCGGGCTATGCAGGTGACTTCGCTGGCGTCGATAGTGTTACTGCGACAGACCCGAACACCGTGACAATTAAGTTGAAGCAGGCCGACAGTCTTTTCACAGCACGCATGACAACCGGTGCCGGAACCGTTCTGTCCAAGGCCTTCATCGACAAGACCGGTGGCAAGTTTGGTACGTCCGACACCGGACTCATGTGCACTGGTCCGTACCAGCTCGAATCGTGGAAGAGCGGCGATTCGATCAACGTCACGGCATTCTCAGGCTGGTGGGGGCTCGCTGACACCAAGCCGTTGGTGCCGAAGGCGAAGTTCGTCTTCATTACAGACGAGGCTGCAATCACTGCTGCCTCTGTTGCCGGTGACATCGACGGCGCGTTCGGCATTCCTAAGGTCGCAATCGAACGGTTGAACCAGGGAGGTGGCGCAGGTAAGGCGTTCACGGCGCCGGCTGGCCTCATTCGCGAGTACAGCATGTTGTTCGGCGGTGCCTTCGGAAACGTCAAACTTCGCCAGGCCATGGCGAAGGGGCTTGACTACAACGGAATCAACACTGCAGTCTTCGGCGCCACGGCTCAGGCGGCCCGCACTTTGGTGTCGCCATCGTTGTGGGGTCAAGGCCCCGCGCGTGCTGTGTTCGAGCAGGGGTACAACGCGATTCCGTTGCCTGCCCAGAACATTGACGAAGGAAAGAAGCTTGTTGCGGAGTCAGGCGTCAGCAACCCGACTGTTGTGATCGCTGCGGCTCAGGGCTACAAGGAGCAAGTGACTCTGGCCAATGCGGCCCGCCAAGCGGCCGAGGCCGTCGGCATCAAGGCAACCGTCAAGGAACTTCCGGTTGAGCAGTTCGCCGCTCTGTACTCGCCTGATCCGAAGGCCCGTGAGGGAATCGACATGTTCTTCCTCACTGACATCGCGGTGCTGCCTAATCCGCTCGGCTTCTACGCCTACATCACGCTTCCTACCGGGGCAGGTAACTGGGCGGGTTGGAACGACAAGCAGGCCCAGGATCTTGTGAACCAGGCGCTTGCCGCCACTGACCCGGTCAAGCAGGCCGAACTCACCAATCAGGCGCAGGCAGTCGTGATGGACCAACTCCCATTCATTCCGGTCAGTTACCAGCTCGCCACGCTGTACCTTAAGGATGGCGTCACCGGAGTGCAGGCGGGCGAGCCGTCGAACTTCTTCTGGCCTTGGCTGGCTTACGTGGGTGGTCAGTGACGCTGGAAGGGGAGGCGTGTTCCGAGATTTCCTGCTTCCTAAAGTGGGGATGGCGGCCATCACGATCTTTGCTACCAGCGCGGTCGTGTTCGGTGCGCTGTACCTAGCGCCAGGTGACCCGGTGACGTTCCTGACCAAGGGACGGCCCGCCGATCCGGCGACCATCGCGGCGATCACGCAGCAGTACCACCTCAATGATCCGCTCATCACTCGCTACCAGTTGTGGGTTAGTGGTGTTCTGCACGGCGATTTGGGTCAGTCGATCATGTTTCGTCAGGATGTGACGACACTTGTCGGCTCGCGAATGCCGACGACCTTGTGGTTAGTGGCAATGGCTTCAGTGCTCATCGTGACCGTGGGCATCGGCGTGGGGTTATTCAGTGCGCTGCGACCGGGCAAACTCGACGATTCACTCATGCTCGGTGCGACCTTGGCGGCGGCCGTGCCCATCTTCGTGATTGCGATCGCTCTGGTCTCGTTCTTCTCGATTCGTCTCGGCTGGTTTCCGACGTTCGGTAGCGGCGAGTCGGGAGGTTTCCTCGATCGGCTCAAACACCTGACCCTGCCCGCTGTCGCACTTGCCTTCGCGGCAGTCGCGTTTGTCGCTCGCATCACGAGGGCGTCCCTTCGTGAAGAAATGGACAAGGAACACGTGCGAGCAGCCCGATCGCGTGGTTTGGCAAGCTCGGATGTGGTGCGACGGCACGTGGTGCGCAACGGTTTCGCACCCATTGTGACGGTCACTGGCCTCACCATCGCGGGCCTATTTGTGGGCACAGCAATCATCGAAAAGGCTTTTGCGCTCAACGGCATCGGCGGACTTCTGATCGATGCCGTGTCCGCCGGTGATTTTCCAGTAGTTCAGGCAATCGCATTGCTCATGGTGATCGTGTTCATCCTGACCAACCTCGGTACTGATTTGCTGCAGCACTACCTCGACCCGCGGCAGCGCCGGGCGGTGAAGGAATGACGACGACCACTGGCTATCAGGCCATCACGCTTCGCGAGAAGCCGACGGTCGTTCACCGAATTCGAGGTCTCGAGCTCGGCGTAACCGGCTGGATTGCAGTGGTGCTCGTGGTGGTATTCACGATCATGGCCATCGCGGGTCCGGCCCTAGCACCGCATGACCCGTATACACAGGACCTGCTGCGAGCCAACAACCCTCCGGCCCCCGGTTATCCGTTGGGCTTCGATTATGAGGGGCGCGACATTCTCTCGCGCGTTCTGGCCGGCGCCCGCACGAGCCTTCTCGGCCCGCTCTTAGTCGTGATCCTCGGAGCGGCGCTGGCAACGCTACTTGCAGTCACTGCAGCCTGGGCACGCGGATGGTGGGACGCAAGCGTCAACGTCGTGTTCGATTTCTTGCTCGCCTTTCCCGGGTTGCTTCTGGCAGTACTTTCGGTGGCCGTTTTCGGTAAGGGGCTGGTCGCACCAGTCGTCGCTCTCGCCATCGCCTACATGCCGGCGATGGGCCGCATCGTGCGATCGGGAGCACGGTCGGAGACTTCGATGGACTACGTGACGGCCCTGCGTGCACTCGGCGTCCCGGCACGCCTCATCGTTTTTCGTCATCTGGTTCCCAACGTCACGCCACTGATCATCGCGCAGGCAACCACGCTGTTTGGTTTTGCGCTACTTGACCTCAGCGCCATCAGCTTCCTTGGCCTCGGTGTTCAAGAACCGCAACCAGACTGGGGACTCATGGTGAATACAGGTGCTGCCGGCGTACTCCTCGGGCATCCCGCGGAATCGTTGTCGGCGGGCACGTGTCTGGCTCTCGCGGCGTGCGCATTCACGGTGCTCGGTCTGCGGCTATCGCGTCGCATTGAAGGCCGCTAATGGCACCACTACTTTCGGTCGAGGGGCTCGTTGTCGATCTGCCGGTACGTGGACCAACCGGTCGGACGCACCATCGAATCATTGATGGCGTGTCGTTCGATGTCGCGCCTGGCGAAGCGGTGGGGCTTGTGGGTGAGAGCGGGTCGGGTAAGTCACTCACGCTGCGTAGCGTGGTGCGACTACTCCCTGAAGGAGCGGAGGTGCGAGGCTCTCTGCGTTTCGCGGATGCCGACGTTCTCACGATGAATCGAAAGCAGCTCAACGCGTTGCGCAGCAGCGGTGTCGCCACAATCTTCCAAGATCCGCGAGCTGCCGTGAATCCCATGCGAACGGTGGGCGATTTCGTACTCGAGGGGCCGGTACGCGCCGGTGGTCGCAATCGTGATGAGGTGCTGCGGGAGGCGTTGGGGCTACTTACTGACGTGGGTATCGATCGACCCGAACAGCGGTTACGGCAGTACCCGCATGAACTATCGGGGGGCATGCTGCAACGAATCGTGATTGCTGCGGCGATTCTCAGCAGGCCGCAATTGTTGCTAGCCGATGAACCGACAACGGCACTTGATGTCACCACCCAGTCGGACGTCATTGCCATCTTGGACGAACAACGTCACGAACGCGGACTTGCGATGGTGTTTGTGACACACGACCTTGATCTGGCCGCTGCCATCTGCGACCGAACATGCGTGATGTACGCAGGCCGAATCGTGGAGGACCAATTGTCTTCCACGTTGCATGACGCGCCGCAGCATCCCTATACCGCCGCACTCGTGGCGGCGCGGCCCGTACTCGACATCGATGCGGGATGTGAACTGCCCGTGCTTCGTGCCATCCGTGGTCGCCCGGCATCGGCCTATGAGGCCCCATCGGGCTGTCCGTTCGAGCCACGGTGCAATCACGCCGAGCCTGCATGCAGTGCGACGCGACCACCCGAGGTGAATTCAGGCTGCAGCAGAGTGGCATGTTTCCGTGCCTCTGAATTGCGCGGGATTCTCGCATTGGAGGTGGAGACGCATGCCTGAGCAGACACCTCCATCAGCCGTCGTTGTCGACGGTCTCGAACGAGTGTTTGGTGATACCAGAGCAGTGGCAGACGTAAGTTTCTCGGTTGTGCGCGGAGCCGCGCTCGGCATAGTGGGGGAGTCGGGAAGCGGTAAGACGACTGTGGCGCGCATGCTCATGGGTTTGCTGCGGCCGACGTCAGGAAGTATTCAGCTGGCCGGTGTCGACCGCTCGGCACCACCACGAACTGAGGGTGAGCGTCGCGAACGTGCTCGCGAGATTCAAATGGTTTTTCAGGATCCCTACGGCTCTCTCGACCGTCGCCAGACTGCATCTGCGGCACTGACCGAAGTGCTGCGTCTACACGCGAACCTGTCCCGGCAGCAGCGTGACGAGCGCGTGCGCGAGCTTGGCGATCTCGTGGGACTCGACAAGCGGCGCCTCGATTCCCTCCCGCGTGCACTGTCGGGTGGGGAGCGACAACGAGTCGCCATTGCTCGGGCGCTGGCAACGGGCGCACCAACAATCATCTTGGACGAGGCCGTGGCGGCACTCGACGTTTCTATTCAGGCACAGGTGCTCAATGTCCTTCGGCAGATTCGTGAGGCCACCGGCGTGACCTATCTGCTCATTAGTCATGACCTCGCTGTGGTGCGGTACCTCGTCGACGATGTGGTGGTCATGAAGGCGGGCGCGATCGTCGAGCGCGGCACTGCCGCTCAGGTCTTGGCGTCTCCCGAGCACGCATACACCCAACAGTTACGCGACAGCGTGCCGCGGCCGAATTGGCGACCAGCACGACGAACGAGGGAGGGAGCGGCATGAACGTTCAACCAATCGAGGCGCGGGGAGGTGCACGTGCGACTACTAGTGTGACCCTCGTGGCTCCCCCAAAGAACGGTACCGCTGCGTCGGCGCTGCCCCCCGGCACTGAAGGCCTGTCGTTGACCGATCGCGTCTACCTCGCAATCAAGGATGACATCGCCAACGTCAGGCTTCAGCCGGGCGAGACCATCATCGAACCGGCGCTCGCAGAGCGGTTCGGAGTATCGAAGACTCCCGTGCGCGAGGCGTTGCGCCTGCTTGCGCACGAGGATCTCGTTCTCATTCTTCCGCGCAAGGGCTACGTCGTGAGACCGCTGGGCTTTGAGGATGTCGTTGAGATTTTCGCCCTCAGGGCTGTGCTGCAGCCCCCCGTCTTCGCTGAGGCCGCGCGCCGCCGCTTGCCGCATCAAGTGATGCAGTTGCGCGAGATATGGAGTCGATTCGAAGCGGCCGACGATCGAGCATCGGAAGTCGTGATCGGCCAGCAGTTCAACATGTCGGTCACTGAAATGGCCGGGCCAACGAGGGCTGTGCGCATCCTTCATGGACTGTTCTTGGAATCGCAGCGGTTCTGGTTATTGTCGCGCCACGTCCCGGGGCCAGACGGATGGCAGAAGGCCGACGACCTGAGCTACTACGAGCGGCTTCTTGACACGCTCGAACGGGGCGATGCTGACGCGGCTGGTCAGGTTGCCGCAGAATACGTCGGGGTACTCCAGAGCCGAGTTCTCGGAAGTATGGGGCTGCACACATGAGCGTCACCGCAGTCGACGCTTTGACGCTGCGCCCTATTCCGATCGGAGTTCTGTTCGCCACCACCAACCTGAGCATCTCTCAGATTCGACCGACGGTCGTGCGGGTCGTCGATGACAGTGGGGTTGTCGGTTACGGCGAGGC
>CAIYMF010000213.1 GCA_903927265.1 uncultured bacterium | reverse complement strand
CCTTCCGATCGCTTTCGTCACCGTGCCCGACGTTGTCGGCTTGACCCTCGACGAGGCGCGCGTACGCCTCAGGACAGCCGCACTGCAGAACCTGCGCATAACCCCGTCCTCAGCGCCGGGCACCGCGGTGGTCATCGCCCAGTCCCCGTCCCCCGGAAGCAACCAGCCGCCTATGAATGCAGTGGAACTGACAGTGACACCGGCGACCAGCAGTGCCGGCGGCTGAGCCAAAACCCCTTCTCCCGCCACTTTCATAGCGCGACCCGCCCGGGCACCCCTACGATCGTGAAGAGGCACCTGCATGGTGCCGCGGTTCCATCCGCACCATCACCGCAGCCACGAGGAGAACCATGAACGAGTACGCCGTCGTTGACCCCGCCACCGGCGAGTTGGTCCGCGCCTACCCCACTGCCAGCGACGCCGAAGTGAAGGCTGCGGTCGCATCCGCCGCCGGAGCACACGCCGCGTGGGCTGCGCTTTCGGTCGCCGAGCGCGCCGCCATCGTGCAGAAGGTCGGTGACCTGCACATCGAGCGTTCCGGCGAATTGGCCGCGATCATCACCCGCGAGATGGGCAAGCCCGAGGCCGACGCTGCGGGCGAGGTTGAGTTCAGCGGTGCGATCTTCCAGTACTACGCGCGCAATGCCGAAGCCCTGCTTGCTGACAAGCCGATCGCGCTTGAAGACGCCGAGGGTTCGGCGTTCATCCGTCCGTCGTCGGTCGGCGCGCTGCTCGGAATCATGCCGTGGAACTTCCCCGCCTACCAGGTGGCCCGCTTCGCCGGCCCCAACTTGGTCGTCGGAAACACTGTCATCCTCAAGCACGCGCCGCAGTGCCCGGAGTCGTCGGCGTTCATCGCCGGACTCTTCGCCGAGGCGGGAGTTCCTGAAGGCGTGTACGTCAACATCTACGCCACCAACGAGCAGATCGCTGATGTGATCGCTGACCCAGCAATCCGCGGAGTGTCACTCACCGGTTCCGAGCGCGCCGGCGCAGCCGTTGCCGAGATTGCCGGACGCAACCTCAAGAAGGTCGTGCTCGAACTCGGTGGTTCCGATCCGTTCATTCTGCTGAGCACCGACGACATGGATGCCACGGTCGACGCCGCTGTGTTCGCACGCATCGACAACACCGGTCAAGCCTGCAATGCCGCCAAGCGCGTCATCGTGATTGATGGCCTCTACGACGAGTTCGTGGCCAAGTACACCGAGAAAATGGTGGCGGCCGGTGCTCCCACACCGTTGTCGTCGGCGCGCGCAACGGCGATGCTGACCGACCAGCTCGACCGCGCAGTAGCTGCCGGCGCATCGCTGGCGACGTCGGGTGACATCAACGGAAACTGGGTGCCCACGGGCGTTCTCACCAACGTCACTCCCGACAACCCCGCGTACCGCGAGGAATTGTTCGGCCCCATCGGCCAGGTGCACCGTGTGGCCGACGAAGCCGCGGCGATCACCCTCGCCAACGACACGCCGTACGGCTTGGGCTCGTACCTGTTCACCACCGATTCCGAGCAGGCACTGCGCGTTGCCAGCGCACTCGACACCGGCATGGTGTTCATTAACGGTGTGGGACTCGACGCACCCGAACTGCCCTTCGGTGGAACCAAGCGTTCGGGCTTCGGTCGCGAGCTCGGAACTCTGGGCATCGAGGAATTCATCAACAAGAAGATGATCCGCATCGCCGGCTAATCACGAACATCACGTTGGGGGTCGCCTTCGGGTGGCCCCCAACGTGCGTTCAGAGCAGGCCGCGTCAGCGAGGGCTACCTTCTCGGTGTGAATCGCAGCGTCAGTGACTTGCCCTTCCCTCGGGCATTAACCGCTCGCACCTGCACACGCTGACTCGTGCCAATGCGAAGGTTGCGGTAGGTGATGCTTCGGACGGTCTTCGTTGAGGTCCAACGGCCGTATGACTTGCCACCGTTCGTCGACAACCTCACTTCGTATCGAGTCAGTGCTGCCCCACCGTTACTCGCGGGGACAACCCAGGTGATGACTACTTTCTTTGCCTTCGTATTGGCTGCCTTCAGCGTACGAATCAGGCCGGGAACCGTTGCGGGCACAGCAGAAGCAGATGTTGCGCCACTATTGCCCCGCGCATTGTGCGAGTGCACCGACACCGTGTATTTCTTGCCATTGATGAGTCCGCGAATGGTGCAGCCGGTTGAGGCTGACGAGCAGGTTGCACCGCCTGGGGAAGCAACAGCGACATAGGCCGAAATAGGTGACCCGTTGGCTGATGAAGCTGACCAGGTAACACCCAATTGGCGATTGCCTACGGTCAGATGGATGGTGGCGGGCTTCGTTGGCACGCCCGCCGGGGTAGCTGGCGCGCTGGCAGCCGGGCTACTGGCCCCGACGCCATTCTCAGCCTGCACGGAAACCGTGTAGGACGTGCCATTTGCCAGACCGGTGATGACACAGGCCCTGGCGATTTCAGACGAGTGACACGTTGCCCCTCCTGGGGAAGCCGTGACGGCATAGCCGGTGACTGCCGAGCCGCCGTCGTCAGCTACGGCAGACCACGAGACGTTCAGTTGCCGATCGCCTACGGAAGCGTTGACTGAGGTCGGCGCCGACGGCGTAACGCGCACCAACTGTGGGGAGATTTGCACGTCGCCCGAGCTG
>CAIYMF010000212.1 GCA_903927265.1 uncultured bacterium | reverse complement strand
AGTGCCATTCAGGATGCCTGAACGGGCGACGACAAAGAGTCGGCAGCGTTCCGGCTACACGCGATTCGTCGCACGCTAGGGTGCTCACATGATTGAGAGCTTCGATGCATTCGCCGTCCAGGTCAGCCACGAGCCATTCGCCGCTGACGCCGCGCTATCCGAGGGCGTGAGTTCGGCTCTTGTCGAGCTCACGAGCGATGTCGGCCTTGATGTCGGCATCTGGGAACACTCTGTCGGCAACTCCCATGCCTCCTACGGTCCCGAGATGTTCGTCATCCTCGAGGGCCGGGGCCGCATCACCGATGCCAATGGCGCAGTGATCGAACTCAAGCCTGGTGTGGTGGGCGTTCTGCACGAGGGCGACGACACCACGTGGGAGATCACCGAGAAGATTCGTAAGGTCTGGATCGTTCGAGGTTCGTAGTTCGAAGGTATTGGCGGCAAGTCCTCCATGATTGATACTGTATTGAGTATCAGTAATGGAGGATACATGAACATCGCCGCTGATCTCATCAGTTCGGCCCGCCGCTACCGCGGAGAGTCCGGGCGTTCGCTCGCGCGAAGTGCGAACGCCAGTCAGGCGGGTCTCGTCGAGCTTGAAAGCGGCCAGAAAGATGCAACGACGGCGCGCCTTGATCGTCTGCTCCGGCCTCTCGGCTACCAACTCACGACCCTGCCTACTCGACTTGGCACTGCGGCCTCCGCCGCTTCGGATATCCGCGGCTTCCTCCCCCGCAACAATGAGAGCGCTGCACTGCGAGTGGCCTGGCAACTCGCGTCCGATCTTGCGGCGGCTGAGCCAGCCCTCAGGGTCGCGCTCTGCATCACACCGCCTGCACCTACCGGTGACGAACGCTTCGATGCGCTCATCGCCGGCATCGTCGACCACCTACTTGCCCGCGACACGCTTCCTCAACCATCGTGGCTTTCTGAGTCCTGGCGCACACTTGACACACCCTGGGACGTCGAACCCGTTCCTGCCCTTCGCGCCCGCGCCCGCGAACTGACACCGCTAGGTCTCGTATCGCACGGCGTGTATCTCGACGCCGCGGAGTTAGTGAACATCTAATGGCGCGCACATTCTCCGCCGACGAAGTGCGCGAGGTGCTAAATGAACTTGTGCAACGGCTCGCCGCGCGCGGTGATACGGCGCTGATCTATGTGATCGGAGGAGCCGCCGTTGCTCTAGAAAATCCTCAGCGCACGGCCACGCAGGACATTGATGGCTTCATACGCTCGACGGACGCCACGGAAATCATCGAAGCGATCCAACGAGAACGAGGCCTCGATGCGCAGTGGTTCAACTGGCGCGCACAAGGATTGCTACCACCCATCGGCGGACCCGAGATGTGGCATGAGGTGCTGCGCGACAACGAGGTAGTGCTCTACGCCGCCAACACGGACGCTCTCTTAGCAATGAAGTTGCATGCCGCACGAGCGAGAGACACAGAAGACATCACGTACCTGCTTCGCGCATGCGCTACTACCACGCTCGAAGGCGCTGAGATGGTGTACGAACGCCACTACCCGGGCGAAGCTCTGAGCGACACTGCAATCGCGCGAGTCCAGTACTCCCTCGGGTTGAGGGACTCACACACGTAAAAGTGTTGAAGGCCCGGTGGCGAGACCGGGCCTTCAACACCTTGAGACTACTTCTTTTCCGAGACGCCGCGCGCCATGTTCTTCGCTAGGACGTCCACCTGTACGACTTCGAACCGCAATACGTTCTCGGGCCGAGGCCTCCGATTGCCAGCCGCTAGCCGAAATCAATTCCCTCGCGCGACGCGGAAGGCGCGATATCCGGCAAGCGAACCATCCGGAAAGCATTGATGAAGCCGAGCAGGCACGCCAATACCGGCACGAGCATTGCCACTTGAAGCGAGAGTGACCTTGCCTGATCGTTGATGGCGACGATCTCCGATTGCACGGGCTGGGGTTCCGCGGCTACGAGTTGCTGGAGTTGCGTGTCGCTGACGATTTGGGCGTTGTCCTCCATGGCCGCCGCGATCGTCTGCTTCTGGTTGTCGGGAATCACAGTGCTGGCATCGGTCAGGGCAGTGAACGAGAACGCCATCACCGCCAGCATGATTCCGCTCGCCATGGCAAGGCCGAAGGAAAGTCCGAAGTTGCCACCCGCTGAGTTCACGCCAGCGGCTTCGCTAGCCCGCTCATCCTCGATCGGCGCAAGTGTGTAGTTGTTCAGTTGGGACACCAGCAGGCCAAGCCCGCAACCCGCGATCAACAGCGGAACTAGCAGAACCCAGGCACCCTGGTCCGACTCGGCGCGAGGTACAACCGGGATGACCAAAACCATCCCGATCAAGGCGAGTCCGAAGCCAGCTCGCACGATCACGGCGGGTCGCCGTCTCCCGGCACGCTTCCCTGCCACCAGCGCTATCACGAACATGCTCAGGGATAGAGGTGCGATCGCCAGACCCGCTTCAAGTGCGTTGTACTCAAGCGATATCTGTAGGAACAGCGGGATAACAATCATCGCGCCGCCCAGCGCGATCTGCTGGAGCATCTGCTGGGTGACACCGATCCGGAAGTACGGTGAAGTGAACAGACCCGGGTCAAGCAGCACCGCCTTTCCTTCACGTTTGCGCCGCACGAGCCAGCGAGCGAACCCGAACAATGCGATGGCCCCGACGATGAGAAGCGCGAGCACCGCCTCGCCGCCCTCCTGCCAGACCAGGATTCCGAGCACGACACCACCCATGCCCACAACGGACAGGAGTGCGCCCACCTTGTCGACGCTGCGGTCTCCTTCGTAGGGAACGTCCTTGATGAGCCGCATGCTTGCCAAGACCACCACGATGATCACGAACTCAAGCGCGAAGTTGACTCGCCATGACCAGAAAGTCGTGATCACACCGCCGATCAGCGGGCCGATGGCGGCCGCGATTGCCATTGACGCGCCTACCAGCGCATAGACCTTTGCGCGGGCGTCACCTTCGAAGTTGCCGTGAATGAGCGACTGCATCGCAGGAAGGAGTAGAGATGCTCCGAGGCCGCCGATCAAGGCCCAGAAAACCACGATTGCGGTGATGCCCTGCGCAAGGGTCATCGCTAACGCGCCTACCGCATATGCCGCGAGCCCGATCGTATAAGCGCGCTTGCGCCCCATCAGGTCGCCGAGTTTGCTGTTGATCAAAATGAACGCAGCCGACACGAGCGCCTCAATGGCAATGGCAGATTGCACACTGCTGACCGTCGAACCTAAACTCTCCGCAACCGCCGTGATCGACACGTTCATGATGGTCGTATCCACCACGAGAACAAACATCGCCATCGCAAGCATTAACGGCAAGAATCGGCTTGGTGGGGTGGCGGGAAACGGAACGTCCGGGGATTGCGATGAACTCTCGCGGTGACCCACGTCGTCGGCCATGTCGCTCCTCCTCTGCCTCAGGCCGCAGAAACCCCAACCGCAGGCGTTGATGCGCTGCTACGCGTGGAACCGTGAGCGGTCATGGGTGCCTCCTTGGTCTCAACGCTATTCGCGCTCACGAGATGGCGGGGGCCTCCGTAGGCCGGATGAGTCTGTCGGCGTAGGCACCTCGTCAGATCTGTGACCGGAGCGCGTCACCGAGTTGTACCCCGCGAGTACTTACCTGTTGCCGTACCGGCTTTGGTGCATCGCCTCTGCTTATCGCGCCCAGCTCGGGGGGAAGCGGCCAAACATGGTGGAGCGGCGGCGTGACGAGAAGGTACTTCTCATCTGACGTTCGATTGGTTACCTCAGATATCCAAAAAACCTTCATCCAATGAAAAGGTCCCCGAACTGCGTTTCCGCAGGTCAGGGACCTCTTTCATGGTAGCGGGGATCCGCCGGCAAGGCTCGACCACCGGATTGCCTGCCCCACACGATCCCCTCACAAAACAAGAGATCTGCACCCCCCCTCCTGCACTCCCTGCACCCCCACCCTGCACCCCCGGTGCAGATAAACACCGATGCCCTGGGGCACGTGATCAGGCATCGAACCACGGCTCGGACCTGATCGTGACCGCGCGAGGCCGCCTGTGGACTGACGAAGGAACGTAGTGACAACTGGGGACGCCGGCCCGGGCAAAGCTAGGGCCCACCCAGGGTCGTTAACTGGCTTGGCGGTCGAGGCGTTCGGCGATCCACGTCTTGATGACAGCCTGACGAGTGATGCCGAGCCGGGCAGCCTCGGCGTCCAAGGACGCGACCATCCATGCCGGGAAGTCGACGTTCACACGCTGGGCATCGCGCTTGGGCCGGCGGGCAGCGTCAAGGTCGAGGTGCTCGATGATGTCGGTCGCGTTCTCGTCGAACGCCGCATCCAGGTCAGTGGCCTTCATACAGCGCCTCCTCCGATGGTCGTGCCCGGCGGACCGAGATGATCCGAATCATGCCTTGCCGCCGCGTGATGATGGCCGTCCACACGCGCCCGTCGATGCGTCCGATGACGACCCAGCGAGGTTCGTCCCGCGTACGAGCCGGCACCTCAAGATGGTCCTCGTCATGCCACAGCGCCTGCGCGTCAGCGAAGTCGATCCCGTGCTTGGCCAAGTTCGAAGCCGACTTGTCGGGATCGAACTCGAATCGCACCACTCGATAGTACCCGAAACTTCCCGTACAGGGATAGAAACTATACCTATACGTCACCAGAGTCGGCTGAGTGGATCGATTCCTCGACGAAGGCCGCGCTCGTCGTCGTGGAGAAGTGGCGGCGGGCGCCGCCCGCAACGGTGTCGTTGCGACGGTGGTCATGACGGGGCTGCGGTGACCCATGACTGCAGGCTGGTGGCGGTGAGTCTGCATGACCCGCGGCCCGAGGCCTGTTCCAGGATCCCGGCGTGCACGAGGTCGAGGAGTTCGGTGCGGCTTCGTCCGGTGAAGCGGATCACCTCGGCAAGCGGCACCGTCGCGCTATCGCGTGGTTCGTGCCCTGGCGTGCCGAGCCGTGCCGCGCGGACCTCCTCGACGGAGGCGCGGGTGACGAAGCGCGCGCCGCCGCTGTCGGTCTCGGGGTCCAGGTCGAGGTCGCCCCGCTTGACCATCTGGCCGATGGTGCTGACCGCGAGATCGAGCTCGCGCGCGGCGACGGCGATCTTCACCGCGCGCACGTGGAGGGCCTGGATGCGCGCTGTCTCGGTCCTCAGGTGCTGCGCCGATTCGGGCGTGATGTCGAACTGACGGCTGGTCGGGTGCCGCTGCAGTTCTAGGCCGAGCCGGCGCGCCGTCTGGTAGAGCTCGTGGTACCGGACTCCGAGTTCGATCGCGAGCTCGGGCAGAAGGATGCGGTCGGCCAGTCGGTCGCGCAGCGACCAGACCTCGCTAAGCCGCGCCAGCCGCCTTGGGACACCGTCGTCACCTGTCGTGGTCTGACATCGCAGCATGCCGTCGTGCATCCACCGGCGGGCGGTAGTCGGCGCGATCCGCAACTCGCTGGCCACGCGACGGGT
>CAIYMF010000211.1 GCA_903927265.1 uncultured bacterium | reverse complement strand
GGAAGTTGACGAGCGTGTTCACGCGTTCCTGCACATCGACGAAGAAGGCGCACTTGCCACGGCCGCGGCTGTCGACGCCAAGCGCAAGGCCGGCGTACCACTCGGCCCGCTCGCCGGTGTTCCGCTGGCGCTTAAAGACGTCATGGCAATGCGCGGCGTCCCGACCACATGCGGCTCACGCATCCTGGAAGGATGGCGCCCGCCCTATGACAGCACCGTCGTCGAACGACTGCGCGCCGCCGACGTCGTGATTCTCGGAAAGACGAACATGGACGAATTCGCCATGGGCTCGTCCACCGAACACTCGGCCTACGGTCCCTCACACAACCCGTGGGATCTCGATCGCATCCCTGGTGGTTCGGGCGGCGGCTCGGCCGCGGCCATCGCGGCATTCGAAGCGCCACTGGCCATCGGAACCGACACGGGCGGCTCGATTCGTCAGCCTGCCGCAGTCACTGGCACGGTGGGCGTCAAGCCCACGTACGGTGGCGTCTCGCGCTTCGGTCTCGTCGCACTCGCCTCGTCACTCGACCAGGCCGGCCCGTGTGCACGCACCGTTGAAGATGCTGCACTCTTGCACGCTGCGATCGCCGGACACGACCCGCGCGACTCCACGTCACTCACCGACCCCGTGCCCGCCGTTGTTGAAGCAGCACGTCGCGGTGATGTTCGCGGTCTGCGCATAGGCTTGGTCAAGGAACTCTCGGGCGAGGGTTACCAGGCCGGTGTCACGCAGCGGTTCAACGAAGCCGTTGACATTCTCACCGAACTCGGCGCCGATGTCGTTGAGGTGTCATGCCCGCACTTCGACTACGCACTCGCTGCCTACTACCTCATCCTGCCGGCCGAGGCGTCGAGCAACCTCGCGCGCTTCGACGGAATGCGATTCGGGCTGCGCACTGGCGACAACGGTGAACTCGGTGTTGAGGAAGTCATGTCGCTCACGCGTGAAGCCGGATTCGGCGCCGAGGTTAAGCGCCGCATCATGATCGGAACGTACGCACTGTCAAGTGGTTACTACGACGCGTACTACGGCCAAGCGCAAAAGGTGCGCACACTCATTCAGCGCGACTTCGCATCGGCGTTCGAACAGGCCGACGTGCTGATCTCGCCGACGGCACCTACCACGGCGTTCCGTATCGGCGAGAAGATCGACGATCCCATTGCCATGTACCTCAACGATGTGGCGACTATTCCGGTCAACCTTGCCGGCAACTGCGCAATGTCGCTGCCGATCGGACTCGCACCCGAAGATGGTCTGCCAGTTGGTGTGCAGATCATGGCACCAGCCCGCGCCGACGAGCGTTTGTACAACGCCGGTGCTGCACTTGAAGCTGCCCTGCGTGATCGGTGGGGTCACCTGTTGATCGAGGAGGCTCCCGCACTATGACCGCCGACGCCGTGATTCCTTTCGACGATGCGATTGCTGCCTTCGATCCGGTAATGGGGCTCGAAGTGCACGTCGAACTCTCAACTGCATCGAAGATGTTCTGCAGTTGCCCCACTGAATTCGGTGCCGAGCCGAACAGTCAGGTGTGTCCGGTGTGCCTCGGACTTCCCGGCGCGCTGCCTGCGGTCAACGCCGCAGCAATCGAAGCGGCGATTCGCATTGGCCTCGCGCTCAACTGCAGCGTGGCCGAGTGGTGCCGCTTCGCGCGCAAGAACTACTTCTACCCCGACATGCCCAAGAACTTCCAGACCTCGCAGTACGACGAGCCAATCTGCTTCGACGGTTACCTCGACGTTGACGTACCCACAGCAGACGGCATCAAGAAGGTGCGCATCGAAATCGAACGCGCGCACATGGAAGAAGACACCGGCAAGGCCCAGCACGTCGGCGGAAGCACCGGACGAATTCACGGCGCTGACTATTCACTCGTCGACTACAACCGCGCAGGCATTCCGTTGATCGAAATCGTCACCAAGCCGATCGAAGGCGCCGAGCAGTTTGCTCCCGAAGTTGCGCGCGCCTACGTGGCTGCGTTGCGCGACATCCTGCGTTCACTCGAAGTCTCCGACGTACGCATGGAGCAGGGTTCGCTGCGATGTGACGTCAACCTGTCGCTGCGTCGCACTCCCGCCGACCCGCTCGGAACTCGCTCGGAAACCAAGAACGTTAACTCGCTTCGATCCGTTGAGCGTGCGGTGCGTTACGAGATCGGTCGCCAGGCGGCATTGCTCGAAGCAGGCGGCACAGTCGTTCAGGAAACGCGACACTGGCACGAAGACACCGGAGTGACGACCTCGGGCCGTTCCAAGGAAGGCGCCGAGGATTACCGCTACTTCCCTGAACCCGACCTGCTTCCGATCGCGCCCGACCCCGCGTGGGTCGAGGAATTGCGCGCCACACTTCCCGAGAACCCCGCGGTGCGCCGAGCACGTCTTGCCACCGAGTGGGGTCTCACTGACTTCGAAATGGATTCACTGATTAACGCGGGCGCGCTCGATCTGGTCATCGAGACGGTTGCGGCGGGCGGCGATCAGGCCGGTGCGCGCAAGTGGTGGACCGGTGAGCTCACCCGCATCGCCAACGATCGAGGTGTCGACGTGCATGATCTTGGCGTCACGCCCGAACACGTCGTGCGCATCGAGTCGCTGATCTCCGAAGGCGCTCTCAACGACAAGCTTGCGCGCCAGGTGATTGAGGGCGTCATCGCCGGCGAGGGAGACCCCGACGCCGTCGTGGCTTCCCGCGGCTTGGCGGTGGTCAGCGATGACGGGCCGCTCTTGGCGGCTATCGACGAGGCTCTGGCGGCCAATCCCGACGTGATTGAGAAGATCATGGGCGGAAAGCAGCAGGCGGCCGGTGTCATCGTGGGTGCGGTCATGAAGGCCACCCGCGGCCAGGCCGACGCGGCCCGGGTAAGGGCGCTGCTCTTCGACAAGCTCGGAGTGGTGGAGGAAGCGTAAGTTCCGTATATCGGACGACACGCGTCACCCATTTCACCCATGTGGGTGACAGATCTACCCTCTCGGGTGAATAATTGGCCCTCAAGGGCCGGGGGATGGCCTCGGAGATGAGGGGTCATGGAGATCACGCTCGTACTTGAAGGTCGCAGCGTTCGCATTCATTCGGTAGCGCCCGGAAGCGCCGCTTATGGCCTCGGAATTCGACCCGGTGATCGGCTGACCCACGTCGGCGGAATGCCCGTGTGCAATGGCGCGCAGGCTGAGTCGACATGGCTCGACAAGCACGTCACCGGCCGCGATGACCTCACCATTTGGCGCGACGCAGAGGTGCTGTGCATTCCGGTGCCCACCAACGCCACTCTCAGGTGCCTCGTGGCCACCCCCGAAACGCACTGGACTCTGGTCCCCGAAATTCCTGACATTGATTTGCGCACGCCCGTTGATGCGCTTCTCGCGCAGCAGATGCTCGAGCCAGCCCGGCGTGCCGGCGCTGCTTAGTAGCGCTCGCCCGCGGGTGCGGGTAGATCGTTCAGTCGCTGTACTTCCGATGCGGTCAAGACAAGGTCGGCTGCCGCCGCATTCTCGCGCAAACGCTCGGGGCGCTTGGTTCCCGGAATCGGAATGACGTTGGGGCCCACGGTGAGCAACCATGCCAATGCCACCTGAGCTGACGTCGCGTCGTGTGCTTCGGCAATCTCACGCACCACATCAACGATCGCTTGATTGGCTTCGATTGCCTCAACGGTAAAGCGCGGGCTGCGTGCGCGCAGGTCACCTTTGTCGAACGTGGTACCGACTGGCATCGATCCGGTGAGGAAGCCGCGGCCGAGCGGGCAGTACGACAGGAATGCGACTCCGTTCTCACTACTCCACGGCAGTACATCGTTGACCCACTGGCGAGTCCACAGCGATAGCTCGCTCTGGATGACGTCGATCGGTGAAATCGCGTGTACCGCACGCACCTGGTCGATCGTCGCCTCCGAAATTCCGATGGCGCGTACCTTGCCCGCGGCCTTGAGTTCGGCCAACGCGCCCCACGACTCTTCAACGGGAACGTTCTCATCGACGCGGTGCAGTTGGAAAACGTCAATCACGTCGACGCGCAGTCGACGCAGTGAGTCATCGCATCCGGCAATGATCGTCTCGGGTCGCCCGTCGCGAATCAGCGCGTTGTCGGGACCCTCGGGGTAGAGCCCGCACTTCGTAGCGAGCACGACCTCGTCGCGTCGACCTTCGTACGCGGCTCCGATGAGTGACTCGTTGCGGTACACGCCGTAGGCGGGAGCAGTATCGATCAACGTCACGCCGAGACTCGGCGCTTCCTGAAGCACTGCGGTTGACCGTGCGTCGTCCTGTTCGGCTTTGTCGTAGGCGTACGACATGCCCATACAGCCCAAGCCAATCGGGCCGACGGTGATGCCGCTGGAACCAAGAACTCGTGTCTGCATGGGTCAGACCCTAGCGGCTGCACCCGAGAGGGGCGCAGGTGGCGAGTGGTTCGGAAGAGCACGCTCTAGGCTGTGCACATGACTGACATTAAGCCGCGCAGTAGGCAAGTGACCGATGGACTTGAGCGGTCTGCCGCTCGAGGAATGCTTCGCGCCGTAGGTATGGGCGACGAGGACTTCGCGAAGCCGCAAATCGGCATCGCGTCATCGTGGAACGAGATCACCCCGTGCAACCTCTCACTCGAGCGACTGGCGAGGTCGTCAAAGGAGGGTGTGCACCAGGCAGGTGGCTACCCGCTGCAGTTCGGCACGATTTCGGTCAGCGACGGCATCGCGATGGGTCACGAGGGTATGCACTTCTCCCTCGTCAGCCGCGAGATCATCGCCGACTCCGTCGAAGCCGTGATGCAAGGCGAGCGCCTCGATGGCATGGTCACCCTCGCCGGTTGCGACAAGAGTCTGCCCGGAATGCTGATGGCTGCCGCGCGCATCGATGTCGCCAGCGTGTTGGTGTACGCCGGATCGATTCTTCCAGGTCACGTCACTCTCACGGACGGCACCGAGAAGGACGTCACGATCATCGACGCATTTGAAGCTGTCGGTGCGTGTTCACGAGGGCTGATGTCGCGTGAAGATGTCGACATCATTGAACGCGCTATTTGTCCGGGTGAGGGTGCCTGCGGCGGTATGTACACCGCCAACACGATGGCCAGTGCCGCTGAGGCAATGGGAATGTCGCTGCCCGGCTCGGCTGCACCGCCTGCCGTCGACCGTCGTCGTGACGGAATTGCGCGTCGCAGTGGAGAAGCGGTCGTGAACATGTTGCGCCTTGGACTCACCACCAGCGACATCATCACCCGCCAGTCTCTCGAGAACGCGATCGCCGTTGTGATGGCCTTCGGTGGTTCCACCAACGCCGTGCTGCACTTGCTAGCAATCGCGCACGAAGCGCGCGTCGAGCTCGAAATGGAAGACTTCCACCGCATCGGTTCGAAGGTTCCCCTGCTCGCCGATGTGAAGCCCTTCGGTCGTTATGTGATGAGCGATGTCGATCGCGTCGGGGGAGTGCCGGTCATCATGCGCGCACTGCTCGACGCCGGCCTGATGAATGGTGACTGCATGACCGTCACTGGACGCACGGTTGCCGAGAACTTGGCCGAAATCAACCCGCCCGATCCTGATGGCGACATTCTGCGGGCGTCGAAGACTCCGCTCGATGTGTCCGGCGGAATCACGATTCTTCATGGATCACTCGCGCCCGAAGGAGCCGTCACGAAGAACGCCGGAGTTCCGGTCGAATCCTTTGAAGGAAGTGCGCGCGTGTTCGAACGCGAGCAATCGGCCATGCAGGCACTTGAAGACGGAACAATCAACTCCGGTGACGTTGTCATCATTCGCTACGAAGGCCCCAAGGGCGGTCCGGGTATGCGCGAAATGCTGATGATCACCGGAGCGATCAAGGGCGCCGGACTTGGTAAAGACGTCCTACTCATCACCGATGGGCGCTTCTCTGGTGGAACCACGGGATTGTG
This sequence comes from uncultured bacterium, assembly GCA_903927265.1. Classification (GTDB taxonomy): domain Bacteria; phylum Actinomycetota; class Actinomycetes; order S36-B12; family CAIYMF01; genus CAIYMF01. The sequence continues at coordinate 17,541 of CAIYMF010000211.1, read as the reverse complement.
TGTTGGTCACGTAGCGCCGGAGGCTTCCGATGGTGGCCCGATTGGCCTCATTCAGGAAGGCGACCGCATTCGCATCGATCTGCGCGAGCGCACGCTCGACCTGCTCGTCGATGATGCTGAACTTGAGCGTCGTCGCAGCGAGTGGGTGTCACTTCCGCCCGTCTACACGCGTGGAGTGCTGCATAAGTACGCGCAACTGGTGGGTTCGGCCTCGAAGGGCGCTGTCTGCGACTAGTTTCCTAGTACGGCTGGGCGTTGTGCGTCTTGCCGTGACACAGCAGGGTGCATGTTCCGTGGCCCGTTGACGTTGAATCCCACTTGATCGTTGGAACTCCACCCACATCAACCGGTTCAACGCTCGGTGGGAAACTCACTAGTCGAGTACCCGAGAGATCCTGCGGGCCGACCATCGACTGGCTTGAGTGCAATCGGTAGTGGCACTCGGCGCAGATGGCGTTGCCGGCTCCGTCGCCAGGGGTGTCAATGTTGGTACCAGCCGCGACGCTGCCCACACCGCCAATTCCGCTCATGTGCTTGTAGTGGAAAGCGAAGTTAGTTGCTGTGGTCGTCTCCGTCGTGAATGGAATGTTCGTGTGGCAGCCGTAGCAAAGTTGGAAATCGGCATCGCTGTAGTTGGGGTCGGCTCTGCTGCGCAGAACGCGATCACGGTATGGAGCGAGCAGGATGCCGCGGTTTTCAACAGCGTGCGGCTGCGAGATTTGCCCTGCCCCACCCGCGGGTGTGATGGTTCCGCCAGCGTGACAGTTCGTGCAGCGGATGGTCGACGTCGAAGTAAAGCTCCACAGTTTGTAGGGCGATGCGCCCCCAAGCGAGTCGTCCATCTTGGCCGTGTTGTTTGATCCGGCGGCCTCAACTGGGTGCGTTGAGCCGTTCGCTGGGTTGAACTCCATGCCCTTATCGAGGTACCACTGCGAACTCGGGAACCCGGAGTTGCTGGGCAATGTCGTGTATCCGGAGTGACACTTGAAGCACAGTTGGTACTCGAGCGTGATCGGATCGCCAGCGGCGCCACGCAGTGTGTAGGCGGGCTCACTTCCGGCCGCACCATTCACCACGGAGACCCCGGTGGCTGCGGCGACGCGGCCTGGTGCCGTCCAGCCTGTACTTGTTTGGGTCGAAGCGGAGGTATCGGAACTGTGTGGGTTGTGACAGTCGGTGCATTCGGAGTGACGGTTGAGCACGTGAGAGAACTCGTCAACGATCTCTGTTGTACCTTCGGCGTCAACCGTCGGCCCCTGATGGTTGCTGGTGCTCAACGCGTCATGGGTAAAGATCGATCTGGTCGCTGAGTTGTTCGAGTAGAGGGGTGTTCCGTCGGGGTTCGTGCCCGAGTAGTACTCGTTGTACACGTTGGGGCTTGCGCCGGTTCCGTCATGGCAACTGAAGCACAGCGTCGCGACGGGATCGACCTGCGGGGCCATGGTGACGTTGGGATCGGCGTGTGTGCGGTGGCATGCGGCGCATGAATCGGTCGTTGTGGTGAAGGGACCGTGAATGCTGTCGGGTGTTGATCCCAGCAACTGGTGGCCAGCAGCCGAGTTCGGGTTCGCCCCGGCACGGAGGAGTGCCACCGCCTTACACGCTGGCGCCGTTCCCTGTCCATAGCCACAACCGACTGCAATGCTCACGGCCGCGTTGGCCGAGAAGGTTCCGTCAGTTGCCGTCACGGTGCTGGTGACAGGAGTCGGAGCCTTGGTGGGGGTTCCGGAAATCGAACCTGTGTGGGCATCGAGTTTCAAGCCTGCAGGCAACGCGGGCGAGATACTGAATGTCACGGGTCCTGTAAATCCGATTGCGAATAGCGCGGGCGTGGGTTCGAGAGCGACACGCCGCTCTGCGGAGACGCTGAAGGTCGCTGGCGCAACGACGGGGGTGACGGCCATGGTGAGTACTGCCTCAGCGGCGCCTGAGTCAGACGTTGCCGTCACGGTGTAGTCGGTTGCCACCTGAGCGAAGACAGGGGTGCCGCTGATGGCTCCGGACGTTGCATCGAGGGCGAGTCCGACTGGCAAGCCAGGTGTCACTGTGAAGGTGGGCGCGCCGGTGAGTGACGGGGCGGTGAACCCAGTAGTGGGTTTCACGGCGCTGCCGGCAACCGCGTTGACAGCCATCGTGGCCGGCGAGAGTTGGCCATTCACGATCGGCTCGGCGGCCGGGCTAAGGGCAGGTGATGGTTCGACCGAAACGGTGGGGCTGGGTGAGGCATCTTCGGTGCCAATCCCGATGGCGGAGGTGGGCGCGCTCACCGCTGTGGCGCCAATAAGAGTTGCCAGCGTGAGAGCTACTACGGCAAGTGCGGCCATGAAATGGCGTGCAGAACATCGCGAAGGTACCTCTTCGCGTGTCCTGGCCGTTTTCATCAGTAACTCCAGACCTGCACCCGGTTGTTACCTCGATCTGTAATGAAGAGTTGGTTGCGGCTCGTCACGGCAATCCCATTGGGATATTCGAACGCGCCATCTGCAGTTCCTTGTCCCCCAAAGGAGAATGCGTAGACGGGGATTTGCGTTCCGTCATCGGCGGGCAAGTACACCCGAACAATCTGATTGACCGTGTCGACGACGTAGAGCCGCTCACGGTCATCAACCGCAAGGCCACGAGGCAGACCAAGGGGAGCGTCAGCCTTGCCTCGTGCAAGGCCCCCCTCAGCTTCGGGCGACGCGCCGTAGATGAGGACGCGACCGGCGTTGGAATCAGCAGCGGCAAGCGTTCCGTTGGATTGAACAACCAAGCCGTTGACAAAGGAAAGCTTGTCTTTCGCACCCAGTTTGCGGATGACTTCACCGTTGGTCTTCATCTGGTAGATCACGGGGATCTTGCCGCTCACGTCAGCGACGTAGAGCAACCCGCTGCTGTCGAAACAGAGTCCCAGCGGGTTCCATTTGGCGACTCCGCGCGGAAGGACCGTGCGCAGGTAGTTGCCTGAGGAGTCGTACTGGTAGAGCGCTGCCGCGGCACGGTCAGTCACGATGACGTCTTGGGTGAGCGGGTCGACGGCCACGTAAATGGGCATATGCATCACCTTGGCGTTGCCAGGTGCCGGCAGGTTTCCGATGCGGGTGCCATCGAGAGTGAAGATTGCCACCTTGCGCTCACCCGACGATTGCGTGATGTAGACCCGGTCGTTCTTCTCGTCGAGGGCCACGCCGAGGGGGGCGCTCACGTCGTAGATCGCGCGTGAGTAGTGAGGGGGAATTTCCTTGCTCAGCCCGGGAATCTGTGTGGGTGACTTGCCAGTGATCAGGTACCACGCGAGTGCCAAACCGATGAGTGCGAGAACGCCGGCCGCGACGCAAATAAGAATGATGAGGGTGCGGCGACTCATCCCCTCCTCGGCCACAGCGGTGCCTTCAGCCACTTCTTGGTCGGGTTCAGGTGTTTCTGTGACCGCGACGTCGTCGCTCATGACTTTCCTCCCGAAGCCGATGGTGAGGCCGCGGCAGTGGCGCCGAGACGGGCAAGCGCGGTTCGGGCGGTGATGTTGGTGGGGTCAACCTTGAGTACCTTCTTGAACCACTCGGTGGCCACCGCGACATCGTCTTGCGCCTCGGCGGCGAGACCCAAACCCAGCATGGCGGGAACGGCAAGGGGGCCTGTGGTGACCTTCGCCAGTGACTCCATGCCAGCCTTGCTGTCTCCGTCGCAGAAGGACGCCATTCCTTGGGCGTAGTCGATGCCGGCAGTGTCATTGAGACTCTTGTAGGCAACGACCATGCCGTTGTAGGGCTCGCACCATCCGGAAGGGATGAATCGCACTGCTTGCTGGTACGAGGCAACTGCGGCCTTGTAGTCACCCTGTTGAGCCTGTGCGCCACCGAGTTTGTTCCAGGCGTCGGCGTCGGTCTTATCGATCCTCAATGCTGCCTGAAGATGTGTGATGGCCGCAGGAACGTCTCCCGCGTCGAGTTCGGTCAGACCGAAGTAGTACTGCGCCTCCTCGATTTGCGGATCGGCGGCAGAAAACTCCTCGCCACCGGAGACCTTGAGCATTTGGCCGAGGAGGTCGCGGGCGCTGGCGTAGTCCTTTGATTGGTAGGCGAGTTTGCCAGCGGCCAGGAGGGCGTCGCGGTTCTTCGGGTCTGCCTCAAGAATCGTTCGGTATTGGACGAGTGCTTCGTCTTTTCGGTCGCTTGCCAGATACGCGGAGGCGAGGGAGAGTCGGGCATTGACGTTGTTGGGGTCATCGCGCACAGCCTGTTCTGCGGCTGTCACCGCGCGATCGGGGATGGTGGGCCCCGAACTTGCTCGCTGGCCAAGATAAAAGACCACGGCGAACACAGCGAGTAAAGCGACGGCGCAGATGATCAGAGTGCGCAGGATGCGGCGGAGTTTCTGCTCGGACGTGCGTGGTGCCTGTGCGGATGGCGTGGCAGCGTCCTCATCGTGCAGGGTGGACGTTCCGGAGGGAACGTTCTCACCCACCACCGGACTCGGCTCGGTCATGGGGTGCTCGTTCCTATCACTCGGAGTAATTCAGGGGTATTTCTCTCTCTTCAATACTCGTCGCAGGGGGCTCCGCATCATAGGGACTTTTGCCGCCCATGAGCCGGACCTTTGCCACACGTATCGGGCCCTGACCCTTCTTAAACTGAAGTTGTGTCCGAGCCACGAGGCTCCCAGCCGGAACCGGCGCAGGGGAGCAATCCAGAAGCCATGGGCGAACCAGCCCTCGAGGCGAAGCGTTCGCGCGTCGTCCTGTGGGTTTTCCTCGGACTCGTCGTGGTGGTGGGTCTTGGATTCGCGGCCATCAGCATGGTGGGTGGGTCCGTGTTGTACTACCGCACTCCCACGGAGGTTGTGACAGCTCACTCGAGTGAACCGGTGCGTCTTGCTGGCCAACTGGTCCTGACCTCAGTGGGCAAGGACGCCGCCGGGGCGACCGTGTTCAAGATCACCGATGGAACGACGTCGGTTCCGGTTATCTACCGCGGAGGGGCGACCACCGCCCTCACGACGGCGTCAAAGCCAGGAACGCAGATGGTGGCCGAAGGCTCACTCGGAACCGATGGCACCTTCGTGGCCACGAACTTGCTCGCTAAGTGTCCCTCGAAGTTCCAGACCACCAGCCCTGCTGTGGCGGCAACGGACGGCACGTGATGACTGCACTTGCCTCACGTGAGGTCGAAAGCAGTGCTCCCTCGGCAGTTCCCTCCACCCTCGTGGTTGAGGGGCTCGGCAAGGAATTTGGCTGGACCCGAGTGCTGTCCAACGTGTCGCTCACGATCAATGAGGGCGAATACGTCGCGCTCATGGGTTCCAATGGAGTAGGCAAAACCACACTTCTTCGCATGTGTGCGGGGCTTTCGGTTCCGACCGAAGGGTCAGTCTCCATCGCCGGCGTCGATCTACGCCGAGCTGGCCCGGGGCTGCGCCGGCGGGTCGGATTCGTATCGCACGAGTCGTTGCTCTACCCCGACCTCACGGGTCGCGAAAACCTCGAGTTTCACGCGCGACTATTTGGTGTGAACGATCCCGAGAGCGCGATCGCGGCACTGTCTGAACTACTCGACCTTGATGGCATCCTCGATCGTCCGGCCGGGGTGCTCTCGCGTGGCAACAGGCAGCGGCTCACGTTGGCGCGGGCGTTGCTTCATGGCCCGCGCATTGTCTTGCTCGACGAACCATTCACCGGTCTTGACGAAGAATCGTCAGATCGGCTTCTGGCGGTGCTTGACGCCCTCGTCGCATCGGGGCGCACCGTGGTGATGACCACCCACGATCGCGCCGTTGCCGAAGCAGGCCCCCGTCGGCTGATCATGCTCGACAACCGCACGGTGGCAGTTGACCGTGAACTCCCGGTACCGACCCGTCAGAGTGCACCCGCCCCCAGCGAACCGCCTGCATTTACACGTCCCTCGCTGACGACTCCCCCGAAGCTCTTCCGAGCGGCGTGGGCGATTGCCGCGAAGGACCTGCGGGTTGAGTTCCGTACCCGCGACGTGATCGGTTCGGCCGGATTGTTCGCTCTGGCCGTGCTCATCACGGCAAGTTTCACGATGCCAACAGGTGCGGCTGCATCGGCAGGTGCGGCCACGGGTGTGCTGTGGATCAGCATCCTGTTCGCGGTGCTGCTCGGCGTGGGTCGCACGATGGCTCGTGAATCGGCCGACCGCGGCATCGAGGGGCTCTTGCTGTCGCCCGCCCCGCGTGAATCGGTCTTCATGGGCAAGGCGCTTGCAAGCCTGGTGCTGATGGCTGTTGTTGACATTGTCATCATCCCGCTGTTCCTGGTGATGATGACGAGCGACGGAGCGGGATCGAATCCGTTCGCGCTCATCGGCACGGTGGCTCTCGGAACTCTGGGGCTTGTCATCGTGGCCAGCTTGTTCTCGGGCATTGCGGTCGGATCTCGGCTGGGGGAGTCGATGTTGCCGATTCTCGTGATGCCCGTAGTGATTCCGCTCATGGTTGGTTCGGTTGAACTCACTCGGCTTGCTCTCGGGGCCGGAGATTCATCATCGGTGTGGCAATGGCTCGGCATCCTTGCCGGGTTTGATCTCATGGTGCTGCTCGCAGCGATCGCCATGTTCAGATACGTGATCGAGGAGTGAATGACATGACACAGCAGGCAGCCCCCGAGACGGTTGTCGAACCGTCTGACTCGGAAAAATCCAAGCGCACCACGAAGTGGCTCGGCATCGCCGTTGCCGTATCGATCGTGGTGTTTATCTATGCGTCCTTCTTCTACGCGCCGGAGGACAGCGTTCAGGGAGTCGTGCAACGCATCTTCTACGTGCACGTTGCCTCGGCGTGGATCGCTGCACTCGCGTTCTTCGTGGTCTTCCTCGGATCAATCGGATACCTTGCGAAGCGCAATCTGCGCTGGGACGCCTACGCCGGAGCTTCGGCTGAAGTCGGCCTCCTATTCACGACTGTCGTGCTGGTCACGGGAATGATGTGGGGCAAGGCGATCTGGGGCGTGTACTGGACATGGGAGCCGCGCCTGACGTCGGTGTTGGTGCTGTGGTTGCTGTACTTGGCCTACGTGGCACTACGTGCCTACGTGCCCGACCCTTCGCGCAAGGCCCGCTTCTCAGCGGTGCTTGGCATTGTGGCCTTCCTCGACGTACCCATCGTGTACCTGTCAGTGAAGTGGTGGCGCACATTGCACCCTGAGCAGGTCATCGTCACCGAGCAAGGACCGCAACTTCCGGCATCGATGATCGTGGCACTCATGGTGGGTCTGGTGGCGATGACTCTGGTCTACGTCTACTTCGTGCGACTGCGCTTCAACGTGAACGACCTCGAACAGCAGATCAAGCGGGAGGTAGCGAAATGAGCGGCACTGAAGTCAATGGGCCGGTGATGTTGGCCATTGGATACGGACTCGCAGTAGTGCTGTACGGCGGCTACTGGATCTACCTCAAGCAGAAGGCATCGCGTCTTGAGACGACGCTGCGCCGAGTCAAGGGAAGTGGCAACTGATCATGGGTACCGTCGGGAGCATCGCTGTCCTTGTTGCGATTGCAGCAGTCCTCTACACGATCGTGGTGTCGGTGCTCGCTGCGCGCTCCTCAACACCTGGTCGTATCAAAGGAGCTGAATACGGCACCTATGCTGCGGCAATCGCGCTCAGTGTCGCGGTCGCAGTACTGCAACTTGCGCTCATCACCGGCGACTATTCCCTTCAGTACGTTGGTGAGTACACCTCATCAACTCTGAGCACGTTCTACCGCGTGGGTGCCATGTGGGCCGGGCAGGGTGGCTCGCTGCTCTTGTGGGCGTGGCTGGCCTCGCTGTGCGCCGCCTGGATCACCTACCAGAACCGCATCAAGGGCTGGGAAATGTCGACGTACACCACGGCGGCATTTGCTGTGGTAACTGGGCTGTTCAGCGGTCTCGTTGCGTTCGTTTCGACGCCCTTCGCCGCCGCCACGCAGGTCACTACCGACGGCATGGGCCTCAACCCACTGCTGCAAGACCCGCTGCAGATCATTCACCCGCTCGCGCTCTACGCCGGCTATGTGCTCTACACGATTCCGATGGCGATCGTGGTGGGCGCGCTGCTTGCTGGCCAGACGAGCGGACCATGGGTGAAGGTTGCCAATCGTTGGAACGTCATCTCGTGGATCGCGCTCACCGCCGGAATCGTCCTCGGTGCTCGCTGGGCGTATGCCGAGCTCGGCTGGGGTGGCTACTGGGCATGGGACCCCGTTGAAAACGCCTCGCTCCTGCCGTGGCTGACGGGCACGATCCTGCTGCACACAGGCATGACCTACCGCGGCCTTCCGCGACTGCGCCTTGCATCAGTCATTGTCGTGATGACCACTTTCAACTTGGTTCTCTTCGGCACCTTCCTCACCCGCTCTGGCGTCATCTCGTCGGTTCATGCATTCGGTGAGTCGAACATGGGAGCCATCCTCGGTACCGCGATTTCTCTCATCGTGATTGCCTGCGGTGCGCTGGTCGTCTGGCGACTTCCGATGCTGCGTTTGCGTGATCCAGAGCGTCGAGGTCACGGTTGGCTTGGACAACTCATCATCTTGTTGTTGCTCGTGATCATCACGATCGCCGTGCTGTGGGGCACGCTCTACCCGCTCTTCGCGCGGTTGATCTCGGGCGAAGAAATCGCCGTGACTCCGGGTTTCTTCCGGGTGGTGATCACGCCGCTCGCCCTGCTGATCTTGCTGTTGTTCGCGATTTCACCGTTCTTACCGGGTCAAGAAGTTGAAAATCGTGCGCGCGAAATCGTCATTCGAGTGCTCGTTGCAGTGGTCGTCTTCGGCGGAATCATGGTGCTGACGCACGGGGCCAACTCTGGCGTCGCGATCGTCATCACGCTGGCCGTGCTGTCTGTGCTGACCGTGATCCACAAGGCGCGACCCCGCATGCGCGATGCCTATGAGAACGACCAGTCTCCCGTCTGGGGTGCTATCCGTGCCTCGGGCCCGTACGTCGGACACGTGGGTCTGGTCGTCTTGCTTTCCGCCGTTGCCATCAATGTGGCGTTCCAGGTGCAGGGTCAGGGCAAGATCGCTTTGGGCAAAACCGAGACAATCGCTGGGCAGTCGATCACACTCAAAGCCGTTGATGTTCAACGGTTCCCCGATCGTGACTCGTTCACTGCGGTGGTGCAGGTTGCCAGTGAGAGTGGCAATGTTCTCGGAACCATCGAACCCAAACTCGAGCAGTTCACCAACGTGGAACAACTGCACGCGCAGGTCGGAATTCTGTCGAATGCTTTCCGCGATATCTACGTCGTTGTTGATGAAGCTGACGGAACAGTTGGCTCGGAGTTCGCAGTGCTCACCGTCTATGACAACCCGGGCATCATCTGGATTTGGGTGGGTGGATGTCTGCTGGCACTGGGTGGCGTGCTGTTCGCCATCCCGCGCCGTCGCCGAAACGATCATGTAGAGGAAGCCACCATGTCGGCCACCGACGATGAACTAGCGGCCCTGCTCGACGCGGCGATTGTTGCTGCGCGCACGGGTACCGCGTCCACGATAGAAGGCGACCCGGTCGCTGATTTGGTGTCGCGTGCCCAGGAACTTGCGAAGGCCAAGGGTGATGGAACGGCGAAGCAAGATGATGTCGTGGCCTTCCTCGAGCAGGCACGAAACAAGGTGACTACTGAAGTTGTGCAATCGCCGCAGGCTGCCGCAGCACCGGTGAAGTCATCGGGCGGGCATCAACCGCCGTCGGCCCCTGCCGCAACCGGCGAAGCCAAGCGACCCACGGGTCTCTACATCGTCGGGGCTGTCGTCGCTGTGGCAGCTCTACTCCTCGGGGCCTATGCGCTGGGTAATTCGCGGGGCGCTGCGGTACCTGGCTTCAGCGGCACTCCGACCAGTAGTTCGCCGTCACCGACGGCAACCCCTGTCGATCAAGCGGCGGTGGGGGCGTTGATGCAGAAGATCGCATCCAACCCGAAGGACTTTACGTCGCTGTTGGCTCTGGGTGATCTCTACTTCAACGCCGGTGATTTCAAGAACGCACAAACCTTCTACAAGAAGGCCGTGGAGATAGACCCCAAGAAGGATGCCGCCTGGGTGGCCTATGGTGCCGCTGCCTACAACGCGGGAGACGACGCCACCGCGCAGGCGGCGTGGGAGAAGGCGATCGCGGTGAACCCCAACAACGCCGAGGCCCACTACGACCTGGGCTTCCTGTACCTGTCGCAGAAGCCGCCGCAGGAGGCCAAGGCCAAGGCGCAGTGGCTTGAGGTCGTGCGAATCGATCCGAAGTCCGAGTTGGCGAAGTCTGTTCAGCAGCATCTTGACTCACTTGCGACGAAGTCACCTTCGCCCTCAGCGAGTTGAGCGTGACGCATTGCACGTGCAAGTCGATTGATTCGTGAGGTTCGGCGGAGGATCGTGGAAGTAGGTGAATGACAATGGATGAACCAGAGGGCGGCGCACCCGATGCCGGGTCTGGATCACCCGATCATTCAGCCACGGTTGACGCGACGGTGCACGCGAAGCCACAGCGCAGGCATTTTCGCCGGCTGCGTGCCATCTTTGGCCGCATTCCTCACCCCGCACTTCACTCGCGTCTGGGCATGGGGCTCGTCGTAGGCGGCTCAATCTTCTTCACCGCTGCCATCGTTGGCGGAACCATGTGGTTCATCCCGTACTCAGAGTCGGTGGCGTTTTGCACGACCTGTCACACCATGGTTCCTCAGCACAAGGCATACGAAATGTCGGCTCACGCTGATGTTCCGTGCGGAGAATGCCACGTTGCACCGGGAATCGCGGGATGGGTGCACGCCAAGATCGGTGGAACCCAGGAGCTCAAGGCACTGATCCTCAACAACTACCCCACGCCCATTCCGCCGATTCCACATGCCGAACTTCCGTCATCTGAAGTGACGTGCATGAAGTGCCATCAGTTGAGCCGCATCAATACTCCTGGTAATCCGATCAAACTCATTCTCAAGCCACGCTACGAACTCGATAAGGCGAACACGGCGCAGATGATCGCTGTCGCGATCCGTCCGACCGGACTTGGTTCAAGTCTGAATGCGAAGGCACAAGCAGAAGTCGACGCCGCGACTGATTCGCAGAATATGGACCCCCGAGGTGTTCACTGGCACGTGGCAACGCCGGTCAGTGTTTATGCTGCGGACGAGAATCTGCAGGTGCTTCCGTTGGTTGAGTACACCAATGAGGCGGGCGTCGTTGAGGATTTCATCGCTTCACGTGAAATTGGTCTGCCCACGAATGTGACTCCTGACATCACGAGGTTGAAGGCAAAACTCGAAGTGCACACGATGCAGTGCATCGATTGCCACAATATGGTGGGTCACGACATTCCGGATCCCTCTTCCCAGCTTGACCTTGCCCTGCAAGCAGGCACAATTTCCACGGATTTGCCCTACATCAAACGCGATGCCCTGACCCTGTTGACTCGCACCTATAACTCTGACGAGCAAGCGGCACGTGCCATTGAGAATTTCGCGGTCGACTACGCCGCTGACTATCCCCTAGTCGCCAAACAGCATCCCGATCAGATTGCTGAGGCTGCGGTGGAGGTTGGTCGCATCTTTAGCGAAACCGCCACTCCAGCGATGAAGACCAACTCGACTACCTACCCGAACAACCTCGGTCACCAGCGCGGTCCTGGCTGCTTCCGGTGTCACGACGGTACTCACGTGAAGGTCGTCAACGGTAAGGCGACGGATGAAGTGATTCCGGCCACCTGCTCGACGTGTCACACCTTCCCGCAGGTGGGCCAGACGGTTTCCGGGCTACAACTTGGCGTCCCGCCGGCATCGCACTCTGAGCCGCTGTACGTCTTCAACCACAAGAATGATGTGCCGTCGGTTGCGGCCGCGTTCGCACCCACGACCAGCACCAGTATCAATTGCTCGACCTGTCACCAGAAGTCGTACTGCGAGAACTGCCACAACACCGGTGCCGTCAAGGTGACGCACGATGAGATGCTCTACAACCACGCCAACGCCGTGAAGAAGTCGTCGCTGACCGCCTGCGCCTACTGTCATCAGCCGGTGTATTGCGCGACCTGCCACGAGGGCAACATTTTGGCCACGGGCAAGCTTCCGCAGGCCCGTTTGGAGACTTCTGGTACCTCCAGCGGGGGCTGAAGTCCCTTTCACGACTTTTCATAGCGAGGGAGAATTGCAGTATGAGTGAGATGCCGGAGGACACCGGCGGAGCGCAGGTTACTGCGATTCCGCCTGATGACGTGACCTCAGCGACGTCATCTCGTCGCACCGGAATCCTCGTCCTGTTGGGCATCGTGGTGGCGATGGTGCTGGTGTTCGTTGCTGCCATGAGTGCCAAGGGCCGTCCCACTGACGGTGTACTTCCGGCCGATCCCGTGGGTTATGCGGCGCCAGCATTGACGCTGCCACGCCTTGATGGCAAAGGCCCGCTCACCTTGGCTGATCTCAAGGGCAAGCCGGTTGTCGTCAACTTCTGGGCCTCGTGGTGCACCACATGCAAGGCCGAGGCCGAGGCACTGGCAGCTGCTGAAAAGAAGTGGCGCGACAAGGGTGTTGTCTTCATCGGAATTGACGCGCAGGACACTAACCCCGAAGCCATTGCCTATGAAGAAAAGTACGGGGTTGAGTACCTATCCGTCGTCGACCCCAGCAAAGCGACCTCAAGCACCTGGCGAGTCACCGGCTTCCCCGAGACCTTCTTCATCGGCCCTGACGGCCGCATCATCTCGAAGTTCATCTCGTCGATTGACCAGACGACACTCGACGAACACATCGCGCAGATTGCTTCGTGATGAAGTCGGCGACATACCGTTCGCCGCAACGTACACGCACTGACATTGGGCCGGGACTTATGTCCCTGCCAGATGGGACCTTGGGGGTCTCCGGAGGCTCTGCGAACCAAGAAAAGTGCTCGAAATCGACCGTTGTGATGCACGGCACGTCACAAGGCATACCTGGGCACTCGCACGAAGACGAGAATCGTTGTGGAAATACTTATCGACGCCTAGGAGGAGTCGTGAGCAAGATGAGCGGGTCATCAGGAGTAGGGAAGCGCATCACCGGGCTTCTCGTTGGCGCGGCTGCGCTTGTGGTCGGGGGAGTGATTCTGACTGCCGGCCCTGCGATGGCCGACAACGGCCCTCACGTGAGCAACCAAGGAACTACCGCAATTGGTAGTTCCGTTGACGGTTGTGCCGGTTGTCACCGGCTACACGCGAGCCAGAACGAGGACTACCAACTCACGTCATCGACTGAAGAGGCGCTGTGCGCCACCTGTCACGACGCAGGTGTCGGCGCAACCACCGACCCCTTCAATGGTGTCGCCTACACGGCCATTGGAAACGCGACAGCGGTCGGCGCCCTCCGCGGTGGTGGTTTTGAATACGCGCTCATCGGTAGTGGATCTGCGACCCGCAGCGACGTTCTGAGCAGTGGTCGGTTGAGTAAGGTCGCCAACACGATTCCAGTTCGGGGCTCGGCACAGGCAGTCACCTCGTCGCACGCAGTGGGCAGTAACGCCACCATGTGGGGTAGCGGTGCCATCAGTTCGTCGGCGAACTCCGGCTCAACGGTCAAACTCGAGTGCACCTCGTGCCACGACCCGCACGGTAACGGCAACTACCGAATCCTTCGCACCTACGGTTCGCTGGGCGCCCAGACCATCGTGTCGCCTGCCACCATGCAGACGATCACGGCAGTGACGGTGACGGCCGACACGGTGAACACCACCGCGACCACCCCGAAGTACATCTACACCTTCACGACGGGTTCGGCTCACGGCTACGTCTCTGGACAGCCGGTCTTCATCTCCGGTGTGACTCCGAGTACGTACAACACGACTACTAACTCGGCCGCGACTGTGGCGAATGTGCCCACCACCACGAGTTTCACGCTGGTCAACCAGACGGGTGCTGGTTACGCAGCCGGTCCGCCGGTAGTGCCCGGCACCGACCCTGGCCCGATCACGACGGCCGGAACAGTCGCTCAGGCGTGGCCCAACACGGTCAAGTCGGCGGTCGGTGACGGTACCAACATCACCTTCACCATGTACCGGTCTCAGACACTTGTGACTGGTCAGAAGGTGAGCGTCACCGGAATCACACCCACGTCGCTCAACGTGACTCGGGCAACGATCACCGTCCCCTCGGGTTCGGGGGTTACTCCGACCTACACGTTCACGGTGCCTAGCACGGTCACCGCGACCTACGTCGCCGGTGGTTACCTCACCGGTATCCCGGACGTCGCACCGACGGCCTCGAAGATCTACACGATCACCAACTACTGGCGCTCGGATGACCACAACTACGTCGTGCCCGCCACGCCGCAGCTGCCGCCTACGCCCACCAGCACCACTGGTGTCACAGTCGGTGCGTCAGCGGTCATCGCCAACATCTCGCAGTGGTGCAGCACCTGCCACACGAGGTACATGGCCAACTCGGGCAGCACAACTCGTACGGCTGCCTCGGGCGACGCAGTGTTCAAGTATCGGCACACCAGTGGCGGTATTGCAGAAGATTCTCCGAACTGTCTGCAGTGCCACGTGGCTCACGGTTCGAACGCACAGATGGATGGAGCGTTCTCCTCGTCCATCACTGGCCCAAACGGTGAAGCTGTGACATCAGGCGACTCGCGCCTGCTGCGCATGGACAACCGCGGCGTCTGCATCATGTGCCACGACATGTAATCGATCCTCCTACGACGAACCCCCGGCCACCGTGGTCCGGGGGTTCGTCGTTTTCGCGCGAAAAAAGTTGGGTCACTCGGCTCAAGCCGCCTCCATGCGCGCCGACAACCATGGGGTGAGTCACTTAAAACGGGTTACCAAGCCCGACGGTCGCCGCGTGGCCTTCGATCTTCAGGTCATGCTGCTCGTCATCGCGATGGTGCTCGTTCTCGGTGCGCTCGCAACGTCACTGGAGATCCATGCCGTTCTCCTGATTCTTACTGCGGTGCTCGGTGGGTGCCTCGTACTGCAGCTGGTAGTCGGGAGACGGCATGGAATCTCTGCGTCGAATCGCTGGCGGCATCTCGCCTCGCATGACGCACTGACCGGACTGCCAAACCGCGCGACCTTCATCGACCGACTCGAGCGCTCATGGGGTCGATCGGGCGAGGTCGCGGTGCTCTACATCGATCTCGATGGCTTCAAGGCAGTCAACGACACTCTTGGCCACGCGGTCGGCGACGACCTCCTCATTGAGGTTGCCAAGCGGCTGTCTCACGGGTTGCGCGAACGCGATGTGGCCGCGCGCTTCGGGGGAGACGAGTTTGTTGCCTTCCTGGCCGACTGTGGCCGCGCTGACGCTCTCGACGTCGCCGAGCGGCTCAGGGTGTTGCTCTCGGCTCCGTACCGTCTCAACGGCCGTGAGGTCGTCATCTCGGCTTCGATTGGTGTGTGCCCGCCCGGAATTGGAGTCGAGCCGACCGATGCCATGCATTGCGCCGATCTCGCGCTGTACCGCGCCAAGGAAGAAGGCCGCGATGTGGTGCGCGAATTCGATGCCGGACTCGCACAGGACACTGATCTGTGGGCGGCAGCGGCTGAGGAACTGGCCACTGCGCTGCGCAATGATGCCCTACGCCTCGTGTACCAACCCGAGGTTGACCTCATCACGGGCGACGTGGTTGCAGTCGAAGCCCTGCTACGCACCGAGACTCTGTCGCAGAGTGCACTACCTCTCGACCGGCTCATCACCGCCCTGGAAGAGCGCGGCCTCGGTACCCAGCTCACCGAATGGGTGCTCGATCACGCGCTCGCTGACGCCGCTCACTGGCGATCACTGGGCTGGGAGGGACGCGTGACTATCAACGTCTCAGGGCGAGCCTTGGGTGAAGGAGACCTCGTGGCACAGGTCACCCACGCGCTGCGGCGCCATCACCTTCCTGGTGAAGCGCTCACTCTGGAATTCCCGGAGTCAGGTCTCAAGGGCCTGCGCGAAGGATCGGCGCGTGTACTTGACCGCCTGCGCGACATGGGCGTCGCGGCCACACTCGACGACTTCGGCTCGGGCACCTCATCACTGGATCTGCTGCGCCGCTTTCCGTGGGACTACCTCAAGGTCGAACGCTCGCTCGTCACCGACGATGCGGGCCTCGCGGTTCCACTGGCACGCCTGTGTGCCGAACTCGGTCACATCGTGATCGCCGAGGGTATTGAGACCCACGACCAACTCGATGAGCAGCGCCTCGCGGGAGTGCGCCGGGGGCAGGGCTACCTACTCGCCGCTCCATTGCGGCCCGAAGATCTGCAAGTGGTGCTGGCTGTCGGATCCGTCGTGCTGCCAGCGTGACCCTGCGCTATAGTGACGGTGTGAGCATGAGTCTCGTAGTAATCGCGCAGCGCGCCTGACCACCCGGTCCTGCGCGCGCCCCTCGTCGTCCCACTCGGACCGGGGGGCTTTTCATTCCCCACCCGCGTTTTATCCCGACCAAGGACCACACCATGACCGACCAGATCACCGGAGCACAGAGCCTGATCCGTTCGCTGGAGGCTGCCGGTGTCGACACCATCTTCGGAATCCCCGGCGGAGCGATTCTGCCGGCCTACGACCCGCTGATGGACTCGCGCCAGATCCGCCACATCCTCGTGCGCCACGAGCAGGCCGGCGGCCACGCCGCTGAGGGCTACGCGCTCGCTACCGGCCGCGTGGGCGTCTGTATGGCCACGTCGGGTCCGGGTGCCACTAACTTGGTCACGCCGATTGCTGACGCGCACATGGACTCCGTTCCGATGGTTGCGATCACCGGTCAGGTTCCCAGTGCCGCCATCGGAACTGATGCATTCCAGGAAGCTGATATCCGTGGCATCACGATGCCCATCACTAAGCACAACTATTTGGTCACTAACCCCGACGACATTCCGCGCGCAGTGGCCGAGGCTTTCCACATCGCGTCGACCGGACGTCCCGGCCCGGTGCTGGTCGACGTGTCGAAAGATGCGATGCAGGCGATGACCACCTTCACCTGGCCCGAGTCGCTCAATCTGCCTGGCTACAAGCCCACCACGCGCCCGCACGCCAAGCAGGTGCGCGAAGCGGCCCGACTCATCCTCGATTCCAAGCGCCCGGTGCTGTACGTCGGTGGGGGAGTCATCAAGTCGGGTGCCTCGCCCGAGCTGCGACGCCTGGCCGAACTCACCGGCATTCCAGTGGTCACCACGCTGATGGCGCGCGGTGCGTTCCCTGACAGTCACCCGCAGCACCTGGGCATGCCTGGCATGCACGGAAGTGTGGCGGCGGTGGGTGCGCTGCAGAAGAGCGATCTGCTGATCGCACTCGGAACGCGCTTCGACGACCGTGTCACCGGTCACCTGCCAAGTTTCGCGCCCGACGCGATGATCATTCACGCTGACATTGACCCGGCCGAAATTTCGAAGAACCGCGCGGCCGATGTTCCGATTGTCGGAGACGCACGCGAAGTGATCGCTGATCTCATCGCCGTGCTCGAAACCGAGCAGGCTGCCGGCCGCGTCGGCGACTTCGAGTCGTGGATCGCACTCATGGCGGGTATGAAGGCGACGTACCCGCTGGGCTACGACATTCCTGCTGACGGGTCGCTGTCTCCGCAGTACGTGATTGAGCGCTTGGGTGACATCTCCGGTCCTGACTCGATCT
>CAIYMF010000210.1 GCA_903927265.1 uncultured bacterium | reverse complement strand
GCCCACTCGAGTTTGCGGTCGTCGACATCAACAGCAATGATGCGACTCGCACCGGCGAGACGTGCACCAGCAATTGCCGCATCGCCCACGCCACCGCAACCGATGACGGCAACCGAGTCGCCGCGCGACACGTTGCCGGTGTTAATTGCAGCGCCGAGACCGGCCATCACTCCGCAGCCGAGCAGTCCGGCCACCTGCGGTGTGGCAGCGGGGTCGACCTTGGTGCACTGGCCAGCGGCCACGAGGGTCTTGTCGGCGAATGCGCCGATGCCGAGAGCGGGAGAAAGCGGCGTACCGTCTTCGAGGGTCATCGGTTGGTGCGCATTGTGAGTGCTGAAGCAGTACCACGGCCGGCCGCGCAGGCAAGCGCGGCAGGTGCCGCACACAGCGCGCCAGTTGAGAATGACGTAGTCGCCCACGGCGACGTCGGTAACTCCTTCACCCACCAACTCCACGTACCCGGCCGCTTCGTGTCCGAGCAGGAACGGGAACTGATCGTTGATGGCACCTTCGCGGTAGTGCAGGTCGGTGTGGCACACGCCGCAGGCGGCAACCTTCACCACGACCTCGCCGGGTCCCGGGTCAGGAATGATGATCGTCTCGATGGTGACAGGGGCGCCCTTTTCGAGTGCGACGACTCCACGGACCTTCTGCGGCATGACTGCTCCTTGGCTCAGGTGGTGATTGCCCCAACAGTATGCAGGACCTGCCTGATAGCCCGACGTCACCCGACCCTCGGTAAATACGCAGCGACGCCGTGTTCCCGCACGGCGTGTCGTCTTCACCCGAAAGGGTGAACGCGGCAGATTAGTCCCATCAGTCACAGACGTCTCATTCGTCACATCTGTAACGAGTGAAACCGAGTTGAGGATGGTTCGAATCGTGGGTCGACAGCGCACCTTCACCCTGGTCGCGGCCGCACCCGCCGCGGCCATCGCTGCCATCAGCATCATTGGCGCTGGAGCACCACCGAGTTCGGTGCAGAGCACGGCTCCACGAACACCACGTCCATGGCGTACGTCCGGCCGGTGCGAACTTTCTAGTTCCTATATCGAGTGACCCGGAATCTCTTGTCAGAAGGTGCCCGTCCCGGGATTCTTCGGTCAAAAGATGCCTCTGGGAAAGGTTGCATTCACTCGGAATCGGAATCGGAATCGGAGTCGTGCCGGGCTCGACTCGGCTGCACTCTCGGTGGCTCGCCCGGCATCTTCGGATAGTCCGGCGGGTACGACAACTCCCCCAGCCCCGACTCGACATCACGTTCCCACCACTGCAACAGCGGAGCGAGATCGTGCGCGACGTCATCGATCGTCTCCCACGGATCACCGATCTGCGCCACTCGTTCACGAACACTCGACGGAGTGAAGGTCAACGGATCGACGCCCGCCACGACCTCATCCCAGTGAAGTGGCGTCGACACCGGAGCCGTGGGATGCGCGCGCACCGAGTACGGACTGGCAATCGTGCGGTCGCGAGCGTTCTGATTGAAATCAATAAAGATGCGCTCACCGCGCTCCTCCTTCCACCACGCTGTGGTGACCAACGAGGGCGCTCGGCGTTCTAACTCTCGACCGAAAGCAATCGCCGCATGCCGCACGTCGATGAAATCCCAACGCGGCTGTAACCGCACGTACAGATGCAATCCGCGCCCGCCACTTGTCTTGATGAAGCCCACCCAGCCGAGTTCGTCGAGAATCTCGCGCGCCAACAACGCCACCGTCACCGCATCGGCCAAGTCGGTGCCCGGTTGCGGATCGAAATCGATGCGCAACTCATCGGGATGATCAACGTCTTCGCGACGAACCGGCCACGGGTGGAAGGTCACCGTTCCCATCTGCGCCGCCCACACCAGCACCGCCGGCTCGGTGGGACACACCTCATCCGCGGGGCGACCCGATGGAAACGCGATGCGCGCCGACTCGACCCACGACGGCGCTCCCTTGGGCATCCGCTTGCTGTAAAAGGCCTCACCCACCAGACCGTCGGGATAGCGCTCGAGCGTGGTCGGCCTCAGCAGTACATGCCGCACCATGGTCGGACCGATAGCCGCGTAGTACGCCGCGAGGTCGCCTTTGGTCAGCCCCACCGCGGGGAACACGACCCGGTCGACGCTTGTTACACGAACGGGTCGGCCACCGCACTCGAGTGTCGTCTCGGCCACCCTCACACGCTAGCCCCACTTGAACGAACACGGCATTTGTACGGAAGGGAGTGTCTCAATGAGCGAGTTGATCAACGGCGCACGTAGGCTTCTCGGCATGACTCACGCCATGCCTGACGCCAAGCCCGACGGAACACCCTTCGAGGTGATTCTCACCCCCGAAGACTGGAAGTCCCGCCTCAATGCGCAGGAGTACCACGTGCTGCGCGAGGGCGGCACCGAGCGCGCCTACACCGGCGAGTACACCGACACAGAGACAGAAGGCGTCTACTCGTGCCGCGCGTGTGACC
This sequence comes from uncultured bacterium, assembly GCA_903927265.1. Classification (GTDB taxonomy): domain Bacteria; phylum Actinomycetota; class Actinomycetes; order S36-B12; family CAIYMF01; genus CAIYMF01. The sequence continues at coordinate 15,070 of CAIYMF010000210.1, read as the reverse complement.
ACGAACTCTTTCGCTCGAACGAGAAGTTTCACTCACACTGCGGCTGGCCGTCATTCTTTGCACCGCTGGCGGGCGATTCGGTGATGTACATCGAAGACACCACGATGGGCATGAAGCGGGTCGAAGTGCGGTGCGCCAACTGCGGTTCACACCTCGGTCACGTCTTTGAAGGTGAGGGATACGGAACCCCCACCGACCAGCGATACTGCATCAACTCGGTGAGCCTGACGCTCACGCCGGTCGAGGGCGCTACTTCCTAGGTAGTTCCGAGTGCGCTGATCACCACGACGCCGAGCAGCGCCACGCTCACTCCCACGTACTGCACCGGCGCTAATCTCTCGTGATGCACCCGCCACGCAAGCAATACCGTCATCACTGGGTAGAGGCTGCCGATCACGGCGACGATCGTGAGCAGAGTCATCTGCGACGCTAAACCGAAGGTCACATTCGCAAGCACGTCGAAGGCGCCGACAGCGAACAGCATCGGCAGATCTCGCGATCGGACGCCGCCAGTCGAACGCGTGAAAGCAATGACGGCAATGGTGATGATCACCGAGACCGTTCGCATGGTGAGCATCGTCATCGAAACACTCGTCTTCGAACCTTCAGCGATGAAGGCCAGCGCCAGACCGAATCCCAACGCCGCACCCAGGGCCAAGATCACCGGCCTGGCTCCGGAGGCACCGCTCAATTCAGGGCCACTGGCCAACACGATGCCGATCAACGCAAGCGCGATTCCGAAGTATTGGCCCCCGCTCGGAAGTTGTCCGCTGAAAAGTCCGACGCCAAGGGGCACCAGCACGCCGAGTGCCGCGATGGGCGACACAACTCCCATCGTTCCTGTCGCGAGTGCTGCGTAGAACAACGACAACGCGATCAATCCCACGAGGCCGGCGGCAGCTCCCCAGGGCACGTAGTCGCGAGGGGCTGACCAGCCTCCCGTCGCCGTGGCAATCACGAGCATCACCACGAAGGCGCAGCATTGTGATCCGAGCACCACCGCGACCACAGGAAGTCGGCGCGACATCGTGCCGCCGAGGAAGTCAGCCGTTCCCCACATCACGCTTGAGACAAGTGCGAGGAGGATACCCACGAGCCGACCCTAGCGGCACAGGAATAGCCCTTCCGGGCGCGTCGGTGCCGTGGAGCATGCCCCCAAGGCACGTAACCTGTCGATGTGAGTAATCCGTCGGTACCCTCCGCCCTTTGGGACACGGTGCTGTCGACTCTGACCACCGTTCGGCATCGTCCTGACATTTCTGTCATCGAGGTGCCAGCGCCGCAACGATTGGCCCCTCAATCGGTCGCCCTGACAGCCGAACTGCTCAGCGACGCTTCCGATTCGTCCGGCCGCTTCGTCGTTCTTCACGATCCTGATCCGCCCGAGGTCTGGGAAGGCGAGCTTCGCATCGTCTGCTTTGTGAAGGCCACCCTTGAGCCCGATATTGCCGCTGACCCGATGCTCACCGAAGTGGGCTGGTCGTGGCTGCTTGAATCCCTCGCTCATCGTCGCGCCGACTATGTCGCGCTGTCGGGCACGGTCACACGCACCACCTCCGAGGCTTTCGGCGGCCTCTCCGAACGCGATCAAGGCGGAACCGTTGAGATCCGGGCCTCCTGGACTCCCCTCTCGCCCGACCTCGGCACCCATGCTCTGGCCTGGACCGACCTCGTGGCAGTTGCCTCGGGCCTTCAGGCGATTCCCGCAGACGTCACGCCACTTGGCGTCACGCGCAGACTCTAAGACCGGCGCCAAGTTCCTTCCCTGCGCCCTCAAGTGAGGGTTCGGCGATGCCGATATTCCCTGTAACGGGTCAGGACCCGGCATAGGAGACCCCTTATGCCACTGGCCGCATCGGGAGGCACAGATGATCGCGACAGCAGGGCGCTCTGATGCGCCTGTCATTCCGCTGCCACGCTCGCGTTTCGAGGCAATGGTGGTGTCGACGTCACCTCGTCGACGCAACGCTTTGGTGGCTTCCCTGCGCGCACTCGGTGCCCGCGACGTAGTTGAGGCCGGTAGCGCCCACGAAGCCCGCGCTCGTTCACGTCAAGACATGTCCCGTGATGTCGCTGTCATCGACGGAGCCCTGACCGACGGTACTGCGCTGGCGCTCATTGCCGATCTGCGCGCTTCAGGATGGAAACGCACGGTCCTTCTCTCTCCCCGCGATGACGCTCACGCCATCCGCGGTGCCATCGCATCCGGTGTTGGCAGCTACATCGTGGTTCCCGAAGAAGAGACAACCGGAGCTCAGGTCACGGCGCTCGCCCCCAGCCGCGGACGCCTCGGGCGCCCTGATGATCTGTCCGGTCGCGAGATCGAGGTGTTGCAGCGGGTAGCCGACGGTCAATCCAACCGCGATATCGGCGAGTCTCTGGGTCTATCACCCCTGACGGTGAAGAGCCACCTGGCCAGGATCGCAAGGAAAATCGGCACCGGTGACCGCGCCGAAATGGTCGCGATCACCATGCGTACTGGTTACGTGCGCTGACCGCTTCGACCCGTGCATCCCGGCGTCAGCACCCCGCAGGCGTATCGTGACGGGGTGACCACCGACGAACTCGTACCCGACGTGGAGGCTCCGGAGGAGGAGATTGCCGCCCTCCCGTTGCTTTCTGAACCCCGTGACGGGGTTCCGGAGGTCGTCGACGCACCGGCCGCACTCAAGATCGCCCTCTCCGCTCTCGCCGCAGGTCATGGCCCGTTCGCCATCGATGCCGAACGGGCAGGTGGTTATCGCTACAGCCAGCGCGCTTATCTCTTGCAATTCCGGCGCGAAGGTTCGGGCATCCACCTCATCGACCCCATCGCTTTCTCGAACCTTGACTCCCTCGCAGCGGTACTCGCGGGCGAAGAGTGGATCATTCACGCGGCCAGCCAGGATCTTCCCTGCCTGCGTGAACTTGGCCTCGTACCCACGCGCGTGTTCGATACTGAACTCGCCGGTCGCCTCCTCGGCTATCCCAAGGTGTCACTCTCCGCACTGCTCGAAAGGTTCTGCGGCGTTTCGCTCGCCAAGGAACACTCCGCTGCCGACTGGTCAACGCGCCCCCTCCCCGAACCGTGGCTGCGTTACGCGGCACTCGACGTCGAACTCCTTCTTGAATTGCGTGATGCCCTTGAAGGTGAGCTTGTCAGCGCTGGCAAGCTCGATTGGGCACATCAAGAATTCGCTGCTGCGGCCGCCGCCGAACCACCCGCTCCGCGCGAAGAACCGTGGCGTCGAACGTCGGGTCTGCACAAGATTCGCAAGCCCCGTTCCCTCGGCGTCGTTCGATCGCTGTGGGAAGCCCGCGATCGCGTGGCACAGCAACGCGATTCCGCCCCCGGTCGCGTGCTTGCTGACTCTGCCATCGTGACCGCGGCCACAGCTATGCCCACGTCGGAGGACGCGCTCATCGACCTGCCCGGCTGGGGCGGACGCGGCGCTCGACGCAATCTGCCCACCTGGTGGGGCGCCATTGCCCGCGCCACAGCCCTTCCCGAATCGGAACTGCCCACTCACGCTCGCAGCGCCAGCGGACCGCCTCCACCCCGCGCCTGGCCCGACCGCGACCCTCCTGCCGCCGCGCGTCTTGCAGGGGCCCGCGAAGCCCTCGCCACTATTGGCGAACGGGTGACGATCCCGCTTGAAAACCTCGTCACTCCTGAGGTGGTGCGCCGCTTGTGCTGGCAACCACCCGTCGACATCTCAGAAACGGGGATTCGCAGTTTCCTGACTGATTCCGGGGCGCGGGTCTGGCAGTGCGACCTCGTGGCCGCGCCGCTTGCGGCCGCCCTTCAGTACGCGGCCGAGCACCCCCTGTCCAGCGAACCCACGGTCCCCGACGACGTGCCGGAGCCAACGTCAGATCTGACTTAAGTCCCGGTCAGTAGCGGACTATCGCCCCTCCACGTTGCAGCAATCCTGTGATTAAATTAGGTTAGGCTTACCTAAGTAAGTCAACCCAAGGAGAGCATCGTGCTGGGGACCTACCTCATCGGGCTACGTGAGGGACTCGAGGCCGCGCTGGTCGTTGGCATTCTGGTCGCTTATCTCACCCGAGTCGGTCGCCGTGACCGCCTCACTCCCGTGTGGATCGGTGTGGCGATCGCAGTAGGGGTCTCGCTACTCTTCGGCGCCCTTCTCTCGCTCGTTGACGAATCCCTCGGCGAGCGCGCTGAGCAGTTGTTCGCGGGCACCACATCACTCATCGCCGTCGGCCTGGTCACCTGGATGATTTTCTGGATGAGGAGCGCCGCCCGCGGCATCAAGGGCGAACTCGACGCACGGATGGCAACAGCGGTTGAAGTGGGCGCTTGGGCCGTCGGCGCCACTGCCGGAATCGCGGTCCTGCGCGAAGGCCTCGAAACGACTCTGTTCCTCTGGTCGACGATCCGGTCAGGTGATCAAGCGGCTCGCGGTCTCTTCGGAGCCCTTCTTGGCTTAGCCACGGCGGTGTTGCTCGGTTACCTCTTCTACCGAGGAGCATTGCGCCTCAACCTCGCCACCTTCTTCCGGTGGACCAGCGTGGCACTGATCGTCGTTGCGGCTGGCCTAGTCGCCTACGCCATCGGCGAGTTCCAAGAGGCTGGAGTTCTCCCCGGCGAAGACAACATCGCGTTCGAGTTGAGTTGGCTTCCGCAGGGATCACTTCCTGCAGTCCTGCTCAAGGGCTTGCTCAACATCGGCACCGCGATGACCGTCGGCCAAGTGATCGGCTGGTTGATCTATCTGGTCACGACGCTCACGCTGTACCTGCGCCCGACTAAGAAGTCACCCGTCGCGGCACGCTCACAGGTGCACGTCTAGGTGACACCCTCCTTGGTTGTTACCGGCCGGTAATATAGACTCATCGGGATCGGAACCCACGGCTGCGCGCGTCGTCGCGCCGCCCCGAACCCCGGGAGCCCTTGATGGCCCGTCCGCCCCGTGACATCGTCCTCGTTGACGCCGTGCGCACCCCCTTCGGAAAGTCCGGCGGCATGTACGCCGAGACCCGCGCCGACGACCTCGTGGTGCGCGTGATCCGCGAACTCTTGCGTCGTAATCCGCAATTGCCGCCCGAGCGCATTGACGAAGTTGCTGTCGCGGCTACCACTCAAATCGGCGACCAAGGCCTCACCTTGGGGCGCGCGGCTGGGCTTTTGGCCGGACTCCCCCAGTCGGTTCCCGGCTACTCCATCGACCGCATGTGTGCGGGCGCGCTCACTGCAGTCACCACACTCAGCGCCGGCATCGGCGTGGGCGCGTATGACGTTGCCCTCGCGGCCGGAGTCGAGCACATGGGCCGCCATCCCATGGGCGAAGGAATGGACCCTAACCCTCGCTTCCTTTCCGAGCGCCTCATCGACCCCGAAGCACTCTTCATGGGAAAGACCGCCGAGAACCTGCACGACCGCTTCCCCAGCATCACCAAGGACCGCGCCGACGCCTACGCGCTGTCGAGCCAAGAGCGCACGGCCAAGGCCTATGCGAACGGCCTGATTCAGCCCGACTTAGTTCCCATGGCGGTACGCAGTGCCGAACTCGGCTGGGGACTCGCCACCGTCGATGAGGCACCGCGCCCCGGCACGTCACTGGAAGGCCTGGGCAGCCTCAAGACCCCGTTCCGTCCGCAGGGCCGGGTGACCGCCGGAAACTCATCTGGCATCAACGACGGTGCCACCGGCGCGCTGTTGATGGCTGGCGAGGTCGCCGACGAATTGGGGATCGCACCGAAGTTGCGCTTGGTCTCCTACGCCTTCGCCGGCGTTGAACCCGAGGTCATGGGCTTCGGACCGGTGCCGTCGACCGAAAAGGCATTGGCCAAGGCCGGACTCACCATCAACGACATCGGAGCTTTTGAGATCAACGAGGCTTTCGCGGTTCAGGTGCTTGCGTTTCTTGAGCACTACGGCATTGCCGACGACGATTCGCGCGTCAATCCCTTCGGCGGTGCCATTGCCGTCGGCCACCCACTCGCTTCGTCTGGCATCCGATTGATGGCCTACCTCGCGCGCGCCTTCGAACTGAACCCGCAGGTGCAGTACGGCATCACCACCATGTGCATCGGATTGGGCATGGGCGGAACAGTCATTTGGGAAAACCCGAACTTCGAGGGAGTCACACGCTGATGAGCGCCACCGACACAACGCAGGCCGAATTCAGCGAGGTCATCACCCACGCGCACTGCCGAGCAATCGACATGCCCGGCGGAACCGGACGAGTCGCGTTGATCACGCTCGACAATGGCTTCGACCACACCAAGCCGAACACTTTTGGACCGGGCGGTTTGGCCTCACTTGACGCTGCCATTGACGCGGCTCTTGCCGAGCCTGGTCTGGTTGCCGTTGCTCTGACTGGCAAACCGTTCATCTTCGCTGTGGGCGCCGACCTCACCGGTGTTCCGCAACTCACCACGCGCGACGAGGCCCTGCAGATCGGTCGACTCGGTCACCGGGTATTTCGCCGCCTCGGCGAACTGCCCGTTCCAACCTTCGCCTTCATCAACGGCGCGGCGATGGGCGGCGGGCTCGAGATCGCGTTGCATTGCACGTACCGCACGGTGTCGTCGGGTGCGGCCGCAATCAGTTTGCCCGAATGTTTCCTCGGTCTGATTCCTGGCTGGGGTGGCACGTACCTCCTTCCCAACCTCATCGGTCCGGCCGACGCCATCAAGGTCATCATCGATAACCCTGCAAGCCAGAACCGCCAACTCAAGCCGCGCGACCTGGTGTCACTCGGCATCGCCGACACCATCCTCGAACCGGCCGATTTCATTGAGGAATCACTGCGCTGGACCGCCGGAGTTCTTGCCGGTGATATCGACGTGCCTCGCCGCGAGATCGATCGCGGTGACACGTGGGAAGCTGCCGTCGCAGGAGCACGGGCCGGGCTCGACGCACGTCTGCACGGAGCGGCACCTGCGCCGTACCGCGCACTCGACCTCATCGCGCTCGCTCGCACCGCGACCCGCGACGAGGCTTTTGCTGCCGAAGATGACGCGCTCACCGATCTGACTTTCAGCAATGAGTTGCGCGCAGGTTTGTACTCTTTCGATCTTGTACAAAAGCGCGCGAAGCGTCCCGTTGGCGTCCCCGATAAGTCACTGGCCCGACCCGTGACGTCAGTAGGAATCGTCGGTGCCGGCCTGATGGCCAGCCAACTCGCGTTGCTCTTCGCCCAGCGCCTCGAAGTTCCGATTGTCATGACTGACCTCGACCAAGCCCGCGTCGACAAAGGCGTGGCCTACGCACACGGCGAGATCGATAAGCAGCAGGCCAAGGGTCGCTACAACCCCGACAAGGCCAATCGACTCAAGGCACTCATCTCCGGTTCAACTGAGAAGCAGGCGTTCGCCAAGGCCGACTTCGTCATCGAGGCCGTCTTCGAGAACCTCGCCGTCAAGCAGCAGGTCTTCGCCGAAGTCGAGGCCGTCGTGTCCGAGACGTGCGTTCTGGCCACCAACACGTCGAGCCTGTCGGTCACCGCGATGGCCAGCGGACTCGCGCATCCCGAGCGAGTGGTGGGCTTCCACTTCTTCAATCCGGTAGCCGTGATGCCTCTGCTCGAGATCGCTCGCGCAGAACGCACCGACGACTCGACTCTCGCCACCGCATTTGCCGTCGGCAAGTCGTTGAAGAAGTCGTGCGTCTTGGTCAAGGATGCGCCGGCATTTGTCGTCAACCGTTTGCTCACGCGCTTCCTCGGGGAGGTCACCGCCGCAATGGACGAAGGCACACCGTTTGAAGTTGCCGATCACGCGCTCGATCCCCTGGGCCTTCCGATGTCACCGTTCACCCTGCTGCAATTGGTGGGGCCCGCGGTGGCGTTGCATGTCTCCGAAACCATGAACGAGGCATTTCCCGACCGATTCGGGGTCTCCTCCAACCAGCGGCGCATTGTTGAATCAGGGGCAACCGAATTGCTCGACTGGTCAACGGACAGTCCGCGCATTGCGCCGGCAATTGAGTCTCTGCTCGAACTCGGCGATTCACCGTCAACCGGTGAGCAGGTGCGGCAACGCGCACTCGACGCACTGGCACAAGAGGTGCGGCTGATGCTCGACGAGGGTGTGGTGGCCGAGCCCCAGGACATCGACCTGTGCATGTTGCTCGGCGCCGGGTGGCCCTTCCACCTGGGCGGAATCACTCCGTACCTCGACCGCACCGGTACCTCCGAGCGGGTGACGGGGGCTCGATTCCATGCGCCCGGAGTAGCCAGCGTGTGACCCACGGGCTCTAGTGTTGACGGCGTGACCTCGGCGCTGCCACGTGACCTACTTCGACGGGTCATGCTCGCTGTGTGTGTGCTCGACGACCTCGACATCGACATTGACGACCACAGCGTCACCGTGGCCAACACGATCGAGATGTCGTGGCGTGAAATAGAACTCGCGATCGCTCCCCACAGCAGCGACGGAGACCGTGCCGTCCGGTCAGCCCGCACCTGGGTCCGCACCCGACTGCGCGTCATCGGCTGGAGTCCCGCGCAACAGCTTGCTCGCGTTCGCCCCGTGGGCTTACCCGTCGGTCACGTGTTGCATCCCGGTGCCCTCTGGGTTCGCGAGCGGGTCTTGGGAGGTTCACTCGACGTGGGTCTGGGCCTTCGTGACACTGCGGCCGATCCGGAGGTCGTTCACGTTCTCGATCCGCAGCTCGTGACCTACCTTGGCATCAATGTTGAGGCGTGGTGGGAACGTGCCTGCAGCTACCGCGAGGAAATGGCCGAGTTCGGAATTGAACGCCTTGCTCGCGACCCCGTCAGCACCCTGCGCTCGGTTGGCGATTGCGATGTGCCGACGCTGCTTTCATCGAGCGCGTTTCGCCACCAAATCGTCCAGGTTGATGACTCGGGGATGAGAAGTGCCGCCGTGCCAACGCGCACCCACGGATGGCTTGATCTGGGCCGTATCGACCCCGCCTTCGCCGTCGCCGCCGCCGGCGCAGTACCGGACGAACAACGGGGGTTCACCCGTCCTCTGCTGATCACCCGAGATGAAATTGTCCAGGTGGCCGACGGCGGAGACCACCGGATCCTCGATAGTCGAGGGAGTGCCCGCTAGCGCCATCTCAAGAGTATGTGGTTGAACCGTCAACTACTGCTGGTATTCTTGAGATCCCCGAACCGTGAGGCTCCCATGAACTCCAGCAGCATCCTGACCGACTTCCAGACCCACGCTCGCCCTCGCAGTCAGGCGCAGGCTCGCTGGAGCCCCGAGAACGGCCCACTTCCTTCGTTGTACATCGCGCATGGCGCTCCCCCACTTCTCGACGATGCCCTCTGGATGGGACAACTGCTCGACTGGAGCCTGCGCCTTCCCAAGCCACGAGCCGTGCTCGTCGTGAGCGCCCATTGGGAGACCGCGCCGATCGCTGTGAGTGCCACAGCCGCCGCCACTCCGCTCGTCTATGACTTTGGCGGCTTCGAGGAACGGTTCTATCGACTCACCTACCCCACTCCTGATTCATCCGATCTCGCCACATCTGTGGCGGCGTTGATGTCCGACACCCTCCACCAGCACGCCAGCCGAGGCCTCGATCACGGAGCGTGGGTTCCGCTCATGGCCATGTTCCCGCTGGGCGATGTCCCAGTTCTACAACTGAGCTTGCCCACGAGTGATCCGCAGAAACTGATGGAATTGGGAGCCAGACTTCGCCCATTGCGCGAGCAGGGAGTGCTCATCGTGGCTTCCGGGTTTCTCACGCACGGCCTGCCGTATCTAAGTCCGCAGAACTGGGCCGGATCCTCCACACCCCCGGGCTGGTCACGCGACTTCGACGCGTGGGCGGCGGAAGCACTGGCCTCGGCCAATCTTGACGAATTGGCGGCATACCGCGATCGAGCACCGGGTATGCCCTACGCGCACCCCACGGTCGAGCATCTCTCACCGCTGTTCGTCGCGCTTGGCCTCGCCTCTGATCAGTCGGCGGCACCCACCAACGTCATTGACGGCTGGTTTATGGGCCTGTCCAAGCGCTCGATCCAGGTTGCGTAGCGTCAACGCCGGCACGCGCCGCCTCAAGTCGGGCGACGGTACCCACGATCTCGCGTGCCACGTCTTGCGCAGTGAGGCCAACACGGGCGAGTACGTCGGCTCGCTTGCCGTGAGCGAGGAATTGCCTTGGCACCCCGAAGTCGCGTACGGGCGTGAATACCCCGGCATCGCGCAATGATTGAGACACCGCTGAACCCACTCCGCCGGAGCGGCTGCTGTCTTCAACGGTGGCCACAAGTTCGAAGCGTGCAGCCAGCGGAGCCAATGCGCTATTTACCGGAATGACCCATCGAGGGTCGACGACCGTGACACCGATGCCCTGATCGGCCAATCGGTCGGCAACATCAAGCGCAAGAGGCGCCATCGCACCAACGCTCACGAGCAACACATCGTCGTCGCCCTCGCGACGCAGAATGTCGAGCCCGTCGATTTCCTCGATAGCCGAAATGTCTGTACCCACCGGACCCTTCGGGAAGCGCAGCACCGTGGGACCGTCGTCGACTGCCACTGCTTCATCGAGCAGTTCGCATACGCGGGCACCATCACGAGGAGCCGCCACTCGAATTCCTGGCACCACTTGCAGAATCGAAAGATCCCACACCCCGTTGTGACTGGCACCGTCGTCGCCGGTGACACCCGCACGGTCGAGTACGAAAGTGACGCCAGCGCGATGCATGGCGCAATCGAGAAGCACCTGGTCAAATGCTCGGTTCAAGAACGTGGCATACACCGCCACCACTGGGTGCAGCCCCGCAAATGCCATTCCTGCCGCCGAGGTGGCCGCGTGCTGCTCGGCGATTCCGACATCAATCGTGCGTTCGGGGAAGGCATCGGCGAATCGATTCAGACCCGTTGGTCCAAGCATCGCAGCCGTAATCGCCACGACATCCGAACGGCGCCGGCCGACAGTGACGAGGTGCTCAGAGAATGTACTTGTCCAAGTGGGGCCGCTCGCACTCAGCGGCTTGCCTGTGTTGGGGTCGACAATGCCCACAGCATGGAAGCGCTCTTCTTCATCATCAAGCGCCGGTTGGTAACCGCGACCCTTCTCAGTGATCGCATGCACAATGACCGGACCGGGGTAACCCTTGGCCAGTTGAAGTGCGTGTTCAAGCTCCGCCACATCATGGCCGTCGACCGGGCCGATGTACTTCAGGCCGAGGTCTTCGAACATGCCCTGAGGCGCCACGATGTCCTTCAGACCCTTCTTCATTCCGTGCAGTGCCTCGTAGACCGGCGGGCCGACCACCGGAGTGCGGCCCAGCGTTCGTTTACCCCAGCCCAGCACCCGCTCGTAGCCGCCCGTCGTGCGCAAGGTGTCGAGATGGTGAGCGAGCCCACCAATGGTGGGCGAGTAGGACCGCGCGTTGTCGTTGACCACGATGACAAGCGGCCGCTCGGCCGCGGCGGCAATGTTGTTCAGTGCTTCCCACGCCATTCCACCGGTGAGTGCACCATCACCAATGACTGCCACCACGTGTCGGTCAGGAAGTTCACCGCGCTGCTCAAGTGCCCGGGCCACACCATCTGCCCACGCAAGTGAAGTTGAGGCGTGACTGTTCTCGACCACGTCATGCGGACTTTCGGCACGCGAGGGATACCCCGACATGCCGCCGGCCTGACGCAGTGTGTCGAATTCGTCAACGCGACCGGTGAGCATCTTGTGCACGTACGACTGATGCCCGGTATCCCAAATGATCACATCGTGCGGCGAATCGAAACTGCGATGAATCGCCATGGTTAACTCGACAACCCCGAGGTTGGGTCCGAGGTGACCACCCGTGCGTGTGACTCGGTCGATCAGGAACGCACGGATCTCATCCGCCAGTTGCGGCATCTGTTCTTCTGGGAGTGCCCTCAGGTCGTGTGGCGACCGAATCGAATCGAGCAAACTCACCTGGCACCTCCCTCCAGAACGGCGCCCACCGCTTGAGCGAGGGGTCTTCGGCAAGTGTAGGCGGGGTGAGCCGATCAGGCAGCCGATAGCTCACGGCAACGGGCAAGATGCCCGAGTGGATCGTCGAGCAACGACAGAAAAGCGCGTTCAGCCGCACCCATCGAGACCGAGTCGGGGCCCAGGGCTGCCGAACGAAGCACCAGTCCTTCGAGGGGCGCTGCCAATGAATTCCCGAGTTGCTGCGCCACCGCTTCGTCGACGACCCGATACAGATCACCGAACATGCCGCCGAACACGACGGCTTGCGGATTGCAAATATTGACCAAGTTCGCGACGCCGAGCCCGAGCCAGCGCCCTACCTCCGCAAGCCGCGGATCGCCTCGGGTCGCTTCCAACAAACTCGCGCGCACTTCGGACTCAGTCAGGACTCCTAGCGCCTCGCGTACCGCCTGCTCACCGATCGTGGTTTCCCAACACCCCACCGAGCCGCAACGACACGAACGCCCGCCCGAGGGGTTGATCACCATGTGTCCGATCTCACCCCCGTAACCACCTGCACCAGTCATCAGCCGACCATCGATGATGATGCCGCCACCCACTCCAACGTCACCGCTGATCATCACGACGTGCGACAGTCCGCGTGCTGCACCGCGAGCATGCTCAGCGATCGCCGCGAGATCGGCATCGTTAGCAATCGCAATGGGCAGGTTGGTGCGTAACACTGTGGCGATGATCGAACCTAATGGAACTTCGATCCAGCCGAGGTTGGGTGCAATGTGCACAAGGCCGTCACTGTGCCGCACCACACCTGGGACAGAGACCCCGATACCAATGCAGACCGATCCGTCGGCGGCCGTCGCGACGAGTGAATCAACCACGCGGCGTGCACGTTGAATCAACTTACGTGGTGTCTCGCCAGGTACGTGCTGTAATTCACGCCGAGCGAGCACCGACCCACCAAGCCCGATGAGCGCGACGCTGGCATGCTCAACACCTACATCAACGGCGAGCACGTAGGCCCGCTCGCCGGCTGGCGCAACCATAATCGAGGGCCGACCCACTCCGTGCCCGATGGGCTGCTCGGAACGCACCAGCCCCGCTTCCTCCAGTTCGGCCGTGAGGGCGCCGACCGTACTGCGATTGAGTCCGGTCAGCGCGGTCAATTCCGAACGAGAGCACGCACCATTGACGTGCAAATGCCTCAACAGTGAACCCAGATTGCGCTTGCGCATCTCATCTTGGGTGGCACCTGCCAGTGTTGTTGTGCTCATCGGAGAAGTGTCGACATCCCTACGCTCGACCTGACGACGCCGAACGGCGCCGCGAGAGTGCGTCGACGCTGGCGGCGACAAGCAGCACCAGTCCAGTGACGATGAACTGAATACCCGCCTGCTGCGTGATCAGCGGCAAGCCGTTGCCGATCACCGCCACCACCAGTCCGCCGAGCACAGCGTCAAGGACACGTCCACGACCACCAAACAGGCTGGTACCGCCGATAACAGCCGCCGCTACTGCGTACAGCAACGTGGTGCTTCCACCAGTTGAAGGCGAGACCGAATTGTCGCGCGACGCGAACAGGATTCCTGCCACACCGGCCATCGTCGAACAGATCACGAAGCACGCGATCTTGATTCCCTGCACGCTGATGCCGGCACGACGCGCGGCTTCGGTGTTTCCACCCACCGCATAGATGTGCCGCCCAAACGCCGTGCGACCGAGCACGAAGGTGAGAAACACGAGCAACACGATGATGAGCGGCACGATGTAGGGAACACCCATGATCGAGGTGACGTCCGGCCGCTGACTTCGTTCCTGACTCAGGAACCACGTGAACAGTCCATAGATGACGGCCAGGCCGATGACCTTGAGGAGCCACACCGCCGGCGCCTGAGTAGTGAGGCCTTGCGACAAGCGCTTACGCATTCTCAATCCGGTGGTCAATGCGTAACCGCCGACGACAACCAGGAACAAAATCCAGCCCCCGATGATGGTCATGTTGTCGTTCTCAATGGCCAGAATCGGACCACCCGTGTCTTCCGTGACCCGGATGGTGCCGCCCTCGCCGATGATCAACAGCATGAGCCCCTGTAACGCGAGGAACATCGCCAAGGTCACGACGAAGCTAGGAATTCCGAGCCGCGCAACGAGCAGGCCGATTAACAAACCAATGAGAGCACCGGCCACAAGCGCTGCGACCATCGCGAGGTACCACGGCCACCCCTTCACCGTCAGAGTGACAGCGAGCACAGCGGCGCACGTACCGGCGGCGAAACCGGCAGACAGGTCAATCTCACCAAGCAAGAGGACAAAAACGAGCCCCATTGCCAGGACGATCACCATCGAACTCTGCGTGAGGAGGTTGGCAAAGTTGGCAGCACTCAGGAAGGTCTTGCCCTGCATCACTCCGAAGATGATGACAATGGCGATCAGGCCGAGAATGGCGGGCAACGAACCGAGGTCGCCACCTCGGATCTTGTCGCGGTAATCGCTGATGGCCTCACGGATCGAACCCTCGTGACTGGGGTCGATCTGGTCGGCCCGTTCGTCGATGACGGCCTTCATGCGGTCACCACTGCCTTCTGAATTCCGAGGTCGCCACTTCGACCCGCGGTGATCAACTCGACGACTTGACCATGAGACACCTCGGTGGCTTTCACCTGCGCCGCCATCTGGCCGAGGTACAAGGCGGCGATGTTGTCTGCCACTTGGAAGACGTCGTTCATATTGTGCGAGATGAGGATGACGGCGAGTCCCTTGTCGGCCAGGCGACGTACGAGCGCCAACACCTGCTCGGTCTGCGCCACGCCTAAGGCTGCGGTGGGCTCATCGAGAATGACCAACTTCGAATTCCAGAGAACAGCTCGAGCAATTGCCACCGTCTGCCGCTGACCACCCGAGAGGCTTGCCACGGTTTGCCGCACTGATTTCAGAGTTCGAACGGAGAGTCCCGAGAGCGTTTCGCGTGCGCGCTGCTCCATCGTGGTCTCATCGAGAGTGATGCCGCGCTTCATCTCGCGGCCGAGGAACATGTTGTGCACGACATCGAGGTTGTCGCACAGCGCCAAGTCTTGGTACACGACCTCAATACCGAGATCGTTCGCTTGCTTGGGCCCGGTGACCTTGACCGAGTGCCCTTCGAACAAAAACTCACCACTGTCGAAAGCGTGAATCCCCGCGATGCCCTTGATCAGGGTGCTCTTACCAGCACCG